>NZ_JAUJFI010000025.1 GCF_030849505.1 Azospirillum isscasi | reverse complement strand
CAGCCGCTCCGCCTCGCCCAGCCGCGTCCCCCACTGGTCCCGCAGGCCGTCCAGGTTGCCCGCCGCCCCGCCGTGGCCGGGCTCCAGCGCCAGGGTCCGCCGGTAGCTGCGCTGGGCCGCCGCCGCCTTCTCCTGCTGCTTCAGACCGTTGCCGAGATTGAACCAGGATGCGGCGTGCGCCGGGTCGAGGGCCAGCGCGCGATGCAGGCAGGCCACGGCCTCCGCCCCCTGTCCGGCCATGCGCAGGGCGGCGGCGAGGTTGCTGTAGCCGGCGACGCCGCCGGGGTCGAGGCGCAGAAAGGTCCGGAAATGGCCGGCGGCCTCCGCCGCGCGCCCGGTCTGCACCAGGAGCATCGCCAGCATCTGGTGAGCACCGCGATTTTCCGGCTCGCGCTCCAGTATGGCGCGGTAGAGCGGCTCGGCCCCCCCGTGGTTGCCGGTTTTGTGCAGGCGGATGGCGTCGTCGAGGGCAGGTTCCATGATGCGCGACCATAGACCGGTTCGGGCGCCGGTGCCAATCGCCGGCAGCGGAATCCCGCCGTGCCCAGATCGTGCCCACAACCGTTCCGCAAAACCATGCCATGAGCATGGAGGAAACCTTTCAACCGCTTTTTGCGCTCTGTGCTACGATGCGGTTTGGAAACACCAACATCCACCTTCCCAGGAATGGTCCGCGAAGATGCCTTGGAACGTTCCTGCCGGACGCTTTCCCCCGGTCGGCAACCTTAGCCAAGCCATTCCAACCCTGCCGCAAGGCGAACGCGGACGGTCTGCGCGCACCGGAGCCGCCCGGATGGACGGGACCTTCCCGAACGGGGGCCGCCCGGCCCCGGAACACCGAGTCGCCCGCGCATGGCCGGGGCACCGATGATGCACGCCCCGGACAAGGGCCGCCGGAGCCAATGGTGGACGCGACCGCAGCGGGTCCGGACCTGGCTCATCCTGCTGGTGACCGCCGTCGCCGTCCCGCTCGTCCTGTTCTCGGTGATTCTCCTCATCCGGAACATCGATGCACAGGCTCAGCAGACGGAACGGTTCGTCCGTGACCGGACGCGCCTGCTGGCCGAAGACGTGGACCGGGAGGTCGCCCGCCTGATCGCCGCCGCCGAGGTTCTGGCGACGTCGGAAAGCCTTGCCGACGACGATCTGGCCGGCTTTTACCGGCAGGCCGCCGACGTGCGGGACCGGCTCGGCACCAACGTGGTTCTCCGTGATCGGTCGGGCCGGCAACTCATCAACAGCCGCATGCCGTGGGGAGCGGATCTGCCGGACAACACGTCCGTCGAGGCCGACCAGCGCGTGCTCGACACGGCGCGCCCGCAGGTCACCGGCCTGTTCGTCGGCGGCGTGTCCCGGGCACCGCTTCTGGCGGTGATCGCCCCGGTGATCGGCGACGGCGGCATCCGCTATCTGCTGAGCCTGACCATTCCCCAGGAACGGCTTCAGGCCATCGTGTCGCCGGAGCGAATCCCGGCGGGGTGGCGGGCCGGGGTGATCGACCAGGACGGCGTCGTCATCGCCCGCTCGCATCTGACCGAACAATTCGTCGGCAAGCAGCTTCCCGCCTCGCTGTGGACCGGGATGCAGGAACTGCCGGACGGGATCCACCACGCCGTCAATCTGGAGGGGGTGGAGGCGATCCAAGCCTACAGCCGCTCCAGGACCTTCGGCTGGGTGGTCGCTGCGAGCGTTCCGCTGTCGTTGCTGGCCGCTCCGGCCCGTCAGGCCCTGCTTCTCTTCGCCGGCGGCGGCGTCGTTCTTCTCGTGGTCGGGATCGGGGCCGCCATCCTGCTCGGGCGGCGCCTGACGCGCTCCGTCGCGCGGTTATCCGAAGCGGCGGACGCGCTGGGCGCCGGATACCCGGTGCCGCCGCCCACCGGGGGCGGGGGCGTGGCCGAGATCGACGCGGTGGGACGGGCCATCCGGACGGCGGCGGACCTCATCCGGCGGCGCGAGGCGGCGCTGGCGGAGAGCGAGGCACGCTACCGGGCCATCGTGCAGACCGCGGTGGACGCCATGATGGTCATCGACAAGACCGGCACGATCCAGAGCATCAACCCGGCGGTCGAAAGCATTTTCGGGTACGAGGCCAAGGAAGTGATCGGCCAGAACGTCCACATCCTGTTGCCCGAATTGTTCCACTCTGCGCACGACGGTTACCCGAAGGCCGACCGAAGCACCGGCGAGAAGAACTTCACCGGCATCGGGCGCGAGACGGAAGGGCGGCACAAGGACGGATCGAACTTCCCGATCGAACTGGCGGTCAACGAATGGACCGCCGGCGGGCGCCGCTACTTCACGGGGATCGTCCGCAACATCACCGAACGCCGCCGTGCCGAGGACGCCCTGCGCGCCTCCAAGGCCGAGGCCGACCGGGCGAACGTCGCGAAGTCCAAGTTCCTCGCCGCGGCCAGCCACGATCTGCGCCAGCCGGTGCAGGCCATGATGCTGTTCCGATCCGCGCTGGAGCAGCGGCTGAGCGGTCATCCGGCGGCCCCCCTGCTGGACTCCTTGGGGCAGGCCATGGATGGGCTGCGCATGCTGCTCGACAGCCTTCTGGACGTCTCCAAGCTGGATGCGGGGCTGATCGTTCCCCAGTTTCAGGACCTTCCGATCGGCCAGATCATCGAGCGGCTGGGCACCGAGTATCATCCCCAGGCGGAGGCCAAGGGGCTGCGGCTGCGCGTGGCGCCCTGCACCCTGACGATCCGCAGCGACCCGGCCCTGCTGATGCGCATCCTGCGCAACCTCGTGGAGAACGCGCTGCGCTACACCGAGCATGGCGGGCTGCTGATCGGCTGCCGGCGCCGCGGCGACCGGGTGCGCATCGAAGTGGTGGACAGCGGGATCGGCATTCCCTCCGACAAGCACGAGGACATCTTCGAAGAGTTCGTTCAGGTCAGCAACCAGGAGCGGGACCGCGGCAAGGGGCTGGGGCTCGGTCTGGCGGTGGTGCGGCGCCTTGCCCGCCTGCTGGGCCACAGGATCCACCTGCGGTCCAGGCCGGGAGGCGGGTCCGCCTTCTGCGTCGATGTGCCGTTGGTCGCCCGTTACGCCTTCCCTCCGGAACAGGCCGAAGCCCGGCTGGCGAAGGACGACCGGTGCGGCCTGATTCTGGTGATCGACGACGAGCCCCTGATCCGCATCGGCCTGCAGACCATGCTGGAAGGCTGGGGATACCGCGTGCTGACGGCTGGCTCCATCGAGGATGCGGTTCAGCACGTCGAGAGCGGGGAATGGCCGAGCGCCATCCTGGCCGACTACCGCCTGCGCGACGGGAAGACGGGGCTGGACGCCATCCGGGCGGTGTGCGACCGCCTCAAGACGCCGGTGCCGGCGACCATCATCACCGGCGACACCGCGCCGGAGCGTCTGGCCGAAGCCCGCGCGGGCGGCCACACCCTGCTGCACAAGCCCATCGCCGCGCAGGAGCTGCGCAACGCCGTGGTGGAGATGCTGCCTGCGGCGGAATGACCGCGGGCCGGGCTTCGGACCGGAAGCGCCGGATGTGGGGGAGCCCGATCGGGGTGCTGTATCAGGGGGCCAGCAGCGCGGCCTCCCCGTCCTCGCCGAACTGGAGCTTGCACAGGCGGGCGTAGGTGCCGTTCTGCGCGATCAGGGTGTCGTGGGTGCCCTGCTCCACGATGCGTCCGCCCTCCATCACCACGATCCGGTCGGCGTTGCGCACGGTGGCCAGCCGGTGGGCGATGACCAGCGTCGTGCGGCCCCGGGTCAGCCGTTCCAGGGCGCCCTGGACCAGCCGTTCGGATTCGCTGTCCAGCGCGCTCGTCGCCTCGTCAAGAAGCAGGATGGGAGCGTCCTTGAGGAAGGCGCGGGCGAGCGCGAGGCGCTGCCGCTCGCCGCCCGACAGCTTCACGCCGCGGTCGCCGATGACCGTGTCGTAGCCGTCCGGCAGCCGCGCGACGAAATCGTGCGCGGCGGCGGCCTTGGCGGCGGCCACGACGTCGTCGAAGGGCGCGTCCAGCCGCCCGAAGGCGATGTTGGCACGCACCGTGTCGTTGAACAGCACCGTGTCCTGGCTGACCAGCGAGATCACCCCGCGCAGGCTGCCCAGGGTCACCGCCCGCACATCCTGCCCGTCGATCAGCACATCCCCGCCGGTCGCGTCGTAGAGGCGCGGGATGAGGTTGAAGACTGTGGACTTGCCGGCCCCGCTGCGCCCGACCAGGGCCACCGTGGCGCCCGCGGGAACCTCCAGGTCGATGCCCTTCAGCGTCTCCGTCCCCTCCTCGTAGGCGAAGCGGACGCCGCGCAAGGACACGGCGGCACGCTCCACCGCCAGGGGCTTGGCGCCGGGCCGCTCGGTGATGGTCGGCTTTTCGTCCACCAGTTCGAAGATGCGCTGGGCGGCGGCCAGACCTTCCTGGAGCACGGCGTTCAGCGTGCCGATGGCGCGCACCGGCTGCGCCGCCATGAGAAGCGCGCCGACGAAGCCGGAGAAGGCGCCGACCGAGCCCTCGCCCATCGCCATGCGGTAACCGGCGAAAGCGATCACCCCGGCCACCGCGGCGCCGCCCAGCACCTCCATCATCGGGTCGATGCGGGAGCGGGCACGGGTCGCCTTCATGGTCAGGACGAAATTGTCCTCGAAGGCGCGGGCGGCGCGGGCGCGCTCGTAATCCTCCAGGCAATAGGTCTTGACCATGCGGGCGCCGGCCAGGCTTTCGGTCAGCAGGGCGGTCATGTCGCCCATCTGCGCCTGGGTGTCGCGCGACACGCGGCGCAGCCGCTTGCCGATGTTGACGATGGGAATGGCGGCGATCGGGTAGATCAGGAAGACGATCAGTGACAGAACCCAGTCCAGGTAGAACATCGACCCGACCAGCGCGATCACCGTCAGGATGTCGCGCACCAGCCCGGTCAGGGTCCGCGACAGCGCGTTGCGGATCAGGTCCACGTCGCTGATGAAGCGGGAAGTCATCGTCCCGGTGGGGGCCGCGTGAAGCTGCGCCGTGTCGGCCTTCAGCAGATGGTCGAACATCGACAGGCGCACATCGCTGATGATGCGCTGCACGATGTCGGTGGTCACCACCGTCTGCGCGTACATCGACAGCGCCTTGACCGCCGTGACCGCGATGATCAGCACCGGGATGACCAGCAGCATGGTCCGGTCCTGCTCGGAGAACATCGAATAGGCCCGGTCGATCAGCAGCGGGTAGGCGCCGGTCGCCGCCGCCACCACGGCCATCAGGACGAAGGACAGCATCAGCTTGCCGGTGTAGGGGCGGACCCATTCCCGCAGCATGCGGCCCACCAGCCGCTCCGTCGCCGCGTCCAGGCGCAGCCGCTCTCCGCTCTTCTTGCTCACGTGCCCGTCTTCCTGTAGCGCAATCGCGATGGCTTAGCCGATGGCGCCGGTGCTTGTCCACCAGACCGGAACCGATCAGGTTTCCTTAACCGGCGGAGCTTCACACTATCCGCAGGAACGCGCTCCACCCTGTTGCAAAAGGAGGCGCCATGGCGGCGGACGGCGGAAGCGGATTCGGCAACGGGCACGGAAACGGGCACGGAAACGGCCGGCATCACCGGCCCCGCATCGGTCTGGCGCTGGGCGCCGGAGTGGCCCGCGGCTGGGCGCACATCGGGGTCCTGCGGGCGCTGAAGCGCTATGGGATCGAGGCGGACATCGTCTGCGGAAGCTCCGTCGGGGCGCTGGTCGGTGGCGTCCATCTCGCCGGAAAGCTCGACGCGCTGGAGGAATGGACGCGCAGCCTTACCCGGATGAAAATCGTCGGCTATCTGGATTTGCGGCTGCGCCAGGGCGGCGGGCTGATCGGCGGGGACCGTCTGGTGGCGGAGATGCGCCACCATCTGGGCGACGTCCGGATCGAGGAGCTTCCCAACCCTTTCGCCGCCATCGCCACCGATCTGGTCACCGGGCACGAGGTATGGATGCGCAGCGGCCCCCTGGTGGACGCCCTGCGCACCTCCTTCTCCCTGCCGGGGGTGTTCCCGCCGGTGCAGTTCGAGGGGCGCTGGATGGTGGATGGCGCGCTGGTCAACCCGGTGCCGGTGTCGGCCTGCCGGGCCCTGGGCGCCCAGATGGTGATCGCCGTGAACCTGTCCGCCGACATTATCGGCAAGGCGCGGCGCCCCGGCGCCGCGGTGCCGACCGCGGCGGGGTTCGACCTCCTGAAGCTGATCGACGATCCGGCTTCGGAGGATGGGGACAAGCCCCGCCTGGGATTCCGCGTGCCGATCGGCGCCTTGAGCCGCCGCATCTTCCGGCGCGATTACGAGGGACCGAGCCTGTTCGGCGTCATGGTCTCCTCCCTGGGCATCGTCACCGACCGCATCGCGCGGTCCCGTCTGGCGGGCGAGCCACCGGACGTGCACATCACGCCGCGGCTGGGCCACATCGGCCTGTCGGAGTTCGACCGGGCGGACGATTGCATCCGCGAGGGGGAAGCGGCGGTCGAGCGCGTCCTCCCCGACCTTCAAGACGCGCTGAGGGTTTTCGGCTATTCGCCCCCTGTCTGAGCGGAGTCAGGCGGTCAGGTCGACCGCCGCACCGCGCCGGTCGTTCACGCCGGTCAGTTGGCGCTTCAATTCCTCGGCGATCTGCTTCTCGATCGCCTCCCGCTTTTCCGGCGGCATGGCGGCGAGCGATTCCTCGTCCAGCTTGAGGCGGGTGAGCATTTGGTCCCGGATGCGCTGGGCGGGCGTCTTCCGCGCCTCCTTGAGAAAGGCGTCCGCGGCGCTGACACCGGTCGCCTCCTTGTCCGCGCTGCCGCTGCCGCCCGGCACGGTGGATTTGGTGTCGGAGCGGAGGATGCCGCTCATATAGCTGGAAATCTGCATGACGGTTTCCCGTGACCGATGGGCTGGGAGCCCGCCAAGCAAGTTTTGTGCAACCTTAAATATTATTTGAAATCAATCGCCTATTGGAACTTCCCGGTGGGGTGCTCTTGCCGGGCGGCAAAATCGGCCGGGCCGTTCCCTGCCGGTTTGCCGTCCATGGCGAATTGATCGTCGGTGGAAGCCGGCATGGAAGCGCGCCGTGCCGACAAGGCACGGCGCGCTTGCCATCGTCAGCGGCGGATCGCGCGGACCCGCTGCATCCGGTCAGCGGTCCAGCGCCGTGCCCAGCGCTGCGCCGCCCAGGCCGCCGATGATGGCGCCACGCTTGCCGTCCAAGGCGTAGCCGCCCGCGGCGCCAGCCGTGCCGCCCACCACGCCGCCGGTCGAACAGGCCGCGAGCGTCAACAGCGCAATGGCGGTCCCGATCAGGCGCAAACGAGACATGTCCAAACCCTCCTTGTGGTGCTTCTTGCTCCTGTAAACACGCGAGGATGCGATTTGCTTCCACGGCACCGCGATTCCGCCGGGACATCAGCCCGGAACGGTGCGGGAGAAGTCCGTCAAACGCCTGGAACGCCTGGCTAGAACAGCACGCGGGTGCCGACGCGCAGCATGGTGCTGTCGGACGGATCGCCGCCGTAGGTCATGGTGCCCAGATCGGCGGTGACGCTGACCTTCGGCGACATGCGGAAGCGCAGGCCCGTGGACCAAACCTCCTGCGGGGCTTGGTCGCCGACCTGGGTGTGGGCCAGCCGGCCCATGACGCTCCATCCCCGCAGCGGGGTGCCCTGCTCCAGATAGAGGCCGGCGTTGAGCGTCCGGCGGGCTGCACCGTCGTCGGGCAACTGTTCGCGATAGCCGGCGCCGACCGTCACGCCGGGAAGCGCCACCTGCCCGCCGACCACCCAGGATTTGCGGGGCGTGCCGCGGTCCTTGGCGACGGCGGCCTTGCCGGCCCCGGCGGTGATGCGCAGCCGGGCCTTGCCCATCCGGCCCTCGTGCCGGACCACCCCTTCGACGACATGGCGGGCGAGCGGGTCGGCGGCCCCCAGCTCCGTGCGGACGGGGGTGTAGCCCAGGCCGATGTTGAACCCGTGCAGGCCCGGCGAATAATAGGTCGCCCGCGCGTCCGGACCGCCAAAGGCGCCGTCGTTCATGAAGACGGGGTCGGAGAACCACTGGTCCCGCACCGGCGAGGTCGCCACCAATCGGCGCGACGCGCTTTCCGTCTGCCCGACCTCCAGCGCGCCCCAGCCGCCGAGGTCGATCGCCTTCTTGTCGAAGCGGACCGCCGCCGCACCGCCGCCCGCCGTCCGGTCCAGATCGGGCAGGGACCCCGCTGCCGCCGCGGACGACAGGACAAGCGTCAGGGCCGCGAGGGGAAGCGCCGGAATACGCCGTATACGAACCATGAAATGCCCCTCGCCCGTTGCGTTAACCCGGAAGGATTTTAGCCCGCTGCAATGCTGCATTGCGGGAGACATTTCTGTATTATTTTAGGAACATTGGGAAATTTTGGCTGCTGCATTGCACTGGCGCCCAAGAATTGCCAAAATCGGATGAACCACGGACGTGGCATTCCCCTACCCCGGCGCGAGGACTATGGAGACAGCGAGCACCATCATCCTGATCGGGTCGTCGCTGCTGATCGTCAGCATCCTGACCAGCTATCTGGCGTTGAGGTTCGGCACGCCGCTGCTGCTGATCTTCCTGGGCGTCGGGCTGCTGGCCGGCGTGGACGGCGTCGGGGGCATCAGCTTCAACGACGCGGACAGCGCGTTCCTGATCGGCTCCATCGCGCTCGCCGTGATCCTCTTCGAAAGCGGCCTGGACACCAAGCTGTCCAGCTACCGCGCGGCGGCGTGGCCGGCGCTCAGCCTCGCGACCGTCGGCGTCGCCATCACCACCGGCGTCATCGGCGTCGCCGCCCATTTTCTGCTGGGGCTGCCCTGGATCGAATCCATGCTGGTCGGCGCGGTGGTCAGCTCCACCGACGCGGCGGCGGTCTTCTTCCTGCTGCGGGTCGGCGGCATCACCATCCGCGACCGCGTGCGCTCGACGCTGGAGATCGAATCCGGCAGCAACGACCCGACCGCGATCCTGCTCACCGCCATGCTGGTGGAGGCGGCGCTGCACGGCTGGGGAACGCCGCTGGAGCTGGTCCGCTTCCTGCTGATGCAGATCGTGGGCGGCGCCGTCCTGGGCATCGCGGGCGGCGCGGGGCTGGCCGCCTTCATCAACAAGGCGCGCCTCGACCCTGGCCTGAACCCGGTGGTGACCCTGGCCTTCGCCCTGTTCCTGTTCGCCGGCACCAACGAGCTGGGGGGCAGCGGCTTCCTCGCCGTCTACGCCGCCGGCCTGGTGGCGGGCAACGTGAAGCTGCGCGGGGCGCTGGGCCTGCGGCAGTTCCATTCGGGCCTGACCTGGCTCAGCCAGATCGTCATGTTCGTGATGCTGGGCCTGTTCGCCACCCCGCACGACTTCGGCGCCATCGCCCTGCCCGCGCTGGCCCTGGCCGCCCTGCTGATCCTGCTGGCCCGCCCGCTCGCGGTGTGGCTGTGCCTGCTGCCCTTCCGCTTCTCGGCCAACGAGACGACCTTCATGGCCTGGGTCGGGCTGCGCGGGGCGGTGTCCATGCTGCTTGCCCTTGTGCCGATCCTGGGCGGCCTGCCGGGCGGGCAGGTGATCTTCAACACGGCCTTTCTGGTGGTCATCGTGTCGCTGGCGGTGCAGGGCTGGACCATCGGCCCGATGGCGCGCTGGCTGAAGCTGATCGTCCCGCCGCGGCGCGGCCCGGTCGAACGGTTCGAGTTGGAACTGCCCGGCGAAGCCGACCAGGAGATGGTCGCCTACACCGTCCACCCGAAGAGCCCCGCAGCCCGCGGGCAGCGCATGCCGCGCTTCGCCCGGCCCTCCCTGGTGATCCGCGAGGGGCGCGTGGTGCCGCTGCACAAGGCCCGGACGCTCCAGGCCGGCGACATGGTCTATCTGTTCACACCGCCCAGCCAGTTGCCGCTGATCGACAAGCTGTTCGCCGAAAGCCGCCCGCTGGACCAGGACGACCGGGAGTTCTATGGCGATCTGGTGCTGAACCCCGACGCGACGGTGGAGCAGATCGCCGAGATGTACGGCCTGCCCCTGTCGCTGGCCAACGCCAAGCGGTCGCTGCGCGACCTGCTGCGCAACGAGTTCGGCGGCAATTGCGAGCTCGGCGACCGGATGCGCATGGGCGGCGTGGAACTGATCGTCCGCGACATGCAGGACGGCCAGATCACCTCCGTCGGCCTCGCGCTGGAACCGTCGGCGATGGACAAGGCGCGCGTGCCGCTGTTCCAGCGCCCGACGCGGCTGTGGCAGAAGATCGTGTCCTGGTGGTCGAAGCGGTCCTTCCGCCGCTGGCAGCGCCGGGAAACCCGCCGCGAACGCCTGCCCGCGCACGCCATCGAAACGCCCGCCGTCGCCGGGAAGGAGCCGGAGCGGCTGGAGGGATAACCCCTCTCCCGTCCCGGGAGGAGGGTTTCCCCGTCAGGCCATCGCCGGTTGCTGGGCGCGGACCATCGCCGCGAACACATCGGGAGCGGAGGGCCGGCCGAACAGGTAGCCCTGAAGCAGATCGCAGCCGATGGAGACCAGGAAGTCCCGCTGTTCCTCCGTCTCCACCCCTTCGGCCACGGTGACGAGGCCGAGGCCGTGCGCCATGCCGACCGCGGCGCGGACCAGCGCCCCGTTCTTCAGGTTGTCCGGGATGTCCGCCATGAAGGCGCGGTCGATCTTCAGTTTCGACACCGGAAGCTGCTGCACGTAGCTGAGCGAGGAATAGCCCGACCCGAAATCGTCGATGGCCACCTGCACGCTGATGGCTTCCAGCTCCGTCAGGGTCTGCACGGCGGTCGTCAGGTCGCGCACCGCCGCCTGTTCGGTGATCTCCAGACCCAGCCGCCCGCGCAGCGCCGGGTGACGGCCCAGAAGCTCCTCCAGACGGGCGCTGAGGTTGCCGCGCAGGAACTGCGGGCCGGAAATGTTGATGAAGACCTGTTCGGGCAGGGTGCCCGCCGGCTCCCACGCGGCCATCTGCTCCACGACGGCGCTCAGCACCCAGTCGGTGATGGGAACGATCAGGCCGCTTTCCTCGGCCACCGGGATGAACTCGCCGGGAGAGACCGGCCCCAGCGTGTGCTGGGTCCAGCGCAACAGCGCCTCCGCCCCGACGATCCGCCCGGACCGGGCCTCGACGATGGGCTGATAGGCCATGTGCAGCTCGTTCCGCTCGATGGCGTGGGCGAGATGCATGGTCAGGAACATGCGCCGGGTCGCCGCCGCGGCCATTTCCGGGGTGTAGAGGCAGACGGCGTTGCCGCCGTTGTGCTGCGCGGCCTGAAGCGCCAGCTTCGCCTTGGCGTTCAGTTCCTCCAGCGTGCGGATGTCGGTGTCCTGCACCGCGGCGCCGATGGACAGCCGAAGCCGTACCCAATGGCGGTCGGCGTAGATCGAGGCGGTCAGCCGGTCGTGCAGAAGGTCGGCCAGCGTCTGCGCCTGCTCCGCGCTTTCCACGCGGGACAGGGCGGCGAACTCGTCGGCGGCGATGCGGCAGACATAGGTCTGCTGCGGAAGCACCTCCGTCACCCGGCTGACCATCGCCTTCAGCGCCGCGTCGCCGACATGGAAGCCGAACGCCTCGTTGATGTCGCTGAACTGGTCCACGTCGAGCGCGTAGAGCGCGAACAGCCCCCCCTCCTGGCCGGGGAAGGGTGCCGCGAGCACGGCCTCGCATTCCTCCAGGAAGGCGGTGCGGGTCAGCACGCCGGTCAGCGGATCGTGCCGGGCAAGATAGGTCGCCCGCTGCTCCGCCGCCAAGCGTTCGGAGATGTCGCGGATGATGCCGACAAAGACGATCTCGCGCGCCAGCCGGGCCTCGCCCACGCTCAGATGGATCGGGAACACCGTGCCGTCCTTGCGCCGGCCCAGGGCGTCGCGCCCGATGCCGATGATCCTGGGGCGTTCCGTCTCCAGATAGGAGCTGATGTACTTGTCGTGGTCGCGGGAGAAGGGAGGCGGCATCAAGACCGAGACGTTCCGCCCGATCAACTCCTCCTCGTCATAGCCGAACAGGTCGCGGCAGGAGCGGTTGACCGTGCGGATGATGCCGTTGCGGTCCGCCACCACCACGCCGTCCACCGCCGCGTCGAGCAGGGTCGTCACGAAGGGGTCGCGGCGCAGGACGAAATCGGCGACGCGGGTCGGATCGGTCACGTCTTGGAACAGGCCGAAAAAGCCCTCGGCGCCATCGCCGGTGCGGTGGGGCAGGACGCAGCCGGTCAGCACGCCGCGCCCGCCATCCGCCCGCTCCACCTCGCAATCGACGGGAGCGGCCTCGCCGGCCTGGGCGGCGCGGTCCAGGGCCTGCGCCACGGCGCGCGCCAGCGGATGCTCCAGATCGCCGAGCGCCCGTCCCGCCAGGGACTCGGGCGCCGACTTCAGAGCCGCGGCGAAGGCGGGGTTGGCGAACAGGCAGCGTCCCCCGGCGTCGGCATAGACCAGCGCGAAGGAGGCGTGGTTAAGGACGCTTTCGGCGAGCGACGCGAGGAACGCCGGCGTGTGCGGCATTGCCGGCGCGGACAGGCTGCCGGAACCCTGATGCTCTGCCGAAGACTTGTTGGACAAAACCGCACCCGCCCACCATGGCCCCCCGAAGCACGGCTCCGGGGAGCACCGAAATCGAGTTGTCATTATGACGGTATGCGGCCCGTTTTCCAACAAATTGCGGCGAAATCACAACATTTGTCGCGTACCGACCATCCCCACACCACAACCCAGGGCATGGAAACACCGCCTCGCCTCTCCCGGACGGGCTGGCGCCGACGAACGGCACCACCGAACGGGAGATACACCTTTCGATATACACCACGCCGGAGCGGAGGGCAACGAAGCCCCCTGGGTCAGGCTGCCGCAGCCAATTCCCGCACGCGCTGGGACAGCTTCTGGAAGGCACGCTCTTCGATCTGGCGGATGCGTTCGCGGCTGACGCCATGGACGGCGGCCAGTTCCTCCAGCGTCCTGGGCGACGGGCTCAGGCGGCGGGCGGTCAGGATGTCGCGCTCGCGGTCCTTCAGCACCTCCATCGCCTCGCGCAGCATGGCGCTGCGGTGCGCCGCCTCGTCGCGTTCCAGCAGGCCGTCCTCGGCGTTCGGGCGCTCGTCGGGCAGGAAGTCCTGCATCTCCGCGGTCCCCTCCCCGGCGGAGAGCGGCGCGTTCAGCGAGGCGACCGGCTGGACGAAGCGGCGGTTGACCGCCACGACGTCGCTTTCCGGCACGTCCAGTTCCTGGGCGATCCGGGTGACGCTTTCCGGCTTCAGGTCGCCGTTGCCGAACTCGCCCAGCTTGCGCTTCAGGCGGGACAGGCCGAAGAACAGCTTCTTCTGCGCGCCGGTGGTGCCCAGCTTCACGAGGCTCCAGGAGCGCAGGATGTATTCCTGGATGGACGCCTTGATCCACCACATCGCGTAGGTGGACAGGCGGAAGCCGCGGTCCGGCTCGAACTTGCGGACGGCGGTCATCAGGCCGATGTTGCCCTCGCCGACCAGATCGGTCATCGGCAGGCCATAGCCGCGGAATCCGCTGGCGATCTTGACGACCAGACGCAGATGGCTGGTCACCAGCTTGCGGGCCGCGTCCATGTCGCCATGCTGGCGCCACGCGGTGGCCAGCACATACTCCTCCTCCGCACCCAGAACGGGGAAGCGGTGAATTTGCTCGACGTAGCGGGACAGCGACTCGCCGGAAAAGGGTGCGGTCAGCGCAAGTGCGGTGCTCATGTCACATCCTCATGAAAGCGATATGACCCTATCCACCGGCCCCCGCCCTGGGCAGCCGGCACCTTCGATGCGAAGGCGACCACAGTTTACGCGGACGGCGCCGCAAGTCAACGCTGTGCGCCCAGGAGAGTCGGCAGCCTTGAATTGGGCGCATGGCGGACCCTGCTCATAAACCGGGCGTAAACCACCTGGGCCTTATTCAGGGCGGAAAAATGCCAACCCATGGACGGGCAGACTCCGATGGCCGACATTCTTGTCGTCGATGACGATCCGGTATCCCTCAGCATCGTCACCAAAATTCTGGAGAAGGAAGGAAACCGCGTGACGGGCTGCACCGACGCGCGGCAGGCCATCGAATCCCTCACCTTCCATGACTTCGACCTGCTGGTGACCGATCTCATCATGCCGCAGCATGACGGGTTCGAAGTCATCCAGGCCGCCAGGAACCTTCGCCCGGATCTGCGGATCATCGTCCTGTCCGGCATCGACGAGCGGGTGCCGCCGGAACTGACCATGCAGGCCCTGACCAAGCTGGGCGTCGCCCGGATGATCCGCAAGCCGATCAAGCCGACCGTTCTGGCGTCCGAAGTGCTCGCGGTGCTGGTCGCCGGCTGACCGGCCGTCCACGGCTTCCTCGCGGTTGCATCGGGGCGGAGCTTGCCGCACCCTGCCCTGGCGACCCCGACCCCACGCCAGACGGAAGCCCGCATGATCCGCGCCACGCTCGCCGCCCTTCTGTCCGCAAGCGTCCTCGCCGGCCTGCCGGCGGTTTCCCGCTCCGCGGCGGCGGAGGCGCCGGCCTTCGGCCTGCCGGTCGATTGCCGGGTCGGGGAGACCTGCTTCGTGCAGAATTACGTGGACGAGGACCCCGGCCCCGGCTGGCGCGACCACGCCTGCGGGCGGCTGAGCTACGACGGCCACGACGGCACGGACATCCGCCTGCCCGACTACACGGCCATGGACCGGGGCGTCGCCGTGCTGGCCGCCGCCGCCGGCACCGTCCTCCGGGTGCGCGACGGCATGGAGGACGTGAACGTCAACGTCGTCGGGCGCGACACGGTGATGAAGGTCGGGGGCGGCAACGCCGTCGTCATCGACCATGGCGACGGCTGGCAGACGGCCTATCTGCACATGAAGCGCGGCAGCGTCGCGGTCACCCCCGGCCAGCGGGTGGAGGCCGGGCAGCGGCTGGGCGAGGTCGGCCTGTCGGGACTGACCGAGTTCCCCCACCTGCATTTCGGCGTCCGCCACAACGGCGCCGTGGTGGACCCCTTCGTCGGCCAGCGGCCCTTCACCGCCTGCGGCCAGCCCATGACGCCCTTGTGGAACGCCGGAACGGCCAAGGCGCTCGCCTACCGCCCGACCGCCGGGCTGAGCGCCGGCTTCGCCACCCGCGTTCCGGAACCCGAACCGGCCCGCCGGGGCGACTTCGCCGGGGAGGCGCTGACGCCGGACTCGCCCCTGCTGGTGCTGTGGTCGGACATCATGGGCGTGCGCGACGGGGACACCCAGCGAATCCGCATCCTGGACGGCGAAGGCCGGACCCTGTTCGACAACAGCAAGGGCATCGCGGGGGACAAGGCCGTCTGGTTCGCCTATCAGGGATTGAAACGTCCGGCGGCGGGATGGCCCAAGGGTCCCTACCGGGGCATCGTGACGTTGACCCGCGGCGGCACGGCGGTGCTCACGCTGGAACGCCGGCTGGAGGTCCGCTGACGTTCTTTACGGCGCCGAACCCGTCTTCATGCCGTCCGGAACACCCTGGGTCAGCAGCGTGGTCAGCCAGCGGAAGTTCGGCGCGCTTTCCGCCTGAAGGGCGCTCTGCACCACCTGCATGGCCTCTTGCGCGTTCGGCGCCGGCATGTCGGGGGTCTGCCCGTCGGCGGTCTGGCCGCCCGAGGCATCCTCCGCCCCGCTCTGCGCGAAGACGCTGACGGCGCCGATGCCCAGCCGATGGGCGATGGCGGAGCTTCCCGTGACCGGCCCCGCCGCGGAGGAGGCCATCATCCCGGCAAGACCGGCGCCGCCGTCCTCCGCGCCGACGCCGTTCAACTGCTCCAGCATCGCGGCGAACTGGCCGGCGAGTTCCCCCGCCTGACGGGACGCACCCGTGCCTTTGCGCTCCAGAAGCTCTTCAGCCCGGATGCGCATCAACTGGGAAGCATCGGCGTTGGCCGGTATCGACATGGCGCGTGGACCCTGCGGCGTTCGGCTACCGCATCAAGGCAAGCAAGGGCCGGGCCATCGGCGGAAGGACCGGAGACGCGAGGGGCGGGGTATGTCCGCCCCCGGCCACCCGGCAAAATTTTCCGGCCCACCCGGCAAGAATGACCCATCGTCCGGCAAGAACTGACCAGCCGAGGCCCCTGCTGCTGCTGAGCACAGTCCTTAAAGCGAACGTCCGTTCGCTTTAGACTCATATCGCCTCATTCGCCGGCTCTCAGCGGATGCCAATGGCATCCGCCTGCCGCCAGCGGGAACTGTGTTCCCGCGAAAGGCGGGCTTCGGCCGCATGGGCGGCCGGGGCCGCCGTCGCGGTCCAAAGCGGATCGCAATCCGGACAGTTAATCCCGGAAGTTCACATACTGCAGGGGCTGTTCGATCTTCAGCCCGCGCACCAGGGCGATGGCGTCCTGGAGATCGTCGCGCTTCTTGCCGGTGACACGCAGTTCGTCGCCCTGGATGGAGACCTGGACCTTCATCTTGCTGTCCTTGATCGCCTTGACGATGGACTTGCCGAGATCCTGGGCGATGCCCTGCTTGACGGTGACGACCTGACGCAGCGCGTCGCCCGCCGCCCGCTCCGGCTTGTTGGAATAGTCCAGGGCCCCCGCGTCGAGCTTCCGGCGCGTCACATAGACCTTCAGAAGCTCCTGCATCTGCTCAAGCTTGGGGGCATCGTCGGCCAGCAGCGTGATGTCGTTCTCGGTGCGCTCCACGGTGCAGCGCGAGCCCTTGAAGTCGAACCGGGTCTCGATCTCGCGGCGCATGCCGTTCAGCGCGTTGTCGATTTCATGGATGTCGGTCTTGGACACAATGTCGAAGGACGGCATGGCGCTCTCTTTGCTCAGGCGGACGGAAGTGCCGGAACCGTAGACGAGGCCGCCCCCCGCCTTCAAGGGCGCGGTGACGGAATCCGTTCCCCAAGCGGCGCTTTCGCCTCAGGTCGGCAGAATTCAGGTCGGCAGAATTCAGGTCGGTTGTCCGGGGTGCTGGAACTCGATCCCCGGATTGCCGCCCGGCCCGCCGTTGCCGGGCGCGTTCTCATAGGGCTTGTCCGGCATCTTCGGCTGCGGCTGCGCGTAGAACCGCGGCTCCCGGTCGTCCCAGGACCGTTCGAAGGGAAGCCGCATCATCGGGTTGGTGCCGTTGCGCTGCGCCTCCCGCTGGGCTTCCTGCAACTGCTCCGCCATGCGGCGGTCCCAGGGCAGGCGGTAGAGGTTCGGGGCCTGTTCCCACAGCAGGGTCAGGTAGATCGCCTCGTTCTCGACCAGGGTGGCGCTCAGCACCTTCGCCTCGCGGACGTTGGCTCCCATCCATTCCAGCGTGACCGGCTTCGCCCGGCCCAGCAGCGCCGCCGGCGCGGCGTAGGCCGCCGGCAGCATCAGCGCGAACAGCAGCAGGATCACCACCCGAGCCATCCGGTTGCGCGCCCAGCGCAGGGCCGACAGGACGAGCAGCAGGGTGACCACTGCGACGAAGCCGAAAAGGACGGTCAGGCTTTCCATGGCGCACTCTCGATCCGGCGGGTCAGTTCTTGGCGGAGCGCAGCGGCTTGTACACGGCGTTCAGGGACCCCGGCACCAGCTCGCCCCGTTCCGTCAGGGTGAAGCGGAAGGCGGTGATCTCCTGCCCTTCGTGGTCCAGCCGGACGCGCGTGGCGGCGACGGTGGCGGCTCCCGATTCATGCTCCGCCTTGACGCGGGCGACCACCCTGACCCAGATGGGGAACACATTCTCAAGGTTGCGGAACATATGCACGTTGACCGTGTACTCCCCAGGCGGGATGCCGCGGGAATAGGAGGTCTCGAAATTCACCTCGGTCGGGTCGGCGTAGGCGCCCAGATCGTCGCGCAGCAGGTTGAAGATCAGCCCCGACTTGTTCGAATAGCCGACCGGCACGTCCCCCGGCGCCTGGACCCACAGATCGACGTCGCTGCGCAGCTTGTCGTCCCAGCGCGCCTCGATGATGACGTTTCCCGGCGGCTCCGTTCCCGCCGCGGCGGAGGAGGACTCGTTCTGCTGATTGGCCTCGGCCTTCTTCGACTCGTTGATGAAGGGGACCGCCAGGACCGCGCAGGCCACGAAACCGCACAGCAGAAGGGTCAGCAGGTCCCGCGCGACGAGCACGCCGGTCTGGTCCTCGCCCAGGAAATCGTTCATGGCGTCGCCTCGCCGCTCAGGGCGCCGTAGGAGGCCGGGTGGGGCGCGGTGAAGGCCGTATTTTCGGCCCTGGGGGCGGTCCGCGAGCGGACATGGGCCTCGTCCATGATCAGCGCGCACAGGGACGCCGTGGCCCCGCGCAGAAGCTGCAGGTTGCAGGTCGTCCACAGGCACAGGGCGCCGCCCAGCATCGTCGCGTAGATCGCCACGCCCAGCCCGCTCGCCAGCGTGGTCACCATGGCGCCCGCCGACGATGCGTTGCCCACCATGTCGGGCGTGATGTTCGCGGCGAACAGGCTGAAGCCCCAGGCCGTGCCGATCAGGCCGAGCATGCCCAGCGCGTTGGCGATGTGCTGGAGATGCGAGATCCGGGAGAACAGGCGGATTTCCAGCGCTCGCTCGCTCTCGACCCTCATCAGGCGTCCGCCGCCGAGCTTGGCCCGGTCCAACTCGCCGCCGATTTTCCAAACCCGATAGGCGGACATGACCAGGCCGATCAGGAACACGATCCCGATGATCGCGGTCGCCACGGCGATGTGCCCGGTCAGGACCCGGTCCAGCCAGCCCTGAGCGTAGAGGATGAAGACGAAGGCCGAAATGGTCAGATTGAAGGCGACGAATTTCGCCTTGAGGAGCCACTGTTCTTCCATGGTCTTGACCCTATGACGGTTGAGTATGTCTCCGGATCGTCGTCCTCACACGGTGAATTCGCGCAACGGGAGTGCCTCCGGGAAGCCGGACGGCGATGGTGAAATCGGGGAGGCGGCGGGCGGGTGCGGGGCCCGAGCGACGGCGGTCCAAGCCACGGCGGCCCAAGCCACGGCGGCCCAAGTCACGGCGGCAGGACGGCTCCGTATCGGCCATCGGTTCATCGGCGCACCTTCGCCCGAATTGCGCGATGACGGAGCCATTCAGGACTCATCCGTCACACCATGAACCCCGGCCCAGGCCAAGAGTTCCCGACGCCCGGCGACGGACGGTGCCGGCTCGGCCCGCGGTGCCGCCGGGGGCGCCCGATATGGAAGAGAAAAATGGACGGGCTGGCCGTATCGTCGAAGCCGGCCGCATCATCGAAGAAGGGCGGCGCCGAAGGCCGCCCTTCCGGAAATGGCTTTTCAGGCCAAGCCCTTTTCCTTCAGGAAGGGGCCATACTTCTTGTCGGTACCCTGGATGTGCTTGATGAGCCAGTTCTTCAAGAAATTCATCACTTCCATGCTGAGCGTGGCGGTGGCCCCGGCGTGGTACTTGCGCTGCACCTCAAGCACCTGATTCGCCAGGGCGTCATGCTCCGCCTTGTGGGCCTCGCGGTCCGGATAGCCGAGGCGGGCGAAATGCTCCTCCTCGTTGGTGAAATGCGACTTGGTGTAGGCGACGAGGCTGTCGAGGATGCCGCCCAGCGCCTCCTTGCTGCGCCCCGCCTGAACGGCGTCGAACAGGTCGTTCACCAGGGCGACCAGTTGCTTGTGCTCCTCGTCGAACTGCGCGATCCCGACGCTCAGCTTGTCGTTCCACACCATCAGCGGCATAACGCCATTTCCCCCTTCTGCCGGACTTCGGTTCCCCCCAGCGGCACGGGCAATAACCACGGCCGGCGCGAGGGTATCCCTTTCCTTGGAACGGTTCAACGTCCGGCAGTCCGCGGCCGAATGGCCGCGTTACGCCATATCCTCCGCGAAATGGCAGGCGACCAGCCGCCCGTCCACCGGGCGCAGGGCGGGCACCTCCGCCGCGCAACGCTCGGTCGCGTAGGGGCAGCGCTTGTGGAAGGGGCAGCCCGGCGGCGGATTCAGCGGCGAGGGCAGTTCGCCCTTCGGAATCACCCGCTCCGCGCGCAGCGCCGGATTCACCCGCGGGGTGGCGGCCATCAGGATGCGGGTGTAGGGGTGGCGCGGACGGGTGAACACCGTGTCCTTCGGACCATGCTCCACCGGTCGGCCCAGATACATCACCATGACCGCGTCGGCGATGTGCCGCACCACGCTGAGATCGTGGGAGATGAACAGGTAGGCGAGGTTCAGCTCCTCCTGCAAATCCATCATCAGGTTCAGCACCTGCGCCTGGATCGACACGTCGAGCGCCGACACCGGCTCATCCGCCACGACGACCCGCGGGTTCAGCATCAGCGCGCGGGCGATGGCGATGCGCTGGCGCTGCCCGCCCGAGAACATATGGGGATAGCGGTCCACCTGATCGGGGCGCAGACCAACCTTCGCCATCATGGCGACGGCCCGCTCCCGCCGCTCCGGCTTGCCCATCGGGGTGTTGATGACCAGCGGTTCCGACAGGATGGAGCCCACGGTCTTGCGCGGGTTCAGCGATCCGTAGGGATTCTGGAACACCATCTGGACGGTGCGCCGCAGTTCCTTCATTTCCGCCGCGGTGCGCCCGACCACGTCGCGCCCGTCGTAGAGGAGCTGGCCGGACGACGGCGGCTCGATCATGGTGACGGAACGCGCCAGCGTGGACTTGCCGCAGCCGGACTCGCCGACCACCGCCAGGGTCTTCCCCGCTTCGAGCTGGAAGGACACGCCGTCCAACGCCTTCACGGTGGCCGGCGGCTTGAAGGCGCCGCGCTTCACCGCGTAATGCTTGCGCAGGTGGATGGCTTCCAGAACCACCGGCCCGCTGGCCGGCATGACGTCGGTGAGGATGTCGGTCATCACAGAACCTCCCCGGCGCCGACCGGAGCATCGGCGAGCGGATAGAAGCAGCGCGCCTTGCCGGCGTCCACGTCGAACAGGGCGGGCCGCTCGATGCGGCAGCGGTCGGTGGCGAAGCGGCAGCGCGGGTTGAACAGGCAGCCCTGGGGCCGGTCGCCGATGCCCGGCACCACGCCGGGGATCGTCGGCAGCCGACGCTTGCCCAGCGCCCGTTCCGGAAGCGCGTCGAGCAGAGCCCCGGTGTAGGGGTGGCGCGGCGCCTTGAACAGGGCGTCCACCGGGCGCGTCTCGGCCACCTGTCCGGCGTACATGACGACCACCCGCTGCGCCGTTTCCGCCACCACGCCCATGTCGTGGGTGATGAGGATCAGCGCCATCCCCCGCTCCTTCTGGAGGCGGACCAGCAGGTCGAGGATCTGCTTCTGGATGGTCACGTCCAGCGCCGTCGTCGGCTCGTCCGCGACCAGCAGGCGCGGGTTGCAGGCGATGGCGATGGCGATCATCACGCGCTGGTTCATGCCGCCCGAGAGCTGGTGCGGGAAGGCCGACAGGCGGCTTTCCGGGGCCGGGATGCCGACCTGCTCCAGCAGCTCGATGGCGCGGTTGCGCAGGGCCTTGCCGGACAGCCCCTCATGCACCTTCAGCGTCTCCATGATCTGGAAACCGACGGTGAAGCAGGGGTTCAGGCTGGTCATCGGCTCCTGGAAGACCATGGCCACGTCCTTGCCGGTGATCTTCCGGCGCTGCGACGGGCTCATGGCCAGCAGGTCCTTGCCGCCGAACTGCATGCGGTCGGCGAGCACCGTGCCGTTGGAGCCGAGCAGGCCCATGACGGCAAGCGAGGTCACCGACTTGCCGGAGCCGGACTCGCCGACGATGCCGACCACCTCGCCCTCGTCCACGGTGAGGTCGATCCCGTCCACGGCGCGGAAGGTGCCGGCGCGGGTGGTGAACTCGACGGACAGGTTCTTGATGTCGAGAAGAGGCATGGCGGGCATCAGCGTTTCAGCTTGGGGTCGAGCGCGTCGCGCAGCCCGTCGCCCAGCAGGTTGAAGGCCAGCACCGTCACCAGGATGGCGACACCGGGCCAGGTGACGACCCAGGGGGCGCGCTGGAGGAACTGGAGGGAGGAGGCCAGCATGGTGCCCCACTCCGGCGTCGGCGGCTGCGCACCCAGGCCGAGGAAGCCGAGGGCCGCGGCGTCCAGAATCGCCGTGGAGAAGCCGAGCGTCGCCTGGACGATCAGCGGCGCCACGCAGTTCGGCAGGATCACCACCAGCATCAGCCGCAACGGCCCCGCCCCCGCCACGCGGGAGGCGACGACGTAGTCCTTGTTCGCTTCCGCCATCACGGCGGCGCGGGTCAGGCGGGCGTAGTGCGGGATGACCACGATGGACACCGCCAGCATGGCGTTCACCAGCCCCGGGCCGAGGATCGCCGCCACCACCACGGCCAGCAGCAGGCTGGGCAGCGACAGCAGGATGTCCATGAAGCGCATCACCAGCGCATCGGTGACCCCGCCGAAGAAGCCGGCGATCATGCCCAGCGCCAGCCCGACCGCCAGAGACAGCGTGACGACGATCAGGCCGATCATCATCGACAGCCGCGCCCCGAAGATCAGGCGGGACAGCATGTCGCGCCCGATGTCGTCGGTGCCCAGAAGGAAGGCCCAGCGCCCGCCCTCCTGCCAGACCGGCGGCACCAGGATGGCGTCGCGGTACTGGATGTTGGGGTCGTGCGGCGCCACCACGTCGGCGAACAGCGCCACCACGGCGATCAGCAGGATCACGGCGAGGCCGGCCATGGCCCCCTTGTTCTGCCGGAAATGGTACCAGAACTCGACCAGCGGGTGCGGCGGCTGGGAAACCGGCGGGGAGGCGGCGGGCAGCGTGTCTTGAACGTCGATCGTCATGGCTCACCTCACCGCGAATGGCGGATGCGGGGGTTCAGGACGCCGTAGAGAACGTCCACCAGCAGATTCACGGCCATCACCGTCGTCGCGATCAGCAGCACCCCGCCCTGAAGGGCCGGGTAGTCGCGGCGGTTGATGCTCTCGATCAGCCACTTGCCCACGCCGGGCCAGGAGAAGATGGTTTCGGTCAGGATGGCGCCGCCCAGCAGCGTGCCCACCTGAAGGCCGATCACCGTCACCACGGGGATCAGTGCGTTGCGCAGCGCGTGCAGGCCGATCACCCGCTTGCCCGCCAGCCCCTTGGCCTTCGCGGTGCGGATGTAGTCCTCGCCCAGCACCTCCAGCATGGCGGAGCGCGTCATGCGCGCCACGACGGCCAGCGGAACGGTGCCCAGCACGATCATCGGCAGGACGAGGTGGTGCAACGCCGACCAGAAGGCCCCGTACTCCCCGGCCATCAGAGTGTCCACCAGCATGAAGCCGGTCACCGGCTCCACGTAGTAGAGCAGGTCCAGCCGCCCGGAGACCGGAGTCCAGCCGAGCCCGACCGAGAAGAACAGGATCAGCAGCAGGCCCCACCAGAAGATCGGCATCGAATAGCCGGTCAGGCTGACGCCCATCACGCCATGGTCGAAGACCGAACCGCGCCGGACCGCCGCGACGATGCCCGCGGGCAGGCCGACGACCGTGGCGAACAGCATGGCCAGCGCGGCCAGTTCCAGCGTCGCCGGGAACAGCGTCAGGAATTCGCTGAGGACGGAGTTGCGCGTCACCAGGGACACGCCCAGGTCGCCCTGAAGAACCCCGGCGATGTAGTCCAGGAACTGCTGCCACAGGGGCCGGTCCAACCCCAGTTCGTGCCGCAGTTCGAGAAGCCGTTCGGGGGGGATGCCGCGCTCGCCCACGCGCACCTCGATGGGGTCGCCGGGCACGAGCCGGATCAGCAGGAAGGTCAGGAAGGTGACGCCGAGAAAGGTCGGAATCACCAGGCTCACCCGCGTCAGGATGAAGCGTAGCATCGGATCGTCACCGGGGGCTCGAAACGAAAGCAAGGGGGCGTCGGCCCCCTTTGTTCCTCTGCTTCCGCAAAGGGAAGCCGGGGGTTTAATGCCCCGGCCACCGCTTTGTAAAGCCGTTTGCTACACTGAATTTATTGTTTCAAATCGACGCCGTAGAAGCGATGGATGCCGAACGGGTCCATCTTGTAATCGACCACATTCTTGCTCACCGCCATGTGCACGACCGAGTGCGCGACGGTCAGCCACGGGGCCTCTTCCTTGAAGATGACCTGCGCCTGCTCGTACAGCTTGGTGCGGGCGGCGGTGTCGGTGGTGCGCTTGGCCTGGAGGACGAGGTCGTCGAACTCCTTGTAGCACCACTTGGCGATGTTCGACCCGCCCGGACGCGCGGCCTCGCAGCCCAGCAGGACGTGCAGGAAGTTGTCCGGGTCGCCGTTGTCGCCGGTCCAGCCCAGCATGCCCATCTGGTGCTCGCCGGCCTGAAGACGCTTGCGGTACTCGCCCCACTCGTACTGCACGACCTTGGCCTTGATGCCGACCTTGGCGAGGTCCGCCTGCATCATTTCGGCCATGCGCTTGGCGTTGGGGTTGTAGGGGCGCTGCACCGGCATGGCCCACAGGTCGGTCTCGAAGCCGTTCGGGAAGCCGGCGTCGGCCAGCAGCTTCTTCGCGCGCTCCGGATCGTAGGGGTAGTCCTCGATCTCCTTGTTGTACGACCACATGGTCGGCGGGATCGGGTTCTTCGCCGGCACGCCGGCGCCCTGATACACCGCGTCGACCACGGCCTTCTTGTCGATGGCCATGTTCAGCGCGCGGCGGACGCGCACGTCGTCGAACGGCTTCTTGGTGACGTTGAAGGCCAGATAGCCGACGTTCAGGCCCTCCTGCTCCATCAGGGTGATGGCGCTGTCCTTCTTCATCGCCTCCAGATCGGCCGGGTTCGGGTACGGCACGATGTGGCACTCGCCGGCCTTCAGCTTGGCGTAGCGGACCGCGGCGTCGGGCGTGATGGCGAAGACGAGGTTGTCCAGCGGCGCCTTGCCGCCCCAGTACTGGTCGAACGCCTTGTAGCGGATCACCGCGTCCTTCTGGTAGGCGACGAACTGGAAGGGACCGGTGCCGATCGGGGCCTGGTCGATCTTGTCGATCTGGTTCTTCTTCTGAAGGGCGTCGGCGTATTCGGCGGACTGGATGGCCGCGAAGGGCATCGCCAGATTGGCGATGAACGGCGCCTCGACCTTGTTCAGCGTGAACTTGACCGTGTAGTCGTCGATCTTCTCGATCGACTTCAGCAGGTCCGGCATCGCCATGTCGTTGAAGTAGTCATAGGCGCCGCCGGACACCTTGTGGAAGGGATGATCCTTCTTCCACTGGCGATTGAACGACCACAGCACGTCGTCCGCGTTGGCGTCGCGGGTCGGCTTGAAGTCGTTGTTGCTGTGCCACTTCGCGCCCTTGCGCAGGTGGAACGTGTAGGTCAGCCCGTCTTCCGACACGTCCCACTTCTCGGCGAGGCCGGGGACCACCTTGGTGCCGCCGCGCTCGAACTGCACGAGATTGTTGTACACGGGCAGCGAGACGTCGAAGCTCGTTCCGGTCGTGTTGACCATCGGGTTGAAGTTTTCAGGGCTGCCCTCGGAGCAATAGACGAGGGTCTTGGCGGCCTGGGCCGGCGCGGCAAGCGCCAAGGCGGCGGCGACGCCGAGCCCGGCACCCAGCAGGATGCGCTTCATTCCTAACAACCTCCCGTGTTCGGTCGAAGGACCGCCTGTTTTCTGCGGCGGCCCATATGCGCGTTCATTTGGCGCGTGGTCGAATCGTCTGTCAACACGCAACCAAGCGCCACCGCGCAAGCCCGGCGGCAAGCGTCAGCCCAACCGGAATTTCAGGCGCGGCCCGATCTCCGTGAAGCCCTCGCGCTTATAGAATCGCAGGGAATCCGGCCATTCCCCGGCGGACGGCGCCCCCACCTCCACCCGCGTCCAGCCGTGGCGGCGGCCATGGTCCAGAACGGCCCGGATCAGCGCCCGCCCCACCCCGGCGGAGCGCGACTCCGGCGTTACGTACAACTCCCGGATCGTCCCGAACCGGCCCAGGGCGGAGATGCAGGCCCCCTCCGACAAAGTCGCGACGCCGAGCGGGCGTCCCGCCGGATCCTCGGCCAGGAAAACCGTGTGGGAAGCCTCGCCGCTCAGCAGGGATTCAGCGACGGCCAGCATGACGGCCCGCGGCGTGTCGCTCTGCCCGGCGGAGAGTTCGGACAGCAACGCCGCCACGAGGCCGGTGACCGTGCCCGCGTCGGAAAGACCGGCCCTGCGCACACGAAGGTTGGTCATGACCGGCCCTCCCCATTCCCCATCTTATGGTCAGCAAGCCTCCGCTTCGATGGTCAGGCTGTCCAGAAGAAAGCTGCCGTCCGCCTCGATGGCGAAATGCCGGCGCACCTCGTCCGACGCCAGATCCTGCAAGGCGCGGATGGCCTGGGCGCGCAGGTCCGGGGTGTCGGTGCGGGCGGTCCAGACGGCGAAATCCATGCGCAGGCGGCGCGGCGTCAGGCCGGTCACCGCGAATCCGGCGCGGGACAGGGCGGCCATCCACTCCGCGGCGCTGTAGTCGCGGACGTGCGAGGTGTCGCGCAGCAGTTCCACCGCCTGGAGGTGTGTGTCCAGCAGCGGGTGCCCCGGCGCCACGATGTCCACGAAGACCGCCCGCCCGCCGGGGGTCAGCACCCGCCGCGCTTCCCGCAGCCCGGCCTCGGCGTCCAGCCAGTGGTGCGCGCTGAAGCGGCTCAGCACCACATCGAAATGGCCGTCCGGGAAGGGCAGACGCTCGGCGGGGGCCTGCCGCGTGGCGATGTTGGCCAGGCCGCGCTCCGCCGCGTTGCGGGCCACCGCCTCCAGCATTTGCGCGGTGACGTCCACGGCGACCACCTCGGCGGCGTGGGGAGCGGCGCGGTAGGCGACATGGCCGCCGCCGCAGCCCAGATCCAGCACCCGCGCAGCGTTCCATCCGCGCAGGGCGGCCTCGATCTGGTCCAGGTCGGCGCCGGAGGCGTGGACCGCGCTGGTCACATAGGCGTCGGCGCGCTGGCCGTACTGTTCGGCGACAACGCCGTGGTGGCTGTTGGTCATGAGGACACCTCTCCTTCGGGCCCGCAGTATGGCACGGGCACCCACCGTTTCACCCATCCCCAGGACGGGACGCTGGTCTACGAACAAGTGACGTTGTGCCCCTCCGGACGATCCGACTACAAGCTGGTGATGCTGCTGGGGCCGCAGGCTCCGTAAGACGCCCAATGACTTGCTCCGGACGCCCCATGGACCGCCAGCCGCGCAACGCCGTCCTCACCGCCTACGGCCTGTATCTGCTCTCCTCGGCCTTCTTCGCGTCCAACGTGGTGATCGGGCGGGCCGCGGCCTCCATCGTGCCGCCGGTCGGGCTGGCCTTCTGGCGCTGGGTGCTGGCCTTCCTGATGATCCTGCCGCTGGCCCTGCCCGGCCTGATCCAGCACCGCCACGCCCTGCGCGCGTCGTGGAAGCGCTTCCTCCTGCTGGGCGCGCTGGCTCAGGGCATCTGCGGCGCCGTTGTCTACATGGGGCTGGAGCGCACCAGCGCGACCAACGCCGGCCTGATCTACGCCACCAGCCCGGTCTTCATCCTGATGATCGCCGCCCTGTGGCTGCGCGAGACGGTGACGCCCCGGCAGACGGCGGGGATCGCCGTCGCGATGGCCGGGGTGCTGGTGATCCTGACCCGCGGCGACCCGCAGGCGCTCCTGCACTTCGCCTTCAACGCGGGTGACCTGCTGATCCTGGTGGGGTCGGCGGCCTGGGCGGTCTACACGGTTCTGCTGCGCCAGACGCGCAGCTCGCTGCCGGTGGTGACCATGTTCGCGGCGAACGCGCTGGCCGGCGCCGTCGTTCTGGCGCCCTTCTATGCGTGGGAAACGCTGGCCCTGCGTCCCGTTCCGCTGAGCATGGACGCCGCCATCCGCATCGCCGGGGTGGCGCTGTTCGCCTCGGTCCTGGCCTTCCTGACCTATCAGAAGACGATCAACCTGATGGGTCCGGCGCGGGCCGGGACCTCGCTCTACGTCATGCCGCTGTGGGCGGCGGTGGCGGCCTGGGCGCTCCTGGGGGAGCAGTTGCAGATGTTCCATCTGCTGGGCGTGCTTCTGGTGCTGCCGGGGGTGGCGCTGGCGACCCTGCCGCCGCGCGCCACCCCCGCCAAACCCGTCAGCCGATCATCGGAAGCCTGAGCCCCTGCTCCTTGGCGCAGTCCTTCGCGATGCCGTAGCCGGCGTCGGCGTGGCGCATCACGCCGGTGCCCGGATCGTTGGTCAGCACCCGCTCCAGCCGCTTCGCCGCGGCGTCCGTCCCATCGGCGACGATGACCATGCCGGCGTGCTGGCTGAAGCCCATGCCGACGCCGCCGCCATGGTGCAGCGACACCCAGGTCGCCCCCGACGCGCAATTCAGCAGGGCGTTCAGCAGCGGCCAGTCCGACACCGCGTCCGACCCGTCGATCATGCCCTCCGTCTCGCGGTTCGGGCTGGCGACGGAGCCGCTGTCCAGATGGTCGCGCCCGATGACGATGGGAGCCTTCAATTCGCCCTTCGCCACCATCTCGTTGAAGGCGAGGCCGAGCCGCGCCCGGTCGCCCAGCCCCACCCAGCAGATGCGCGCCGGCAGGCCCTGGAAGCGGATGCGCTCCCGCGCCATGTCCAGCCAGTTGTGCAGGTGCGGGTTGTCGGGGATCAGTTCCTTCACCTTGGCGTCGGTGCGGAAGATGTCCTCCGGATCGCCGGACAGGGCGGCCCAGCGGAAGGGGCCGATGCCGCGGCAGAACAGCGGGCGGATGTAGGCCGGCACGAAGCCGGGGAAGGCGAAGGCGTCGGCCACCCCCTCGTCCTTGGCGACCTGCCGGATGTTGTTGCCGTAATCCAGCGTCGGCACGCCCATGGCGTGGAAATCCAGCATGGCGCGGACGTGGGTCGCCATCGACGCCTTGGCCGCCGCGACCACCGCCGCCGGGTCGGTGCGGCGCTTCGTCTCCGCCTCCTCCATCGTCCATCCGGCGGGCAGATAGCCGTTCAACGGGTCGTGCGCGCTGGTCTGGTCGGTCACCGCGTCGGGGCGGAAGCGCGGGTCGGCCTTGGCGCGGCGGACCAGCTCCGGGAACACCTCCGCCGCGTTGCCGAGCAGACCGACGGACACGGCCTTGCCGGCGGCCTGGGCCTCCCAGAGGATCGCCATGGCCTCGTCCAGGCTGGTGGCGGAGCGGTCGAGGTATTTGGTCTCCAGCCGCCGCTCGATGCTGCGGGCGGAGCATTCCACGGCCAGCATGGACGCCCCGGCCATGGTCGCGGCCAGCGGCTGCGCGCCGCCCATGCCGCCCAGCCCGCCGGTCAGAATCCAGCGGCCCTTCAGATCGCCGCCGTAATGCCGCCGCCCGACTTCCGCGAAGGTCTCGTAGGTGCCCTGCACGATGCCCTGGCTGCCGATGTAGATCCAGGACCCGGCGGTCATCTGGCCGTACATCATCAGGCCCTTGGCATCCAGCTCCCGGAAATGGTCCCAGGTCGCCCAGTGCGGCACGAGGTTGGAGTTGGCGATCAGCACCCGCGGCGCGTCGGCATGGGTGCGGAAGACGCCGACCGGCTTGCCCGACTGGACCAGCAGCGTCTCGTCCTCGCCCAGCGTCTTCAGCGACGCGACGATGGCGTCGAAGCAGTCCCAGTTCCGCGCCGCCCTCCCGATGCCGCCATAGACCACCAGCTCGTCCGGATTCTCCGCCACGTCGGGGTCGAGGTTGTTCATCAGCATGCGCAGCGGCGCCTCGGTCAGCCAGGACTTGGCGGACAGCTCGGTGCCATGCGGCGCGCGGATGACACGGCGGTTGGCCGGCTGCCCGGCCGGCGGGTTGGTGTCGGTCATGTGACTCGTCCCTCTCGGATTTTGCTTGGTGCGTTTGTTGTTTTCAGACGGATACGGTGCCTGTGCATTTGAAGTCCCCTCTCCCTCCTGGGGAGAGGGCTGGGATGGCCGCTCTCTGTCCACGTCGCCCCGATGATAGCCCACGCTCCGGACGATTTCATCACACGCCGCCCCGCACCAGCCGCCCGCCCCGCACCACCGCGGCGCAAGGGTTGGCGCCCAGCCAGTAGCACAGCTCCGCCGGGTCGCCGACGTCCCAGACGGCCAGATCGGCGGCCTTGCCGGGCTCCAGCGTGCCGTGCGTGCCGGCCATGCCCAGCGCCCGCGCGGCGTTGCGGGTAACGCCGGCCAGCGCCTCCTGCGGGGTCAGGCGGAACAGGGTGCAGGCCATGTTCAGCATCAGCAGGAGCGACACGGCGGGCGAGGTGCCGGGGTTGCAGTCGGTGGACACCGCCATCGGCACGCCATGCCGCCGGAACAGCTCGATGGGCGGCAGTTTCGTCTCGCGCAGCATGTAGAAGGCGCCGGGCAGCAGAACCGCCACCGTCCCCGCCGCCGCCATCGCCCGCGCGCCGTCCTCGCCGGTGTGCTCCACATGGTCGGCGGACAGCGCCGTGTAGCGGGCGGCCAGCGCGGCCCCGCCGCCGTCCGACAGTTGGTCGGCGTGCAGCTTCACCGGCAGGCCCAGCCGTTCCGCGGTGTCGAACACGCGGGCCGTCTGCTCCGGCGAGAAGGCGATCCGCTCGCAGAAGGCGTCCACCGCGTCCAGCAGCCCGTCCGCCGCCAGGGAGGGCAGGATCTCCCCGCAGACCAGCGCGATGTAGTCGTCCGCCCGCCCGGCAAATTCCGGCGGCAGGGCGTGGGCGGCCAGACCGGTCGTCCGCACCGTCACCGGGAAGCGCTCCCCCAGCGCCCGCGCGGCGCGCAGCATCCGCCGCTCCGTGGCGAGATCGAGGCCGTAGCCGGACTTCACCTCCACCACCGTCACGCCCTCGGCCAGCAGATGTTGCAGGCGGACGGCGGCGGCGGCGATCAGGCTCTCCTCGTCGGCGGCGCGGGTCGCGGCGACGGTGGAGGCGATGCCGCCCCCGGCGCGGGCGATCTCCTCATAGGTGGCGCCCTCCAGCCGCATTTCGAATTCGCGGGCGCGGTTGCCGCCGAAAACCAGATGGGTGTGGCAGTCGATCAGCCCCGGCGAGACCCAGCGTCCGCCCAGGTCATGTTCCTCGGCGGCGCGGCCCGCAGGGAGGTCCCCGGCGGCGCCGACCCAGGCGATCCGCCCGTCCTTCACGGCGATCGCCGCGTTCCGAACATTGCCCATCGGCCCCATGGTGGCCGCATGACCGTTGAACCACAGGCTGTCCCACTCCATCATCCCCCTCCCCGGCTTCGCGCCGCTGTCCGCCCCACCTTACATCGCCATGCCAATCACCGACACCACCCCAGCCCCGCGTTCCGCGCATCCGGTCCTGCTCTGCGCCGATGACTACGGCCTGTCGCCGGGCGTCAACGAGGCCATCCGGGATCTCATCGCCGCCGGACGCCTGACGGCGACCTCGGTCATGTCGCTCTGCCCCTATTGGGCGGAGGGGGCGGCGGCGCTGAAGGAACTGGCCGGCAGGGCCGACGTCGGGCTGCATTTCACCCTGACCGACCAGACGCCGCTGGGTTCCCTGCCGACACTGGCCCCCGGCGGGCGGTTGCCGCCGCTGGGCACGCTGATGAAGCTCGCCTACACCGGCGGCCTCGACCCCGGGGAGATCCGGGAGGAGCTGGCCCGGCAGATCGACGCCTTCGCCGCCGCCTGGGGCGGGCCGCCGGACTACATCGACGGGCACCAGCATGTGCACCAGCTTCCCACCGTGCGGGAGGCGGTGGCCGACGCCCTGGCCGCCCTGCCCGGCGCCTATGTCCGCCTGTGCGCAGAGCCGGTGAGCGCCGTCCTGCGGCGTGGCGTGGCGGTGCCGAAGACGCTGCTGATCGGCGGGCTGGGCGGCGGGCTGGCGCGGCTGGCGCGGGCGCGCGGCATTCCCGCCAACGACCGCTTCGCCGGGGTCTACGATTTTTCCGGACGCCGGCCCTTCCCCGATCTGATGGCGCGCTTCCTCGACCGCCCCGCCGGGCGGCTGCTGGTGATGGTCCATCCCGGCATCCCGGACGAGGCCCTGCGCCGCGCCGACCCCCTGGTGGACCAGCGCAAGGTGGAGCACGACCATCTGAAAAGCCCGGCCTTCGCCGCCCTGCTCGCCGAGCGGAACATCCGCCTCGCCCGCTTCGCCGGGCTTCCCGCGGCCTGATGCGGCATAGGCGCCGCCGGTCATTTTCGACCGCCCGACGGTTGGTTTCCTCCATGGTTACGACACAATCGGACCGGGGGGCTCTTCAATTCGGCAAGGCGAATAACAACATCCCCTCGACAAGAAATGGCCCACAAAAGGGGATGCGGGAATGCACAACAACGGGATGTCGTCCGGGCCACCGGACGGACAGGGGTCGGGCGGCTGGGTGGATTTCTGGAACCGGCCCAACGCCATCTACGCGAACCAGCGGAATCTGGAAGCCCATTTCGCCTGCCTGCAAAGCGACCTCGACACCCATCTTCCGGAGGGGGGGACCGTCCTGGATTTCGGGTGCGGCGACGCGCTGGCGGCGGAGGCCATGGCGAAGCGCTGCCGGAACGTCTGGCTGTACGACGCCGCCCCCGCCGTGCGGCAACGGCTGCGCGACCGTCTGGGCGGCCATCCGGGAATCCGGATCCTGGACGACGACGACCTCGCGGCCCTGCCGCCGGGCAGCGTCGATCTGGTGCTGGCCGTCTCCGTCCTCCAATACATCCCGCGCGAGGAGCTGGACGGCGTTCTCCACCTCTGGCGCGGTCTGGTCAGTGCGCGGGGGCGCATCCTGATCGCCGATGTGGTGGACCCCGACACGCCGATGCTGCGCGACATCGCCAGCCAGCTCAGCATGGCGCGCCAGCACGGATTCCTGATGGCCGCCCTGATGGGGCTGGGGCGCATGGCCCTGTCCGACTACCGCCGCATCCGGCGGGAAGCCGGCTTTTCCACCTACACGCCCACGGAGTTGCAGACGCGGCTGTCCGCCGCCGGGCTGCGGGCCGACCGGTTGCCGAAGAACATCGGCCCGACCCCGCACCGCCATTCCTTCGTCGCCCGCCCCCATACTCAACCGATGGGCGCTCAGCCGGCGGGCGATCCGGCGTTGAAGGTCCAATAGCGGTTGGCGCCGAAGCTCCACAGCATCACCAGCGCCGTGGCGGCGAGCTGGGCCGGCAGGTAATGCAGGCCCAGCCGCTGCGCCAGACCCCACATGATGGCGCTGTTCAGGCACAGCCCCACCGCCGCGACGGCGACGAACTTCGCGGCGGTGGGCAGGTGCTCCTGCTCGCTGCGGAAGACATGGCCGTAGTTCAGCAGATAGCTGATGACGCCGCCGACCAGGAACCCCGCCGCCGAGGCGAGGACCGGCGGGGCCGCCGCCAGTTCCGACAGGGCGATCAGGACCCCGTAATGGCCGACCGCCGCGGCGCAGCCGACCACGACGAACAGAACGAACTGAACCAGCGGGCCGTGCATCAATCCTCGCCGTCCACCCATTCCCTCTGCCGCAGCTTGTAGCGCTGGATCTTGCCCGTTTCCGTCCGCGGCAGGCGGTCCAGGAACTCCACCGCGCGGGGATACTTGTAGGGGGCGATCCGGTCCTTGACGTAGCATTGCAGCCGTTCCGCCAGATCGTCGCTGGGCCGCACACCGTCGCGGGTGACGATGAAGGCCTTGGGGATGGAGCCGCGCAGCGGATCGGGCGCCGCGATGACCGCGCACTCCTCGACCGCCTCGTGGCGGAGCAGGACGTCCTCCACCTCCAGGCCGGAAATCTTGTAGCCGGCGGAGACGATGAGGTCGTCGGTGCGGGCGTGATACCAGAAATAACCGTCCTCATCCATGCGGAAGGCGTCGCCGGTCAGGTTCCACCCGCCCTGCACGTAGTTCTCCTGGCGCGGGTCGTCCAGATAGATGCAGCCGGTCGGGCCACGCACGGCCAGCCGCCCGATCTGGCCCGGCGGCAGCGGGGTCAGGCTGTCGTCCACCACGCGGGCCTCGTAGCCGGGAACCACCTTGCCGGTGGCGCCGGGCCGGACAGCGCCGGGCGGGGAATGCAGGACGGCGTTCAGCATCTCCGTGGTGCCGAAGCTGTCCAGGATCTCCATCCCCGTCACCGCCTGCCAGCCTTCCAGCGTGTTGGCGGGCAGCGGCTCCCCCGCCGAGACGCAGGCGCGCAGCGTGCGCAGCCCCTCGGCCAGCGCCGGCTCCTCCTCGATCCGCGCGGTCATGGCGCGGTAGACGGTCGGCACGGTGAACATCACCGTCGCCTTGTGCGTGGCCGTCACCTCCAGCAGCCGTTCCGGCGTGGCCCGGTCGAGAAGCACCACCGCCGCCCCGACCCGCAGCGGGAACAGCAGCATCCCCCCCTGCCCATAGGCGAAGGCGAGCGACGGCGTGCCGCAGAACACGTCGTCGCCGCCGGTCTTCAGCAGCGATTGCGGCGACAGGTCGGCCACCGCCAGAAGGTCGCGGTGGAAATGCGCGGTCGCCTTCGGCTTGCCCGTGGTGCCGGAGGTGAAGGCGATCAGCGCCACGTCGTCGGCGGCGGTGTCCGCCGCGGCGAAGCCGGTTTCGGTTCCCTCCAGCCGCGCTTCCAGATCCCCGCCGTTGAAGGCCACCACGGGCATCCGCCCGCCCATCGCCTCCGCAACCGCGGTCAGATCCTTCACGTAGCGCGCGTCGCACAGCGCCAGCGAGACGGCGGCGCGCTCGACGATGCTCTCCAGCTCCGCCGCGCGCAGCAACGGCATGGTCGGCACCACGACCGCGCCGGCCTTCAGCACCGCCAGCCAGCAGGCGGCCAGCATCGGCGTGTTGGTCCCGCGCACCAGAACCCGGTTGCCCGGCACGATCCCGAACCCTTCGGCCAGGAGCCGGGCGATGCGGTCCACCGTGTCGCGGAAGCGGCCATAGCTCCACACGTCGCCGTTTCCGATGACACAGGGCCGCTCGTCCCAACCGCGCTCCCGCCAGCCGTCCAGCAGGGCCGCGGCGGCGTTCAGGCGCTCGGGATAGGTCAGCTCGGGCCGGTCATAGGAAAAATCGGGCATCTGCTCCGGCGGCGGCAGCCGGTCGCGGGTGAAGCTGTCGATGTGACCGGACCGAATCATCCCTGGACGCCTCCGCCACGCACCGTTTTCTTGAGCTTTCCCAACAGCCCCATCAACTGGACCACGTCGCCGTGGGGCATTCCCCCCGTCAGTTCGGCCAGCCAACGGCGTTGCGCCGCCGTGATGGCCTGCGCCAGGGCGCTGCCTTCGGGGGTGATCCGGACGAACTGCATGCGCCGGTCGTTCGACGCGGCGGCGCGCGTGACCAGACCGTCCTTCGCCAGCCGTTCTACAATACCGGTGATGTTTCCGTTGGTGACCATCATGCGCTTCGACAGCTCGCCCATGGTCAGCCCCTCCGGCTGGCGGTCGAGCAGGCACAGCAGGTCGAAGCGTGGCTGGGTGGTGCTGAACTCGTCGCGCAAACGGCTGCGCAGCCGGGCGCCGATCAGAACGGCGCACGCGGAAAGGCGCAGCCAGAGGCGCATCTCCGGGGAGGCGGCGAGATCAGCCGCAGCCTCCACATCGACCGACACGTCCCCCTGCGCCTCGGCCGATGCGTCGGCCGCTGCGATGGCGGGTCCCTTCACGGTCTGTCTCCACTCCCGGTGGGAGGCATCCGCCGAAACGCCGCCTCCTCTTTGTTCGAAGGCTTACTGTAGTTTGACGCTCGGCCTTTGAGCCATGCAAGGAAGGAATGCTTGGTGCACAAGCAATAATCATCCGCGCAAGGATCGGGCGCCATCGCCTTGAACGCCGCGACGGTTATTCGTCGCTCAGATACAGGTCGATTTCCGCCTGTTCCATGACGTGGGCGGTGCCGTGGATGATGCCGTTGGCGACCTGGATGATGCGGTGGATCATGGCGACGGAGGTCTGGCAATCCATCCGCAGCTTGTCGGACGCCCCGTCGTGGATGTCGGTGGAGACGCGCTCCAGCGTGTGCCGGACCACCTGATGCGCCTGGGCGATGGTGTCCTCGAAGGGCCGCTTGAACTTGGCGGGAACATGGCCGTACGCCTCGATGGCCAGTTCCTTGTCGGAAAAGCCGCTGTCGCGGAAATGCTCCGGATAGCTCTTGGGCTGCCAGATCAGGCATTCCTCCAGCATGTCCGGCATGTCCGGGATCATCTCGATCAGCATCACGATTTCGTTGAAGTGATTGAGATAGTCGGTCGCCAGAAGGGTCTTGTCGGAAATGTTGGTGCCGACCACGCGCTGCCGCCATTCATGGAAATCCGCCAGCTCATCCGGCGCAATCCCATCGGTCACCGCCGGATCGAAGTCTGGCGGATCGACGTCTGGCGGTTCGAAGTCTGGTTCGATCATATGCGGCTCTGGCATACGCGGCTCTGGCATGCGCGGTTCGACGTGCACGGGTCTGGCGAGGCGGTGCCGGACGGTTGCAAAGCCGTTCCGCCACCGGTGTGCGACGCCGGGGACAGTCAGTAATATCGCATTAATCCCTGCGCAAGCCTGCGCGCACACTTTTTTTTCAATGCGCTGCAAAAATATCGGAATGGCGAGGCGATGTTGCGCCCGGAGGCCCTGCGCCGGCAATGCCGCACGCCCTACCCCTTGCCATCCGGGCCGGCTTCGTCCAATTGATGCGCCGCCTTTTCGGTTCACGCGCGATTCACGCCCGCTTCACGCCCAGCTCACGAATGTCTTCGCCCATGCCCGCCATAGCCCTCAGCGTCGCCCCGATGATGGACTGGACCGACCGCCATTGCCGGACCTTCCATCGCCTGCTGTCGAGGAGCACGCTGCTCTACACCGAGATGGTGACCACCGGCGCCGTGCTGCACGGCGACCGCGACCGGCTGCTGGGCTACGACGCGGCGGAGCATCCGGTGGCGCTCCAGCTCGGCGGGTCGGACCCGGCGGAGCTGGCGGCCTGCGCCCGCATCGCCGAGGAATGGGGCTATGACGAGGTCAACCTGAACGTCGGCTGCCCCAGCGACCGCGTGCAGTCGGGCCGCTTCGGCGCCTGCCTGATGGCGGAGCCCGATCTGGTCGCCCGGCTGGTCGGCGCCATGCGCGAGGCGGTGTCCATCCCCGTCACCGTGAAGTCGCGCATCGCCATCGACGAGATGGAGGAATGGCCGACCCTGGACCATTTTGTCCGCACCGTGTCCGCCGCCGGCTGCACCCATTTCATCGTGCACGCCCGCAAGGCGTGGCTGAAGGGCCTGAGCCCCAAGGAGAACCGGGACATCCCGCCGCTGCGCTACGACCTCGTGCACCGGCTGAAGCGGGAGAACCCGCACCTCACCATCGCCATCAACGGCGGCATCCGGACGCTGGACGAGGCGGAGGAGCATCTGCCCGCGCTGGACAGCGTGATGATCGGGCGCGCCGCTTACGAGACGCCCTACATCCTGGCCGACGCCGACCGCCGGCTGTTCGGCGGGGAGCCCGGCCCCGACCGCCACGCGGTGGTGGAGGCCATGGCGGCCTACGCCGAGGAGCGGATGCGCCGGGGGGCGCCGCTGTCCTCCATCACCCGGCACATGCTGGGGCTGTTCCAGGGCCTTCCGGGCGCCCGCGCCTGGCGCCGCCACCTCAGCGAGAACGCGCATCTTCCCGGCGCCGGGCCGGAGATCCTGCTGAAGGCCGCCGCGCTGGTGCCGCGCCGCGCCCTTGCGCCCGCCGGAGACTGACCGGCCACGCCGCTGCATGGGTGCCATGGCGAGGTTGCCGTGCGGCATGCGGGCCGTCCTGCCTTACGGTGGCGTACGAACGATCCCGCCGGAACGCCCTGCCCACCCATGCGCCGTCTCATCCTGATGCTCGGCCTCGCCGGATTCGCCAGCGCCTTTTCGCTGCGGACGACCGACCCGATGCTGACCGTCATCGCGTCGGACCTGGGCATCGGCGTGGCCGAGGCGGCCCTGCTCTCCTCCGCCTACACGCTGCCCTACGCGGCGATGCAGCTCGTCCTGGGACCGGTCGGCGACGCCATCGGCAAGACGCGGCTGGTCCGGCTGTCGCTGGTGATCCTGACCATCGGGGTGGCGCTGTCGGCGGTGGCGCCCGGCTACACCGGCGTGCTGGCGGCCCGCATGCTGGCCGGAGCCTTCGCCGGGGGAATCATCCCGGCCGCCATGGCGCTGATCGGCGACCGCGTGGTCTACACGGAGCGCCAGTTCGCCATCAGCCGCTTCCTGCTGGCGGTCATCCTGGGCCAGATGTCCGGCTCCGCCGTGGCCGGCGCCCTGTCGGAGGTGGCGGGCTGGCGCACCGTCTTCGCCCTGGCGGCGCTGGTGACCGGCCTGATCGCGCTGACCGCCGCGCTGCTCCTGAAGGGCGAGCGGGAGGAGCGGCACCCCCTGTCGCTGGCCGACGCGCGGCGGCGCTATACCTCCGTGCTGGCGAACCCGGTGTCGGTCTGGGTCTTCGCGACGGTGGCGGCGGAAGGGCTGCTGATCTTCGGCGTCTTCCCCTTCGTCGCCCCCATGCTGTCCCGCCACGGGGCCGAGGGCGCCTTCGAGGCCGGCGTGACGCTGGCCGCCTTCGCGGTTGGCGGGGTTGTCTACAGCGTCGTCGTGCGGCGCCTGCTGGGGACGCTCGGCCAATGGGGGATGATGGGGGCCGGCGGCCTGCTGGCCGGGGGCGCCTATATGGCGATGCTCGCCCCGGTGCCCTGGCCGGTGGTCGCGGCGCTGTTCCTCGTCGCCGGATTCGGCTTCTACATGCTGCACAACACCATGCAGACCCAGGCGACCGAGCTGTCGGCGACGGCCCGCGGGTCGGCGCTCGCCCTCTTCGCCTCCTCCTTCTTCCTGGGGCAGGGGCTGGGGCCGGTGGTCTACGGGGCGGTCGCCGATCAGGTCGGCCTGCCCGCCCTGTTCCTGTTCGGCGGCGTGCTGACCGCGCTGCTCGGCGTCGGGGCCGTGCGCCTGATCCGCCGCCCGGCCTGACCGATGTTCCGATATTTCGGATATCCCCAGATTCTGTGGATAACTCTGTTGGCGAATCGAGGGGTAACCGATGGGACAGGCGGCCCTTCAAGGGGTCCGGCAGAAATGCCCGATTTTTAGGCAGGGTGGAAAACGGTACCAATCAAGGGTTTTGTACCCTTCGCCCGCCTTTCCGATTCCGCCGAGGCGGCTGCCCCGGCCCGGAACGGGAGTCAAGCGAAGGATGTGCCGGCCTGTGAACAACTTTCCTTGACAGGGCATACGGGCCACGGCAGAGGGGACCTTCCGGCGCCGATCCGTCTTGCGCGCCACCGGTCCGCGGGGCACTCTGGCGCCATGTTCACCGTCAGCGAGAGCGAAGCCGAAACGATCCGCCAAGCGTTCCACGAGCGCGGGGAATGGTCCGCCGTGGTGGAGTTGCGCCGGCTGTTCCCGGTCTTCGCCAACAACCCGGAGGCGCTCCGCTGCGTGCGCGCCATCGCCGGCTGGCAGCCCCTGCCCGACCCCGCCGCGGCTGCGCCGAAGGTCACCCCGCTGCGGCGCCGCAAACCGGCGGAACCGCAGCAGCCTTGAGCCGCCTCAGGTCGCGGTGCGCGGCCCGCGGTCGGTCAGCGTGTCGGCCAGCGGCACCACCTTCCCGGCGTCGGCCACCACCTGAAGCTCCGGCACGCCGGCCTGGGCGCGCCGCTCGGTCAGAAGCGCCTCCAGCATCGCTTCGACCTTCGGCATGTGGACCGTCTGCTGGTCGAACGGCATCCGGATGCCGTGCTCGCGGAACTGCTCCAGGATGCGCATGCGCAGCTCGTTGCGCACCGGGATGATGTGCTCGGTGTTGGCGACGAAGCAGCGCAGCTCGAACTCCGGCCCGCTCGGCCCGAAGTCGCGGAACATCACGATCGGCTCCGGGTTGCGCAGCACCTGGGCGTGGCCGTAGCCGATCTTCAGCAGCAGCGCGTAGACCTGCCGCGCGTCGGTGTCGTAGGCGATGCGGACCTTGATCTCGATGCGGGTGGTCTTGTCCTTCAGCGTCCAGTTCACCACCGCCTTGGAGATGAACTCGGAGTTCGGGATGATGACGGAGGCGCGCTGGAAGGTCTGGATCTCCGTCGCGCGCACGCTGATGCGGCGCACCGTGCCCTCCAGCCCGTTCACCACCACCCAGTCGCCCACCTTCACCGGGCGTTCCACCAGCATGATCAGGCCGGAGATGAAGTTGCTGACGACGTTTTGCAGGCCGAAACCGATACCGACCGACAGGGCCGACGCGATCATGGCGAGGCTGGACAGGTCGAGCCCCAGCGTGCCGACCGACATCAGCACCGCCATGGTGGTGCCGAGATAGCCCACCCCCATGCGGATGGAGTTGCGCACGCCGTCGTCCATGTTGACGCGGCCAAGGATGCGCTCGTCGAGCTGGCGCTGGACGAAGCGGGTCACCGCGATCACGACGCCCAGCACCATCAGCGCCGACATGATGTCGCCCGGCGCGATGCGCACGCCGCCCACCGTGATGCCGCTGAGGAAGCCGTCGGCCAGCCCCTTCATCTCCGACAGGGTCATGCCGGTCAGCGGCAGCAGGAAGAAGGCCGCGACGGTCAGCAGCAGGCCGTCGATCAGCGTCCGCCCGGCCTGCCCCAGCATCCGCCGGCCCCGGTCGGTGGCGATCACGATGTCGCGCACCTCCGCCACCTGCCCGCTGCCGCGCTCCAGCAGGACGCACAGCAGCTCGCGCAGGACGCCGCGCGCCACCAGCAGGACCCCGCCGATGACCAGGGTGGTCAGCATCAGCTTCGAGGCGTAGATCGCCCCCACCAGATAGCCCGCCCCCGACGCCGCCAGCGAGGCGAGCGCGACCGCCCCGATCAGCAGGCGCAGCCGCAGCCCGACGACCCGCGGACGGGCGGGCGGCGCCTCCTCCGCCTCCGCCTTTGCCTCCGCCTCTGGAACGGCGGAAGCCGCCGGCGGCAGCGTCACGTCGGGCCCGGCAGCCTCCCCGTCCGGGCATCCGCACCCGTCGGTCCCCTCGGCCTCGGGCGGCGGGGCGGCGAGCCAGAGATGGTCGGGGTACAGGAACAGCAGCGACACGGCGATCAGCGCCATCGTGCCGAAGCCGGTGATCGAGCGCAGTTCCGGCGGGGTGAACATGCCCTCCGACAGGACGATGCCCGTGCCGGCCAGCGCCAGCCCGACCATGGCGAGCGGGACGCGGCGGACCAGACGGCGCGCGCTGTCCGGGTCGAGGTTGGCGAGCTGCCAGGACGGATGGTCGGGCGCCAGGGTCGCGCGGGCGATTCCGGTGACCAGGAAGAAGGCCGTCAGGCCGCCGGACACCCCGACCACCAGCGCGGTCAGCGGCCCGGCGTCCGCCGCGTCGCGCAGCAGCCCCACCAGGGCGCCCGACAGCACCAGCGTCGGCACCACCGGCACCAGGCAGCGGGCCAGCGCCTCCACCGCCATCGCCACCACGCGCTGGCGGTAGCTGGGCCGCTCCTCCAGCGCCCGGTGGCCGTAGCGGCGCAGCAGCACCCGGCGCACCGGCCAGGCGACCAGGAACAGGAGAGCGGCGAGCGCGCCCAGCCCGTACAGCCGCTCGCGCCACTCCCCGTCGCCCATCACGATGCCGAAGGCCCGCCCGATGCGCTCCTGCACATAGGACATCTGCTCCGGCAGGGCGGCCCAGGTGGCGGGCAGAAGCGGCACCGGGCCGCGCCGGACGATCTGCTCGGTAAGCTGCGTCATGCGCTGATCGGCGGCGGTGCGCAGCAGGATGTCGGCGCGGGTGACGATCAGTTCGGTCTGCTTGGTCCGCCCCTCCACCTCCGCGATGGTCTGGGACAGGCGCTTGCGCTCCGCCGCGATGCCCGCCTCCTCCGGCGGGGCGCCCTGGGCCGGCGGGGGACCCAGCGCGTCCAGCATGCGCTGCGCGGTGTCGCGGGCGGCGACCGCGGCGGCGCCGGCCTCCCGAACCTCCTGCTGGATCTTCGCCAGATCGGCGCGCAGCGTCTCGTATTCGGTGTTCGCCAGATCGCCCCCGGCGATGCGGTTGGCGGCCCGTTCCAGGGCGTTCTGCCATTGCGGCAGACGGGTCTTGAAATCCGCCGCCGCTTCCGTCGCCGGGGCGGCGGGCTGGGCCAGGGCGGACGGAACGGCGGCGCCCGAGGCGAGCGCGCCACAAAGCATCCAGGCCATCAGCAGCTGGCCGATCCGGCGGCGGAAAGCGGAAGGAGTCTGCATCACCGTTCGAAATCTCTTGTTGGCGAATGGCGGCGGCCCCGGCGAACCGGGAAAAGGGATACCTATACTCTTCGGCGGCGCGGCAAAAGTATGGCGCGCCGTGTCACCAGGATGCGACAGGGAGTGATGCGCCCGCCCATGATTGGGCATGGCGGGAACGCACGGCGTGGTGGTACAGGTGGTGCACCTTTGCTCCACACCGACGCACAGATCATGGCCGGCTTGACCGACATCGACCGCACCCTGCTCCGCACCGCGCTGAAGGCCGCCAAGCGCAACGACGTTCCGTCCGTCGGGATGCCCACCGCGACGCTGGAACGGCTTCTGGAGTATCTGGCGGTTCTGGAAAATGCCCAGCCCGGCGCGCGGACCGAAGGCAATCCGGGATCGAACTGACTCCGCCGACCCCTGCATCGACGGTGGCGGCAGGGTCCCCGGGTTCAGTTGAGCGTGCTCTCGTATGTCCACCGTTCCGCGTCAGACCGTCGTCCCAGCCGAACGGCACGTTGTGACATTGAGTTCGAGTCGCAACCGAAGCTCGACTTGCTCTATCGAAAGGAGTAAGACTTTGGGACCGACACCGTTAGGCGGATGATTCCCTTGTGCCAGTTTGCCACACCGGACTGCGGCTACGCCTGTCGTGCGATCAGACTCGTCCGCGAACACAGCCGCGGCCCCGTGGGGTTGGACGCGCGCGCCTATCTGATCCGGGTCGAACGCCGGCTGATGCAGTTCCATTGCAGCGCTCCGCTGGGCATCCCGGTTGAGGCGCCGCCGCACCGTGAGGCCGCCGAGTAGCCAGCCTGTCAATCCCGGCCCGTCAATCCCGGCCTCTCAATCTCATCTGCCGGGGTCATCCGGGCGGCCCCGTTCCGGTTCGCCGCCGTCATTCCGCCCACGGCCAGTGTCCCGATCCCGCCCCCGATCCAACGACGCTTCGTCGCGTTCCCTCTGGCGCTGCCACTGGTCGAACTTCTCGGGATCCGTCACCAGATCGATGACGGACGGTTTCCGGCTGCCGTCGTCGCGCTGTGCGGGCATGAACACCTCCATCGCTGCACCACACCTGTCCTTTTGCACCATCAACAGCGCAAAAGGCTCCGCGCACCAAGCCCCGCAAGGGGAGAACCCCGCAAGCACAGCCCTGCTCCTTTGGCGTCCGGATTTTGACACAGCACGCCACCGGTCGAATCCTTAGCCTGCGACGGAGGTCAAGGCACGGTCGGAGGCGGAATGCTGCGGTTGGGAACACGGGTGAGATATGCAGGCCAGGACGCGCTCGTCGTCGCCCGGACTCTTGCCGGTGAGCCGACTTACGACATCCGTCTGGCCGATGGCCGCCTCATCAAATACGCCGCCGAAAGCGATCTGGAGCCGATCGAGGGGGGCGGGGCCGAACCTTCCGCCACCTCGGCGCGTCCACCCGGCTCCGGCGGCTCCAATCCGGGGGGTATGCAGTGACCCGCGACGACTTCCCCTATTCGCTCCAGCCCTACGCGACCCCCGACGGGGGCGGCGACGGCGCGCAGGAGTCCGAAGCCTGGACGCTGGTCCTGTTCCGTGCCGCCGACGAGGCGGAGCGGCTGTGGTTCCGTGACCATGGCTTCGTCATGGAGGGCCGCCGCTGGGTCCGCCACGCGCCCGCCCCGGACAGCCTTGCGGAGGCTCCGGAGTCCGGCGACACGCCCGAAAGCGAGGACCCCGGCGAGCGGGAGCCCGGCAACGGGGCGTCCTCCGCCGACACGCCCCCTGCCGGCGCCTCCCCTGCCAGCGGCCCCACGCCGGACGTCGCCGCCTGACCCTCCGTTCCGGCGTCCGCGGCCTTTTCTCCTGTGCCGGCGCCCCTGTTCGCGGACACGCACGCCCCATGCCCGACAGCCTCGATTTCGAAAGCCTCGATTTCGACCGGACCGACGTTGGCTGGCCCAACGTCGAACGGCCCAACGTCGAACGGCCCAACGTCGAACGGCCCAACCTCGACCAGCCCAACGCCGACCAGCCGGGTCCGGACCGGTCCGGTTCCGCTCCGTCCGCTCCCCAGAGCGCTCTGCTCCGGCGGCTGCGCCGCGCCGCGTCCGGCAACGTCCCGGCGCCGGAGGGGGTGACGCTTCTCCAGGCCCGGCAGCGCGACGTGATGGTCGGCGCCCATCTGACCCTGACCATCGACTGGGCGACGGAGGTCGAGGTCCGGCTGGGCGCGGAGATGGTGCGTTTCGCCATCTACTGCCGCAACGCCGCCGAATTGAACGCGACGCTGGCCCGCGACCTCGACGCCGAGGCGGCCTCGCTGGAGACGGCCCACCGTTTCGCCACGCTGCTCGGCCCGCTGGACGAGCGGGCGGAGGCGATCTCCGCGGCGGAGGAGCCCTTGCCGCTCCTGCCGTCACTGCGCGGCCCCTACTACCTGCACGAGGTCTGCACCGGCTGCGACGGCGGCGGGGTGCGCGCCTGCGGCGGCGACGGCTGCCGCGGCGGCAAGGTCCGATGCACCCACACCGCCACCGCCGACGCGCCGGAGTGCGAGGACTGCGGCGGGCGCGGCCAGCACCGCTGCCCGGCCTGTGCGGGCGCCGGGGTGGTCGCCTGCGAGACCTGCGGCGGGGTCGGGCAGTTCACCCACATCCACCATCCCCGCCTGACGGCCCACCCGTCCTATGGGCTGACCGCTCCGCCGGACGCCCCGGCGGCGGTGCGGATGGCTCTGGAAAAGGCCGGCTTCGCCCGTTTCGCGGCGCTCGCCGACCCGACGCCCGCCACGGTGCGCCATTCCGGCACGCAGCTTTTCCACCAGCGCAGCGGCACGCTGACGGTGGTGGCGCTGTCCTGCGAATGCGACGGCGTGCCGTTCGAGATCGAGACCGTGGGACCGGACGCCGAGGCCGCCCCCTTGCCGCCCTTTCTGGACACGGTGCTGGCCCCGGTTCTGGCGCGCATCCGGGCGCTGCCGCCCACCGACGCCTTCGCCCTGGCCGGGGCCTACCGCCTGACCCGCTCCGTCGCCGAGGCGGTGCTGGACGGGCGGGAGCCCGACGCCGCGGCCATCGCGACGGATCACGAGGGCTGCGTCAGCCCCGCCTTCGTCATGGAAGCCGCCGATGCGCTGGCCGAGCGCTTCGCCGGGACCAGCCGCACCGCCGTGACGCGGAGCTGGATCGCCGCTGCGGGGCTGCTCGCCCTGGTCCTGCTGCTGGTGGCGGGGGTGGACGGTCCGGCGCTTCTGGCCGGCGCGACGGCGGAGC
>NZ_JAUJFI010000249.1 GCF_030849505.1 Azospirillum isscasi | reverse complement strand
GCCGATGGTACTGCGTCTTAAGACGTGGGAGAGTAGGTCGCCGCCAGGTCACCACGGCACACGACCAACCACACCGGCATCCCGGAGGGCCCAGGTCCGCAACGCACATCACCCGACAATCGTCCCACGCGGCCTTCGAGAGCCGGCGCCTTCCCCCAGGGGAGGCGCCGGTTTTTCGTCGTTGAAGCTTGAGGTCAGGGCGCTTGGGTGAACGCCGGACGCCGGGCTCACTCCCTAACCCTCCCCCGCCTTCGGCGGGGGAGGGGACTGGTGGTCGAGTTGGGTCAGGAGCGTTTGGGCCTCGGTCAGGAGAGCGTCGCGGACGCGAATGTATTGGTCGAGAGAGACCGCGGATCGTTCCCGCGTTTGCAGAGCGGCAATCTGGACGTCGAGCGCATCGAGATCGCGGTCGATGCATTTCAGCGCGTCGCGCGCCCGTTGCTCTTCCTGCGCATTCATGGCCACTCCTCCCTTGTTTGGTTTGGATTTCCGATGACCCGCGTCCGAACGTGGTACGGCTTTCTCTCCTGGCCTCCTTGGCATTGCTTTTGCTGAACAAGACCTCGTTCACGAGCGTCCGCTCGGCAAGCTGAGAGGGAGACTACGATGGTGTCACACGGAATCAATGCCGGTTTGGTGATTACGGTCGCTCAGAGTGCCATCGACTTCCTGTGGTCCCATTGGGACGGTTCGTCGAAGACCGTCCGTTCGGCGCTGATGGCGTCGGAATTCTGGACGCTGCAAGCCTTCGGCGGGCACGGACACTGGGTCCAGGCGGTCACCCGCGATGCGCTGGTCGAATTTCTCGGCAATTACATCGACCGCCGGCTGGACGTCGGCGACAGCGAGGACCGGGCGGTCGCGACCGCGGTCTATCGTCTGACGGGCAAGACGGTGGGCGCCGCCTGACCGCGATCCGTTGACCAGACTGACTGTTTTCTGTGCGGATGCCCATGGGGTGAGCGGTTCGCCCATGGGCATCCGGACATCGCTCGATTCCTTGCCGGCCGATTACTCGCCGTCGGACCACAGCTTGCCGCCGCTGGCCCAATCGCTCTTCTTCACGTCGTGGAAGATGATGTCGACCGCCTCCGGGCTGCAGCCGAGCACCTCCACGGACGCGTCGGTGAGCGCCTTGGCGTAGGCGCGCTTCTGTTCCAGCGTGCGGCCTTCGAAAAGCTGAACGTTGATGAGCGGCATCGGTACTCCATCCCTTCTGATGCTGATACTGGCTCCTTGGGTTCGGGCCCGTTCCGGAAACCGGAAATCGCTGGCCCGCTCCCGCGGCCCTCTCCTAGAATGCACGGCCCCGAGCCGCCGAGTCCACGCCATGACCACGACCGCGCCCTTCTCCATTCCACCCGCCCGTCCGGATTCCGGCGGCGGCACGCCGGAGGATGGCCGGATGGAGGATCGGACCAAACCCTCCATCCTGGTGGTGGACGACGAGGAGGGGATTTGCAGTTTCCTGTCCCGCGCGCTGGAACGGCGCGGCTGGCGGGTCGAGGTGGCGGGCAGCGCCGAGGAAGGGGCGCTGAAGCTGGAGCGCATCCACGCCGAGGTCATCATCCTGGACGTCGCCCTGCCGGGCCGCTCGGGGCTGGACTGGCTGAAGGAGCTGATGGCCGGCGGCTACGCCGGCGAGGTGATCCTGGTCACCGCCTTCGCCGACATGGACACGGCCATCGACGCCCTGCGCTCCGGAGCCGCCGATTTCGTGCTGAAGCCCTTCCGGGTCGAGCAGATCCTCAACTCCATCGACCGCTGCGTCGAGCGCACCCGGCTGACCCGCGAGAATTACGTGCTGCGCCGGCAGTTGTCGAAGAAGGACAGCGGGCGCGACGAGATCGTCGGGCGGTCGGACGCCATGATGCGTCTGCGCTCCCTGGTGCAGCGGGTGGCGCCCACCCCGTCCACCGTGCTGATCCAGGGCGAGTCCGGGGTGGGCAAGGAACTGGTCGCCCGCGCCCTGCACGACCTGTCGCCGCGCGCCGACCGTCCCTTCGTGGCGGTGAATTGCGCGGCGATCTCCGCCGACCTGATCGAGGCGGAGCTGTTCGGCCACGCCCGCGGCGCCTTCACCGGGGCCAAGGACGCGCGCAAGGGCCTGTTCTACTACGCCCACGGCGGCACGCTGTTCCTGGACGAGATCGGCGAGCTGTCGCTGACCCTGCAATCCAAGCTGCTGCGCGTGCTGGAGGAGCGGCGCATCCGCCCGGTCGGCAGCGAGCAGGAGGTGCCGGTGGACGTCCGCGTGGTCACCGCCACCAACCGCGACCTGAAGGCCGAGGCGGCGGCGGGGCGCTTCCGCCCGGACCTGTTCTACCGGCTGGAGGTGATGACGCTGACCATCCCGCCGCTGCGCCAGCGCGCGGTGGACGTGCCGGAGCTGGCCGCCCTGTTCATGCGCTTCCTGCCGGCGCGGCTGGCGGTGCCGCCGCTGACCCTGACGCCGGAGGTGACGCGGGCGCTGATGTGCCATTCCTGGCCCGGCAACGTGCGGGAGCTGCGCAATTTCGTGGAGCGGTCGCTGCTGCTCGGCGAATTCCCGCTGGACGATCTGGACACCGCCAACGCCGCGGCGGTGGAGGCCGGTCTGGCGGCGGACCCCAGCCTGTGCGCCGCCGCCGTGGCCGGCAACCCGCCCTGCGCCCCCTGTCCGGTCCGCCACGTCCGCATGGACGGCGACAACGACGTGCTGCCGCTGGCCGAGGTCGAGAAGCGTCACATCCTGACCGTGCTGGCGCGCTGCGCCGGCAGCAAGGCGCGCGCCGCCGACCTGCTGGGCGTGTCGCGCAAGACGCTGGACCGGAAATGCGTGGAATGGGGGGTGTGACGCCGCTGTCCATGAGACGGCTGGCGGCGGCCTACGCGGAATCGGTCCGGCTGAAGCTGCTGGCGCTGGTGCTCGCGCCGCTGCTGGTCGGCGCGCCGGTCCTGCTGATGATCGTCTGGGCCTGGGGAACGCAGGGCTACGACCAGCTTCTGGTCAACAAGGTCAGTTCCGACCTGGGCACCGCGCGGCAGTATTTCGACCGGGTGCAGATGTCGCTGCGCAACGGTCTGGAGGGGGTCGCGACCTCCCACCGGCTGGCCCTGGTGCTGGAGCGCGGGGCGCCCGCCGACCTGCGCCGCCTGCTGGACGAGGAGGCGGAGGAGCATGGGCTGGACTATCTGCTGCTGCTCGACGCCGGGGGCATGGTGCGGGCGGGCGGGTCCTTCGCCGTGCCGGCGGACCGCAGCGGCTGGTCGGTGGTGCGCGAGGCGCTGCACGGCTACGCCCAGCACGGGCTGGAGGTCTTCGCCCCGGCGGAGCTGGAGGCGCTGAGCCCGGCCCTGCGCCGGGCCGCCCACACCCCGCTGGTGCCCACCCGCGCCGCCCGACCCGACCCCCGCACCGTCGAGGACCGCGGGCTGGTGATCCAGGTCGCCATCCCCTTCGACGGGCCGGACGGGCGGCTGCTGGGCGTGCTGGAAGGCGGGGTGCTGCTGAACGGCAACCAGGGCATCGTGGACCGGCTGAACACCATCGTCTATCAGGACGCCTCCCTGCCGCTGGGCAGCCAGGGCACCGCCACCCTGTTCCTGGGGGACACCCGCATCGCCACCAACGTCCGGCTGTTCGAAGGCCAGCGGGCCCTTGGCACCCGTGCGTCGCAGGCGGTGGCGGACAAGGTGCTGGACCGCGGCGAGCCGTGGCTGGGCTCGGCCTTCGTGGTCAACGACACCTACGTGTCGGGCTATCAGCCGCTGGCCGACACCGCCGGGCGGCGGATCGGCATGCTCTATGTCGGCTTTCTGGAATCGCCGCTGCGCGACACGCTGTACAAGGCGCTGGCCGGGCTGTTCCTGCTGTTCCTGCTGGTGTCGGGGCTGGGGTCCCTGGCGGGCCTGCGGGGGGCGCGGGCTATTTTCCGCCCGCTGGAGCGCATGGCCGGAGTCATCGCCCGCATCGAGGGGGGCGAGGATTCCGCCCGCATCGGCCCCACCGCCAGCCGGGACGAGCTGGGGCGTCTGGCCCGCGCCTTCGACCATCTGCTGGATTCCGTGGCGGCGCGGCGGTGGGAGCTTCAGCGCTCCGCCGAGGAGCTGGACCGCAAGGTGGCCCTGCGCACCGCCGCGCTGGAGGAGGCCAACGCCACCCTGCGCCGCGCCCAGCAGCAGTTGGTGATGAACGAGAAGCTGACCGCCATCGGCGAGCTGACCGCCGGGGTGGCGCACGAGATCAACAACCCCGTCGCGGTGATCCAGGGCAACCTCGATCTGCTGCGCGAGGTGCTGGGCGACGGGATCGAACCGGTGCGCCAGGAAATCCGGCTGATCGACGAGCAGACCCGGCGCATCCACGCCATCGTGACCAAGCTGCTGCAATTCGCCCGGCCCGGCGATTTCGCGGGCTACGCCGAGCCGACGGACGTGAACGGCGTGCTGGCCGACTGTCTGGTGCTGACCCGGCACAACCTGAACCGGGCGCGGGTCACGGTGACGCTGAAGGCGCAGGCGGGCGGCCCGGTGGAGATGAACCGCGGCGAGCTTCAGCAGGTTCTGATCAACCTGATCGTCAACGCCATGCAGGCGATGCCGGAGGGCGGCAGCCTGACGCTGGACAGCCGCGACATCGGTCCGGAAGACCTTGGTCCTGGGGACCGGTTGCCGGGGGCGGAGCCCTTCGAAGGGGTGCTGGTCGGGGTGGGGGACACCGGCCACGGCATCGCGGCGGGCGATCTGGCCCGCATCTTCGACCCCTTCTTCACCACCAAGAAGCAGACGGGCACCGGCCTCGGCCTGTCGATCAGCTACGCCATCGTCCAGCGCTACGGCGGGCGGATCACCGTGGAGAGCGATCCGGGGCGCGGCGCCCGCTTCACCCTGTGGCTGCGGCGGCAGGCCGTCTATTCCGACCAGCCCACCGCGCCCTTCTTCGCCGCCCAGCGGATCACCGCGGGGGCCTGATCCTTATTCGGCCACCGCCAGGAACGGGTTGACGCCGATGCGCCGGTACTCCTCCTCGCCCAGCAGCAGGTCCAGCGCCAGGGTGGCGAGATCGTCGGCCACCGGGTCGAGGTCCGGCGCCTTGTCCAGGAACAGCAGCTTCAGATAGCTGTGGCAGGCGTCGCAGGTCTCCGCCCGCACCGCGTTGTTGGCCTCCCTGCCGTCCGCCCCTTCGACGAAGCGCTGGGACACGTCCTTGCCGTCGCCGCAGGCCACGCAGGACGAGCGCACATGGTGCCACGCGGTGTGGCAGATCCCGCAATGGAGATAGCGCAGGCCGCCGCTCTCCATGCCGACCTGCAGCACCCCGGCGACCGGCGCGCCGCCGCAGACCGGGCAGGCCGTGGCGGTGGCGTGCGTGGTGACCGAGGCCGGGTCGAGCGCGGCGGCGTGGCGTGTCCAGGCGGTCTGGAAGGCCGCGGCCAGGAAGGGGGCGG
>NZ_JAUJFI010000248.1 GCF_030849505.1 Azospirillum isscasi | reverse complement strand
CCCAGGCGGAGCACGACACGTCGGCCCAGTCGATCCTGATCACCGACGACGCGGCCTTCGGCGACGCGGGGGCCAAGGCGGTGGACACGCATCTGGAGACGCTGCCCCCCGCCGCCATCGCTGGGGAAAGCTGGCGGGGGCACGGGCGCGGCCGGCACCGGCAACGGCAGCAGCGGTGCCTGGGCCTGCGGCGCGCCTTTCCCGCTTTGCGCCAGGGGCGTCAGCCGGGGCAGCAGGGCGGTCGGCGGCGGGCGCAGGGTGAGGACCGGCTCCGCCTCCTCCGCCCGCGCCGAAGGGGCGCCCAGCAGCGCCAGCAGGGCGAGAAAGGAAAGGGCGACCCGGCGCATCCGCCGCCTCAATCCACCACGACGCGGGCGATGAGCGCGGGCAGGGTCTGGCAGCGGAACAACCCGTCCAGGGTTTGATGCTCGGTCAGGCGCAGCGACAGGGCGCAGCCATAGGCGTTCACCGTCAGGGCCGTCTGGGCCAGCGCGCCGACGGACGCGGACGGCTTGGCGATGCTGTAGCCGGGGGCGCCCAGCCGCCCGGCCAACGCGCCGTTGACCGGGTTGAAGGAATCGATCTCCAGCGTCAGCGGACCCAGATTGTTCAGCACCGTTTCGGAGTGCGGGTCCTCCTTCGTCGCGTAGAGCTGCACCGGCACCGCCTTGCGCCGGGCGATCCAGTCCTTCAGCGCCAGATTGCCGAGCACCGGGTCGCGGCTCTGCAGCGCCCCCTCCATGGCGATCTGGCGCAGCGCCGGATCGTTGCCGCCCAGCGCCGCCTCATAGGCGGCGATCCGCGCCGGGCGGTCGGCGCCCAGCAGCCGGGCGCGCAGATCGGCGATCCGCGCCGCGCGGCTCTCCTCCTGCCGGCGTTCGGCGACGGCGCGCTCCTCCTCCGCCTTCGTGGCGGCGGCCTGCCGGGCGAGCAGTTCCTCCTCGCGGCGGCGGCGGGCGTCCTCCTCGGCGATGCGGGCCTCGGCCTCGCGGGCGATCCGGTCGCGCAGGCGGTTGGCCTCGGCGGAGCCGGCCAGGACCGGGTGGCCCGGCAACTCCTCCAGCGGCAGGCCGATGCCGTCCAGCACCTCCGGATTCCGCAATTCGATGTGCGCGCTCCACCCGTTGGGGCCGAGCGTGGCGAGCGCCGTGGCGGTCAGCGTCTTCGCCAGCCCGGCCTCGGCAACGGGGCGGATGAAGGTGATGGCCCCGTCCCGGCTTTCGACCGCATAGGTTGGCTTGGCGAGCCGCAGTCTCGCCCCGATTCCGACCGCGGTCCGCGAGTCGGCGGATTTCTCGGCGGGCTTGCCCTCAGGGGCCGGAACGGGCACCGGCTCCGCCGTCAGTTCCTCGACGGTCCAGAGGGGCGGGACGAGGCGGGTCATCTCGGCACGGATGCGGTCGATGGGCAGGTCGGACGCGCGCGCCGGCAGGACGGGAACCATCCCGGCCATCAGCGTCGCCGCGATCCCCCACGCCGCCGGTCGCCCCATCGCTCGCCCTCCACCGGAAGTGACCACTACAGCTTGTGCCGGCCCATCGAAGCACTGGTACAGCGAAGCCGGCCGTGAAGGGAAGCGGCTTTTGTCCGGCCCCGAACCGGACCGCGGCGGGAACGGGGAGCCGTTGCGCGGGATCGCGACCCTCGGTCGAAATTGGCTTTGTGCGCACACGCCGCTTGCAATATCATCATACAAGTGAATGTATATTCTTCGGAAACGCAGACGCCTTTCCGCGACGGCAGGGGACCAAGGGCATCGATATGGCGGGCAGACAGGGGAACAAGGAAGGGCCGGTCCTGGTCTGCCGCAATGTCAAGGTTTCCGGCCGACGCACCAGTCTTCGGATGGAGCCCTACATTTGGGACTCCTTGAAGGAAATCTGCGAGCGTGAAGGGCTGACGCTGAACGACATCTGCACGCAGATTGACCAAAGGCGCGGGGAAGCGAATCTGACCGCCTCCATCCGCGTCTTCATCGTCAGCTATTTCCGCAACGCCATCGGACTTCGCGGTTTTTCCGAAGACGGGCCGTCCAGCATTCTGCGCAAAGCCATGGACGACGCCATCCCCCCCTTCGACTGAGCGGAGGAGGGGCGCCGTCCGTTTCACCAGCGCAGGCTGGGAAGGCCGTAGGTCGGGCGGTGGCCGGAGGCGTCGGCGGCGGCGGCCAGCCTGGCCGGATCGACGGACTCGCCCCAGGCGCCGCCCAGCTCTTCCCGGTGGATGCCGAAGGTGACCAGCGCCACGTCGATCCCGGCGGCGTTGGCCCCGGCCACGTCGGTGCGCAGGCTGTCGCCCACGGCCAGGATGCGCCGCTTGTCGGCGATGCCCATCAGCGACAGGCAGCGGTCATAGACGGGGGCGTGCGGCTTGCCGTGCCAGAACACGTCGCCGCCCATCTCCTCGTACCGTTGGGCCAGCGTGCCGGCGCAGATGACCATCTGGGCGCCGACCATCACGATCAGGTCGGGGTTCGCGCAGATCATCGGCAGGTTGCGGCGGCGGCAGGCCTCCAGCGCCGGCTCATAGGCCGACAGCGGCTCCCCGAAATCCACGATGCCGGTGTTCACGACGAAATCGGCCTCGTCCGGCGACGCCGCGAGCGTGTAGTCCAGCCCCTGATAGACGTCCATGTCGCGGTCCGGCCCGATGTGGTACAGCCGCCGGCCCAGCGCCGCGTGCCACGGGTCGTCGCGGTCGCGCAGCGCGTCGTAGGCGGCCTCGCCGGAGGTCATGACATGGTGGTAGCGCCCGCGCCCGATTCCCATGCCCTCCAGCTTGGCGATGACGCCGCCGGTGCGGCGCGGCGCGTTGGACAGCAGGCAGATCACCTTGCCCGCCGCGTTCAGCCGGTCCAGGCATTCCGGCACGCCGGGATAGGGCTGCTCCCCGTCGTGCAGGACGCCCCACAGATCGAGGATGACCCCGTCGTAACGGTCGATGACGGAGGCGATGCCGGAAAGTTGGACGATGTCGGTCATGATGTCCGGTGGTGTGACGGGCGGGAAGGAGCGGCGACCCAGCGGCCCTTGCTCAGCGGCCTTTGCTCAGCGGCCCTGGGAGCGCCGGGGCTCGGCCAGAAGCTCCGCATAGACGGCCAGCGTGTCGGCGCACATGCGCTGCTTGGTGTAGCGTTCGGCCACGAAGGCGCGGGCGCGGGCGCCGATGGCGTCGCGCTGCTCCGGCGTCAGGGACAGCGCCTCGTCCAGCGCCTTGGCCAGCGCGTCGGGGTCGGCGGGCGGCACCACCCAGGCGGTCTCGCCGGGGACCACCGTTTCCTGATAGGCGCCGATGGCGGAGACGATCACCGGGCGGCCCATGGCCTGCGCCTCGACGATCACCCGCCCGAAGGCTTCCGGCTCCTGCGAGGCGGAGACGACGACGGTGGACAGCCGGTAGGCGGCGGCCATGTCGTTGCAATGGTCGGTCATCTTCACCACGCCCTCCAGCCCGGCGCGGCGCACCTGCTCCTCCAACTCCTGGCGGTAGCCGGCGCGGCCCTGGTCGGACCCGACGAGCAGCGCGCAGACGTCCTTGCGCCCCAGCTTCGCCAGCGCGTCGATCAGCACCGTCTGGCCCTTCCAGCGGGTCAGGCGGCCGGGCAGCAGGATCACCGGCTTGTCGTCGGGCAGCCGCCATTTCTGGGCGAGCTGGATCATGCGGGCGGAACTGACCCGCTCCGGCGCGAAGGCCATCGGGTCGATGCCGCGGTGGATGGTGCGGATGACGGCGGGATCGACGGCGTAGTTGTCGAGGATGTGGCGGCGGATGAAGTCGGAGATGGCGATGATCCGCTCGCCCCGCGCCATCACCGAATTGTACCAGCGCTTCAGCCCGTTCTTGTAATTGTAGGGGGCGTGGAAGGTGGTCATGTAGCGCGCGCCGGTGGCGCGGCAGGCCAGCCAGGCGCTCCAGGCCGGGGCGCGGGAGCGGGCGTGCACGATGTCCACGCCGTTCTCCCGGATGATCGCCTCCAGCTTGCGCGCGTTGCGGCGGATGACCAACGGGTTCTTGGAGGCCAGCGGCAGGGTGATGTGACGGATGCCGGCGCGGTCCAGCTCCGCCGCCATCGGCCCGCCTTCGGACGCCACCAGCGGCAGCGCCCCGGCCTGGGCCAGGGTGAGCGCCACGTCGATGCAGCCGCGCTCCGCCCCGCCGGTGACCAGCGCCGGAAGCACCTGGAGAACGACGGGGCGGCGCCCGCCCGCCGTGAAGGCGCTGGCCGGGTTGCGCGGGTCCTCGCCGGTGCTAAGCTGGGATTCGACGTCCATAGTCACAGATTCCTAAAGTCCTGGCCCAGAGGTGTCCGATATGACCGAACCCGCAGCCGGCCCCGTCCCGTCGCCGGGCGGCGCGCACCATAGCCTGAAGCGCGGCACCGCGACCATAGCCTATCGTCACATCCCGGGCCGCGACCCGGAAGGTCTGGCCCCCGGCGTGATGTTCCTGGGCGGTTTCATGTCGGACATGACCGGCACCAAGGCGCTGGCCCTGGAAGCCTGGGCGGCGGGCGAGGGGCTGTCCTTCACCCGTTTCGACTATCAGGGCCACGGCGCGTCCAGCGGGCGGTTCGACGAGGGCACCATCGGTCTGTGGGCCGACGACGCGCTGGCCGTGCTGGACCGCGTGACGGTTGGGCCGCAGATCCTCGTCGGCTCCTCCATGGGCGGCTGGATGATGCTGCTGACGGCGCTGCGCCGTCCGGAGCGGGTGGCCGGCCTGGTCGGCATCGCCGCGGCCCCGGATTTCACCGAGGACCTGATGTGGGATCTGTTCGACGAGTCCGTCCGCCGCGAGATCCTGGAAACGGGCCGCTGGCTGCGCCCGTCCGACTACGGCCCGGAACCGCAGCCGATCACCCGCGCCCTGATCGAGGACGGGCGCGACCACCTGCTGCTGCGCCAGCCCATCGCCTTCGACAAGCCGGTGCGGCTGCTGCACGGCATGGCCGACCCCGACGTGCCCTGGCAGGTCAGCCTGACGCTGGCCGACCGGCTGACCGGCGCGGATGTGCGGGTCACGCTGATCAAGGACGGCGACCACCGCCTGTCGCGCGACCAGGACATCGATCTGCTGTGCCGCACGGTGGCCGATCTGGTCCGCGGCCTGGGCTGAAGGGAAGGGGGGGCGGTCGATCCGCCCCGCGGATCATCACGAAGGCGGTGCAAGATTTTTCCGAAAAAGTGATATCAGGGGCTTGCGCACCGCCTTCGGGCTGGATATAAACGCGGCCTCTGCGGAGGGGTGGCCGAGTGGTCGAAGGCGCACGCCTGGAAAGTGTGTATACCCCAAAAGGGTATCGAGGGTTCGAATCCCTCTCCCTCCGCCACGAATTTAGCCCAAGCAATTCATTTGCTTGGGCTTTCTTCGTTTCTGGAACATGCATTCCCCACAGTCGACCCCACACTTTACGGTGGATTGACGCCGCTGTTGGCGGATGATGGCGGACGGAAGTCCCTAAATGGTGCATCCGCTAAATGAGGGCGACGTTTGGGAGGGCGGCGACGCCGAAGCGTTTTGTCGTCCGGTGGCGCCGTCG
>NZ_JAUJFI010000247.1 GCF_030849505.1 Azospirillum isscasi | reverse complement strand
GCGCGTAGCGGATCGCCTCGGCCAATGTCGATTTGCGCGACACCACCGCCAACTGCTTTTCCAGCCACGCCTTCAGTTCGGCAATCAGCGGCGTCGAGCGGGCCTGGCGCTCCCGGCGGCGCGCCTCGGAGTCACGGCTACGGATCTCCGCTTCCACCGCGTACAGCTGGGCGATGCGCCGCAAGGCTTCGCTGGCGATCGGCGCCGAGCCGCCGGTCTGGAGATCATAGAAGCCCCGGCGGACGTGCGCCCAGCAGAACGCGAGGCGCACAGCTCCGCCCTCGGCCAGCTTGCGATAGCCGGCATAGCCGTCGACCTGGAGCACGCCGGTGAACCCCTGCAGATGCATCACGGGGCGTTCCGCCTTGCGATCGGGAGCATAGACGTAGGCCACCGCCGGCGGCTCCGGTCCGTTCCAGGGGCGATCGTCGCGCGCGTAGGCCCAGAGCTGGCCGGTCTTCGTGCTGCCCCGTCCGGGGTCGAGCACCGGCGCCGTCGTCTCATCGGCGAACAGCTTGCCCGACGCCCTCAGGCTGGCCAGCAATCGTTCATGAAGAGGCCGCAGATACCACGCCGCCCGTCCGACCCAGTCGGCCAGGGTGGAGCGGTCGAGATCGACACCCTGGCGCGCGTAGATCTGAGCCTGACGGTAGAGCGGCAGGTGATCGGCAAATTTGGACACCAGCACGTGGGCGATCAGCGCCTCAGTGGGGATGCCGGCGTCCACGATGCGCGCCGGCGCCGCGGCCTGCACGACGCCCTCCTCGCACTGGCGGCAGGCGTATTTCGGCCGGCGGGTCACCAGCACCCGGAAGCGGGCCGGGATGAGATCCAGACGCTGCGAGACATCCTCGCCGATGGGATGCAGTATGCCGCCGCAACACGGGCAGGTCTTGTCGGCGACATCGATGAGGATCTCCTCGCGCGGCAGAGCGGCCGGCAGGTTGCCGCGGTTCACCCGACGCCGTGGCGGCGAAGGGGCCGGCTTGGCCGCAGCGGAGCCAGTGGGCTCGGCCTCCTTGGCGGCCAGCGTCTGCTCCAGGTCCTCCAAGGCCAAGGCCAGCTGGTCCGGATCAAGGCGCTCGGCCCGGCGGCCGAAGCGATGACGCTGCAATTCCCGGATGATTTGGCGCAGCCGGGCGATCTCCTCCTCGGCCGAGGAACGGGCCGCCACCAGCTCCGCGGCATGCCGGACCCGTTCGGCCAGCAGCAGGGCACGCAGTTCGTCAGGATCGCTGGGAAGGGTTTCAGGCGCGGTCGTCACGTCCACCAGTATAGCGGCGGCTTGAGCCGTCCTCGCCTCCGAAGCGGCAAGCGAGTCGCTGTGTCGCAGCTCAGCCGGCGGACGTCGGCCGCGGCACCCGCACGCCCCGCACCCGGGTCCAATCCAGACCCTCGACGAGCGCCGAGAGCTGAGCCGGGGTCAGCCGGATCACGCCGTCGCGGATCGCTGGCCAGCGGAACTGGCCGGCCTCCAATCTCTTCGCGATGAGAACCAGTCCGGTGCCGTCCCAATGCAAGAGCTTGACCCGATCGGCTCGCTTGGAGCGGAAGACGTAGACGACCCCGCTGAAGGGATCCGCCCCCAGCTGCTGCTGCACCAGGGCGGCCAACCCATCCATGCCCTTGCGGAAATCGACCGGCTTGGCGGCGACCAGGACCCGCACCGCGCCCTCGATGCCGATCACCGTGACGCCCTCACCGCGCGCAGCACCGCCCTGACGGTGGCGCCGTCCATGCCGGCCGGCACGCGCACCATCGCATCGCCGATCTGCACCTCGATGGCCGGGGGCTCCTTCGGCATCGGCATGGCGGAGGACGGCATGGTGTCCAGCACCACTGGGGCGAACACCATGCCCTCCTGGGCGCGGCTGGCGGTGCGCGCTTCCCGACGCCAGCCGAATACCTGCTGAGGCCGCAGTCCATGACGCCGGGCCACTTCGGAAACCACGGCCCCGGGCACCGCAGCCTCGGCCAGAATCCGTTCCTTCTCCTCCGGCGACCAGGTCCGGCGGCCCACATCGCCGGTGATCACCTCCATCCGGCGCACCCGCACGGGCTCAGAGGCAAGCGTAAGGTCAAGCGCAGACACAAACCGATCTCCCGTCCAGTCGATCCGGGAGACTCGCTCCGCCCTGTTTCCGCTGGAAGGTGGGGCCAGAACACCGCTTACAACGGAGCGGAACTGTTCGCCGTTGCTCTCCCGGCGGCGATCCTCGCGCCACGCCATTTCGGCAGCGTAGCGAGCCAGATACCTTCCGCTGATGCGGTGGTGTTGGCCCCACTCGGCGCGGCGAAGCCGGGAGAAGAAGCTTTCCGCCTGATTGGTGCAGGCGTCTTCGGTGCTGTAGGCTTCCTGGTGGTTGATCCGCTTCGTTTCGAAGGTGGCGTGCAGCGGGTTCCAGGCGGAGGACTCGTCCGCATGCAGGATCGTGCTACGATCCAGGCGGGCCTTGATGAAGCCGGCCGACGCCGCCTCGCTCTCGAACACCTGCGTGAGCGTGCGCCCGTTGCGCTCGCGGATCGCCACGACGACGCGGCGGGTGCCAGTCTGGTTCTCGGCAAGGCGACGGTCTTTGCGGTCTTCCTTGCGGTTCTCGGGGCGGACGTGTCCGCCGACGTAGCAGCCATCAACTTCCGCCGTGCGGCCTTGCCCACCCAGCACAACACCGCGCATTTCGGAAGCCATGGCTTCCCGGAGCTTATGCGCCATCACGTAGGCCGTCTTGTACTGGACGTCGAGATCGCGGCCGAGTTGGAGGGCGGAAATGCCCTTGACCGCGTTCACGAAGATTGCGATGGCGATCAGGTAATCCCGGATCGGCAGCTTGCGCCACGCGAACAGCGTACCCGAGGTTTCGGAGAACTGCCGGCGGCACGCCTTGCACTTGAACACGTTGCGGCTGCTGTACTCGTAGCAGACCGGGCATTCGCAGTGCGGACAGACCGCCGCGCCGTTCGTCTCCGGCCAACGGATCGTCCGGAACAGCGTCCGCGCTTCCCCGTCCGTCATGCGCGCGATCTGCTTCAGGCTGACCGTGCGGGCGGCGGCGGACATGAGGAAGTGCTGAGCCATGGCATCGTATCCGGTGCATTAATACCGAAAACGATACCTTTTAGAGGGGCTGTTGTCAATGAAAAAGATACCGGATATGATATCTCATCATCGAATCCGGGAGCGCGAGACCGTGGGCACAGAGCAGGAATGGGTTGATCGGACCAAGCGGTTTCTGAAGGCGGAACTCAAGCGCCAGGACGTGACCTATGACGAGTTGGCCCGCCGGCTGACAGAGATGGGCCTTCAGGAAACCAAGGCGTCGATCTCCAACAAGATCAGCCGGGGCGGCTTTTCGGCCGTGTTCTTCCTCGCCAGCATGAAGGCGATTGGGTGCCCGGCGGTGAGGGTGGATGATGTTTGACGACGTTCCTACATCTTCCTAAGATTGACACGGATGGGCTGTTAGGCTCTCTATGTCGGCTGCCGTGGTCAGAAATCTCTAAAAGATTGAAGCATGCCTCAACTGTTCAACATATATTGCGATGAGAGTTGCCATCTTGAAAACGATGGCCAGAAAGCAATGGTCTTGGGTGCCGTATGGTGCCCTGCTGACAAAAGGCGCGAAATCACGATCAGAATTCGCGAAATCAAAAGGCGCCATGGCATTCCGAGCCATGTCGAGGCGAAGTGGACAAAAGTATCGCCGGCAAAATACGAATTCTATATTGATCTCGTAGATTATTTTTTTGACGACGACGATCTGTGCTACCGCGGACTTATTGTGCCGAACAAAGATCTTTTGAACCACAACAAATTTAATCAGGATCACGATACTTGGTACTATAAAATGTATTTTGATATGCTGAAAGTAGTCCTCAGCCCGAGCGAACAATATAGAATATTTATAGACATTAAGGACACACTCAGTGAAAGTAAAGTCTTAAAACTGCATGATGTGCTGTGTAGCAGCAAATATGACTTCTCTAGAAACATCATTACTCTTGTGCAGCAAGTCAGGTCGCATCACATCGCTATCATGCAGTTGACCGATATCATCACTGGAGCTATTAGTTACGTCAACAGGGACATACATAGCAGCCCTACGAAGAGAGGGATAGTTGATCGCATAAAACACCGCTCTGGGTACTCTCTTGTGGAAAATACTTTGTACAGAGAGCGCAAAGTAAACCTATTGAAGTGGCGCGCGTCGGAGGTGGCATAATGGCTCTACCAGTGTGGTTGCCTGAGCTTGTAGAGCAGGCTGCTTTCGATGGATGGCCGTCTTATTACAATGCCGTTTACAACTCTTATAGAGCTGATTTCATTGATGGCGCTCCGACGTTCCGCGGTGCACAAGTTGCTCTAAAACTGCTGCCAGAGCGGCACGGCAGAGATGCGACCTTTCACCATCTCATCACGCGCGACATAGGAAAGACGGGCGTTGAAGAGGATCGGGAGATTTGTCATCATCGATGCGCACGAATACGCTACCCTCGGTCTTTTATCGACAACCACCACGACAACTCTGTTAAATGCTGGCGGCAGAAGAAAAACGGAGAATGGAGAGTAAGTATACTTCTTGAGGAGATTAATTATATTACGGTGTTGAGTGAGCGCAGCGGGTATTATGTCTTATGGACAGCATATATTATTGACGAAAACCATGAAATGAGGAAGCTGCTCCGCCAGTATGAGCGCGCCAAGCGCGGCGGACATGTTCTTGAAATGCAGGAATGCGCTGCCTGAAACGAGCTGGCGCCGCATCAGCTAGGCTGAGGGGCGGCGCCGTGACTCTTCCTACACATGGCAGGTGAGATGGGGTGAAATGTACCCTTGTTGGCTCATTTCGTCAAGGCGGATACGTCGAAAGATGGTATGCTTAACTCCCTTGTCGCACCCTCCACGCCGCGATCTTCCCATCACCAACCCGCTCCACCAGATCAGTGGCTTGCCGGGTGACGGCGTTGTGCACGAGCTTTCCGACAAGCTGCACGGTGCGTGCGTCGGTCGTGTCGATGCCGCGGGCTTCCATCACCTTCACGGCGATTTCCCGGACCTGCAAGGGCGCCGGAGCGACGCGCAGCACGTCCAGTACTATGCGGGCCAGCTCGCCCGGCTTGAACCAGTCGTTGCGCTTCCTGACGGCCTTGGGTGCGATGCTTTCGGGCTCCACCTCGGGGGCGTAGAGTCGCAGCACGGCGTCGATGTGCACCAGGTCCGCCCGGTGCTGAGCGATACGCTTCTCAAGGTCTGCGATGACGCCGGAGACTTCGGCGCGCTTGGCCGTTAAGCCGGAGATCAGGTAGGTGTCGCCCATGGCTTCCTCTCGGGTGAAGGATGGGCAACAGTGTAGCTAAATCAATGAGTTGGCGGCTATCGGGCCGTGGGTGTGTTTGCTACAGAATACCGGTGACGCTCCAACGGTGCGACCCGCCCTATCGTGCTCAGGGCTTGGACCTGTTCGAGCGCCTGCTCGCGTTGGAAGCTTATGGAGTGGAAAAGGCGCTTATCGAACTGGACGGGCGGTTCGTCCGCTCCCCCTCCCCAAGGCCTCGCCGGCGCTGGCAACGGGCCACCGGGCAGTAGGGGGGCTCTGATGGGATGGACGCCTCCCGTCTCTGGTGAATGATACGGACGGCGCGTGAAGGCTTCCATTGAGGCTGGCCCGCTCCACCTGATTTGGCATGGGCAGCAAGGTTCACTTG
>NZ_JAUJFI010000246.1 GCF_030849505.1 Azospirillum isscasi | reverse complement strand
AACTCGTGCCCTGGGAATGGAAGGCAATCCGCGAGCAGACGAAAGCTGTCTGACCGCGGCACTCAGCGGATGCTTACGGCAATAGGTCGATGACGCGACCTGAGCTGGAAGCTCTACGCCTGCGCATGCGCCTTTGCGCGACAGGCTCTTGCCGCCTCTACCAGCGTGTGCCATGCGCCTCTGGGATCAGGCAGTAGTGCAGGCGGCTGAACGCGGGCGGGCTGCTGGCAGAGCGTCCTGTGTGCTTTTACCGCCCCGACGCTTTGGCGTCGTCGCGACCGCCCGAGCGCGCATGTGGTCCCACATCTCATCGACTAAGTTGCTGAAGATTTGAGCCTGCTTGGTGAAACGCGTGTCGATCGACAGGTGATCGGTTAGACGCTCCAAACGTGCCGCTAAGCCCATAAGCGCTGTCATGTGCGGATCGCGGCCGGTGGCGAGAAGAAAGCTGAAATATCGGTCGCTCGCCCCAAGCCAATTCCGGCTGAATTCTGCCTGCGTGGAACAAACGCCGACGTTGAGCAGAATATTGTAGGTCTTCACTGCAATCATGTAAAATCACCGTATTGGATATAGCCGCCTTTATTTATCGAGGCGCAGGGAAATTTTCGTAACGAAAAATTTTCCGACATTGATCCGCATAAATACTACGAACATAGTCTGGAGAGCATTTTATGGGTATGCCTGTTCGGCAGTTCACGAGGAACGAAATTCAAGCAGCGAATGCCGCATTTCAGGCCCAGACAGTGGAGCTGGTGAAGAAGAAAACGCTTGCGCCGTTGCCAAAGAGGACCACGACCATTGTCGGTGGCCGCGCGAAGTGGAAGCAAGCCTGGGTCGATTTGCTTCGGGAAAAGGGCGCATCCCACACCGTGACGTTCGCGTTCAACCACCCCATCTCAGTGGATGGCGCACGCGAACGGTTTGGTGAATTTCTACAGCAGCTTGATCGCGCATTGCTCGGCCCAAGATACGCGAAGAAGCCCGAGAGGCGCACGTTCGCCGTAGCGTTCGCGGAGAACATCACGTCGAACATCCACCTTCACGCCGTTTTCGCCGTAGCGCCCGAGCATCAGGACAGGTTCCTGTCGGATGCGGACGGGATTTGGAAAAAGCTGTTTCCCGGCGGCGACGTGAACATCAAGTCCATCGACGATCTCGCTGGGGCTGTCGATTACATGACCAAGCACACCAGCCATAAAGATGTTTTTGACAGCCAAATTCTGTCAACGGAGTTTCAACGTTCGGCGAGCGCGTAACCTCGCCCTCCATAGCACCCCAATTGAGCCTTTTGCCACGCTAAGGACATCAACGGACTGCGTTTGAACCTGGACCACATGCCCCGCATCAGCGAGGTGTGTAGTTCATCTTTTTGTTTAAATGAAACTATGGATAACAATGTAGATCATGTTAATGCTCAAACGACAAAAAACACCAACAACAACACACAACAGCAACTCCTACACACAGCCACACGTCAGCAATCACCAACTACGCATAAATCAAGTTTCTGCTTCAACTGCCCACGCCTTTCCATCAAGATTATTCCGAGCCAGTTCGTCCCCACTCCCGAAGGGCACTCGCCCCAAATTCGATCACCCCAATCATTGCCCTCGATGAGCCCCCGATCCCCTGTAGCGAGTAGCAGTTTCGCAAGCAGACAAATTGAGGGTGTCACGGAGTAACGCTGTGATTGAGATAATTTTCTTGGACCGCTCACCGCCGCATCTTTGTGCTTCTGACCGGCAGCTTTCACACACGCGGCGCGGACTGCTGAACGGCTCTTTTGAGTCCGCAAGGGATGGTTGCCAGCTACGGAAAGCGTTGGCAGCACAGAAGCGGCAAAAGCAATTTGAATCCACCGTTTCCGCGTGACAGCATCGACAAATTCAATCCAGCAACAGCCTCCCAAGCCTAGTTAAATGCTACCCCATCGAGCAGACAGCTCTTTCGCCGTTGACGTGATCAGGTCTGCCGCCTCTGCGATGTCGTCACCAGTGGTTCCACGGCCAGCTTGAATGCGAAGCGCCCCCCTAGATGCCTCAGAAGGACGCCCGATGGCAGTCAGCACGGGGTCAACACCGGCCTGTGTACACGCCATTCCTGTTGAGGCAATCACCCGTGGGATGCGCGCGAGTAGAGTGCGGGTGTCAGCCCCCCGTATGCTGACATGAACTCCGCCTGGCAGACGGTTTTGAGCGGGGCCGTTGGGGGTGAAGTCGAGTCCAGATTTTTCCAGCCGCGCCCAGAAATCAGTTCCCAGGCACCTGAGATATTGCGCGTCAGCTTCAAGCCTTTCGACGGCAAGGTCACATGCCCGTCCGAACCCCACAATGGCGGGGACATTCAAAGACCCCGCCCGCAAGCCCCGTTCCTGCCCGCCACCAAGAATTTGGGGGTGCCAAGCGAGTTGCTGGGCGCGAGGAGATAGCCAGAGAGCGGCAACTCCCTTGGGGCCGTAGCATTTATGGCTTGAGACGGTCACGAAGTCAGCAGCCCAGGCCGACGCAGAGATTGGAACGCGACCTGATGTCTGAGTGGCATCAACGTGTAGAAACGCTCCGTGACGGCGGCATATTGCGCTGATTTCGCTTAGTGGCTGGATGGTATGAATGATCTGGTTGCCGTGCTGCACCGACACCATCGCGGGCGGCATGCGGGAGAGGGCCTGCTCAAGGTCCTCAAGGTCAATCACGCCAAATTTGTCGATGGGAAGAATGTGGAGATTCGCGCCTTCCAACTGTCGCTGTTGGGCAGGCCGAAGGACGGATGGGTGTTCAATCGGTGCTACGACAAGTGTTTGCCAAGCCGGGCCGCGAATTGCGAGATTATTCGCCTCGGTTGCGCTGGCCGTGAAGATGACGTCTCCATCGGAAACACCAACCAGGGCTTTAACGCAGGTTCGCACTCTTTCGACCGCCTGGGATACCTCTCGGCATGCGAGGTGATCACCAGATGGCTGAAAGAATTGATCTGCCATAAACGGAAGCATGGCCTCGAGGGCTGACCTGTCCAGCGGAGTGGTCGCGTTGTGGTCAAGGTAGATGAAGTTCATGGCGCAAATGCAACGAAGAGCGACGAACGGGTTGGCGGGGCTATCAGCTCGACACGGGAGAACCATGACATGGCAGCCATTTCCGCGAGTTCCTTCAGTCCGTACCCTGTCTTGTTGTGGGGTAAATCAGGGTCCTCTTTGTTCAAGGCGTCCAGGATGAGGATGCCGGCGTCAAGAATTCGGCCGCGCAGGATTTTGAGCAGGGTTAGGCCATTCTCCGCACCGTAATGGCTGAGAAGCACCCCGCGGCTGATAATCGCGGAGCACCCAGCAGGGATGCAGTCGGCCTCGAACACGTTGCCCTCGATAAGCATAGACCCTGTTCCCAAGCGAGTCCGAGCCAGATCGAGCATCCGTGGACTGATGTCGATGCCTGTGGACCAGGGAAAGCGGTCTCGGACGGCGTAAAGCATTTCACCAGTGCCGCAGCCCAGATCGACGACACCGCCTGGAATGGGTTGCGGTAGTCGCTCCAGCGTTGCAAGCATGGCATCCAGGTAGAGACTGTAAGAGTTATCCCGGTTGAGATGGCAGGACGGATCGCCAAGGTCGGATGCCCAGCGTTCAGCTCGCAAATCCCATCTTTGGCGGATGTACTCGATATCCAGGTTCGTATATCGCCCCCGTTCACCGACTGGCTGTCCGTCGTAGGTGGCGTCGGCGAGCGGTTTCATGGCCAATTTGCCGAATAGAGAGCTAGGGTTTCTCGAATCTCACTCAGGCCCAGGTAATCACGCCAGTGCCAGCGCTCGGGGATGCCCATTGCCTTGGTGATTTGCGAGCGGATGTACTGAGACGGGACGCCTTCGACCGCATAGGCCTCACTTCGCCCCGAGCCATCCCGAATCCACAGGTACTCACCTCCGCGAAATTCAGCCAAATCACGAGCACTCTCGACTTTCACCCCGTTGTCAAAATGGGGGATGTGCTTCCAAATGTCGATGTTGGCCGGGAAGACATTGACATGGGCATGGTCCACGCAGCATGCGCCCTTCGAACCGTTACAGCCAGGGCCGTGCTCAAAGAAAATCATCGGGGCCCCGAAAAGGGACTCACCCAGGTTAGCTACTTGATCGACGAGACCATCAAGCTCTTGGGCTTCGGCATCCTCGAGTCCCGCGCAGCTTCTGGCGTGACGGCGGAGCAGGAGGAGCAGGCCGCCTGGGACAAAACACCCCAGAGGGGGCATTGCGAGCCAAAAGGGGGATTGGTAGAGGGCGCGGTCAGTGGGAAGAGTGCCGCGCAGATCGTTCCAGACCGAGCGCGGATGCCCGGCAATTTCGTCACAAAAGACGCAGTTGGAGGTTTGAGTCATCGAGATTCCCCAAAAGCTTGAAGCGCACGCAACCGATGGAGAGTGGTCGGATACTCCCCTTCATCGGGTATGAACCAGGCAGACAGAGGCCCAGGCGCATGCGGGAGAAGCGGGCGGTCTACGTCCAGGAACCCATGAACCGAACCGCGCCAAATGGTCTCCGTACCGTCGCGGAATATTGCTATCCCGCAGGACAATGTGGCCCCGGTATGCTCAGAACAGATGAGGCTGCGGAACCCCTCTGCTCCAAGCATCTTCAAGCTTGTGCCAGTCATTGGCCCAGGGAACGAAGGGAAGCGATCCAGATATAGGCAGGCATCATCCACTAGGCATGGAAAACCCATTATCGTGGCCGCCCGCTTGGCCTTGTCCGCAAGTACGACGTCAGCATCCGAGGACTGAATCTCTGGAATTGATTCGGTCGGCGGGATGACCTCGATGCGCAGGGACTCAAGGACGCTTTTGACCGCGCCGAATTTGGCAGGATTAGACGTCACGAGAACGGTCATGGCTCAAGAATCTCGAGGATGCGTTCGGTGATGGTGTCGGAGGTCTCATTGGCTGGAATAAACACGACGGGAACGCCCGCCTGAGCCAGCCAAGCAAAGAGATCGCGCTCCCGCTGGTGAGCCTGCACCCCTGTGGGGCCAACCTCATCCCACTGTCGTTCCAAGCTGGTCTTGTTTGCGATGCGGGCCTGACAGGCGGCTGGGTCGGCATCAAGATAGATGGTGAGGTCTGGGAAGGGTATCTCGGCCGCAAACATGTCTAATGCCCTGAGAACAGTTCGAATGCGGCTTGGCTCCAGGGCTGCATGGACTGCAAGCGTAGACCAGACACAGCGGTCGATTACGACATCGTCTTCAGCAGGCAAATCTGACTGCAGCTCTATCGTCCCCGCTAGATAATGGAGTAGGGCGGCTTGCCAATGCTTAGAGGAGAGCACGCGCGTTTTCAGCGAAACCTCTTCCCATAGCGCCGGCACGCCACGCATCGAGACCGCACCCAATCGCTCTGTCACCCTGGAACAGACGGTAGATTTCCCCGCACCATTCGGCCCCTCAATCGCGATCAGGCGTCGGGAGGAATCTCGCCGCCCTCCTTTCCTCGCATAGCTCAGCCATGAGGAAGAAGGCAGGGACGACACTTGGCCAAGCCCCGCGCCCAGCCGTATTGCTTCAAGGGGATGTCGGCTGAAAACGGTTTCCTTGCCGAGCATGATCCCCGACGCACCCGAGAGCGATGCATGGGCCACGTCCACAAGCTCGCAGCGTTGAGGAATCCCTGTCTCGGCGAAAATCTCAAGTGATACCGCCGCGCTTAAGCATTGACACATGGGAGCCACGGATAGCTGGTGAGGGAGCGTAGGCGCTCCGGTGTGGCGG
>NZ_JAUJFI010000245.1 GCF_030849505.1 Azospirillum isscasi | reverse complement strand
GCCGGCATCGCCGTCGCCGACAGCCCCGCGAGCCTGGGTTCCACCATGCTCAAGGTCTTCAAGGGCTGATAAAGGCGCAGGCCGCTGGGTTCGTCGTCGTCGGTGGCGGGTGCCTCATGATCGCCAAAGCCTTCCCGATCAAAGCCAACGCATTGACCGGGAAGGCTTTCGCCTTTCATCAGGACAGGATGGCTTTGGTGTCCAGCGACCCGTTCAACTTGTAGATCCAATATCCGGAACCCGATTTGCGGACCGTGAAGCATTCCTCCGCACCGTTCCGAATTGTCCGCCAGACCGTGCAGTAGCCGGCTTCGGACAGGCGCCACGTGCCGGTATCCTGGAAGCCGGCGGCGTTGGACAGCGCGCTGGTTCCATCGGCCTTGAAGGTTACAGAGAAGCTGTTGCCGCTGTTCATCGACGTCGCCGTGAGCGGCCGTCCCGACCACTCCGTCTTGATCTGCTCCGGAGTAAGCAGGTCTCCGGTCGGTGAATCGGCGGTGGTCTGGCAACCGGCCAGAATCAAAGCGGCAAGAACAATATGGGCGAAGCGCATGGATCTGTCCCTCCACCAGGGTTCCGGGAAGCATCGTATCGCTCCAGCTTTCCGACAGGACGGCGCGCCGGTCATCACCCGAACGGGTGACCGGGGGCGAATTTTTTGAATGACGGGGCGGGAGCGGCTGGTCAGCGCCCCGGGGTGAGCGGCGGAGTCATCGTCGCGACGATTTGACGGAAGCCGGCTTGGCTGTCGGTGCCGGACTTGAGGAAGACGGCCTTCAGGTGGCTCTTGACGGTGTTCTCGGAAAGCGCAAGCGCGGAGGCGATCTCCTGCGGCCGCATGCCGCTGCAGAGCGCCAGAGCCACCCGCTGTTCGGCGGGTGACAGACCGAAGATGGCGCCCAGCAGCTCGCCGGTCGGCCGGGGGAGGGAGTCCGGATCGGTGATGAAGAGCAGGGCCGCGATTGCGCCGCCGTCGCGGGGAGGCGGGCACACCGCCAAGCCGTAGGAAGGTCGTCCGGAGGGGCGCGAGATCGCCAGCGTCCGCTCCGACGTGGCGCCGCTCGCGACGGCGCCGATGCACCGGTCCAACGCCGCGGCTTCGGAGCGCGCGGCGGCCTGCAGCCGCCCCTCGCGAGTGAGGCCGAGGCCGTCCCTTGCGTGCAGGACGGCGTTCGCGCTCCGGTTGGCGAATCGGACGCGCCCGGTTCGGTCGATGATCGCGGCGCCGAAGGACAGTTGGTCCAGGACAGCCTCCAGCCCGCGCGTTCGCGCCTCCGCGTCCGCAAGCCGGGCACGCATCCGCATGGTCTGGCGGACGTGTGGAAACAACGCCCGGAACCTATCGAAATCATCCTGACCGAAGGCGCCGTACCGGTCGGCCCTCCGGACGAAAAATCCAATGCTCATCTCCGCTGTGTCGAGGATGGTCGTGTGCATCAGGTGATGCCAGCCGTGGGGGGCGAAGAAGTCATTGTAGGCTTCGCTGCGTATATGCTCCGCAAAATTTGACATTCTTTCTTGAGTGAAGATGTCTCCGACGGACAAATGTCTTCTGTTTATGTTTGAGAGGCTTATTTTCGAATAGTAATTCTCGTAATCTTTTGCTTTGGCTGACGGTATTTCGGAATAATGCAGAAGCCTGGATGAGCCTGGGGTCGGGCCGTCTTGTTGTATGGCGGCCAATCCCGCGTTGAATTCGTTCGCAATGCCCTGCATCATCCGAGGCAGAAGATCATCCTCGAAAGCGGCTTCCTGAACCAGATCCATCAACGAATTCAAACGATGGGAAGACGTCATGGGATTGTCCGTTCCGGCGTTTTTTGCGTTGGCGAAGATAAAGCAACACCATATGCGCCTGCTCTAAGTATGGATGATAGGGATGGGGCTGCCAATGCCGAACCGTGGCACATGTCTCCATTGGCGTCTGGACTCGATCAGGAACGAAGGCAGAAGCGCCGCGGGGCGGGCGAAGAAGACATGGATCGTGCTGTTGCACGGCAACTCGATGGCGGGTTCCATTTTTGCCCGGCAATTCGAGGGCACTCTTTCCAAGCATTACCGATTGGCCGCTCCAGACCTGCTGGGTCACGGAAGATCGCATCGGTCCGATCAGCCGGACCTTGATTACACGCCCTCCGGGCATGCGAGTGTGATCCGGAGGGATCTGGATCGGCTTGGCATCGCCTCCGCTTTGTTGGTCGGCCATTCGTATGGCGGTCACGTCGCGTTGGCCCTGGCCGCGCAACTGCCGACCGTGACGGGGCTTGTTCTGACTGGAATGGTGCCCGTACGGCCGGGACCGGACGATCTGGCGGGGATGTTCAACCCTCTGCCCAGTCTGAATCTGTTGGCAAAGGAATGCTTCTCCGAACATGACGCGGCGATCTGGGCCGGCGCCTGCCTCCAGGGATCGCCCCATCCGGTTCCGGACTTTCTCGCCGACGACGTCCGGTCCGCCGATGGACGGCACCGCCGCGTTCTCATGGAGAATGTTTCCGCCGGCACCCTCATGGATGAGGTCGAATTTCTGCGCAAAAGCACGATGCCCATCCGTTTTGTCGTGGGGGAGTCGGAGGGCGTGGTGAATGTGGGAAAGCTGGAAGGGCGCCTTCGCGATCTCGGTCTGGAACAGGCCGTCTCCATCCCGAGGGCAGGCCATGCTCCGTTCTGGGACAATGCCGCCGCCTTCGACCGGGAATTGTCCGCCTTCGCCGATTTCGTCACGACGCGTCTTGAACGATCGCTTGCCCCTTTGCCGGGACCGGAATGCCCGGAATGAGCATCCGTGCCGGTGAGGGGCGCCCTCCATTGCTTGACACGGCATGAGGATGGGCGGTTTCCGCAATGTGGAAAGGTCGGAAGGAAGCATTGTGAAGCCGGATAGGATCGGTCATCTTGTCTTTGCACAGGGTGTTTCACCCTTTGTATCGGGCGGGTTGTTGCTCCGCATTTATGCGAGCCTCTCGAAACACTGGCCGTGCTGGAAACAGCACGGCCATTTTTTTGATTGTTCTTACAGGCTCATCTGTCGCGCGAGCGCCACGAAGCCGGCGATGTAGTCCACACCCTCCTCTCCGCGGCGGATGCCGAGATGGATGCTCTTGCCGATTCCTCCGGTCCCAAGGCGCACGGTGCGGATCGGCAAACCGGCTCCGTCCTCCCGCACCAGCCAGTCCGGAAGAACGGCGACCCCGCGCCGGGCGGCGACAAGCTGAAGCATCAGTTCCGTCGTCTCCACCGTCTTGTGGTGGCGCGGACGGCAATGGGCCGGCACGAGGAAGCGGGTGTAGATGTCGAGCCGCTCCAGGCTGACCGGGACGGTGATCAATTCCTCGCCGAGAAGATCTTGCGGCTGGGCCGCGCCGCGCGCAGCGAGCGGGTGCGCGTCATGAACCACCAGAACCAGCTCATAGTCGAAGACCGGCGTGAACAGGACGCCGGTGGACTCGATGGGGTCGGGGGTGATGAGGAGGTCGATCTCGTTGTCGAGAAGCGCAGCCACACCGTCGAAGCGGAAGGCGGTGCGGACCTCGAAATCCACGTCCGGCCATTGCGCGAGGTAGGGGGCACTCATCCGCATCAGCCACGCCTGGCAGGGATGGCATTCCATTCCCACGCGCAGCGTGCCGCGCCGGCCCGCCGCGACATCGGCCAGAACCCGCTCGGCATGCTCGAACTGTGGCAGGAGGCGCTGGGCCAGGGCCAGCAGATGCTCCCCGGCCTGGGTGAAGCGGAGGCTGCGCCCCTTCTTCATCCAGATCGCGATTCCATGGCGCTCCTCGAACTTGCGCACCGTGTGGCTCAGCGCCGATTGGCTGACGTTCAGGCGTTCGGCGGCGGCGGTCACGCTGCCCAGCCGGTCCACCTCCCGCAGGATCGCGAGGATCTGGCGATCAAGCATCCATGACTCCTGTTCATCGAATCATGAGAACATACCACTTCCGTTCATGACGAGCGGTTGTTAAGCGTGGGCCAGCCGATACCCCGCCACGCCTGAGGATGCCCATGACGCAAGCCGAAACCAATTCCAGCACCGGCCCGGAGGCAGAGCGCCCGTCTGCGCAGGGGGCCTTTGCGCAGGGGGCCTTTGCACAGGGGATGGGCAACGTGCTGCGGCTGGCCACCGCGCAGGCGCTGGCCGGGGCCAACGCGGTGGTTGTGTATGCGACGGGGGCCATCGTCGGCAACACGCTGGCGCCCAGCTCGGCACTGGCGACGCTGCCGCTCTCCGTCTTCGTCGTCGGCATGGCGGTCTGCACCATACCTGCCGGTTCCATCGCCCGGCGTCACGGACGGCGCGCCGCCTTCCTGGCGGGGACGGGCTGCGGCGTCCTCGTCGGCCTGCTGTCCGCCCTGGCGGTTCTGCTCGGCTCCTTCTGGCTGTTCTGCGCGGCGATGATCCCCGGTGGCGCCTACGCCGCCGTGGTGCTGTCCTTCCGCTTCGCCGCCGCGGACTGCGTCGAGGCCGAACGGCGCCCGCGGGCCATGTCCGCGGTGATGGCGGGCGGGGTGTTCTCCGGAGTCATCGGGCCACAGCTCGTCACCCTCACCATGGACCTGTGGCCGCCGCACCTGTTCATGGCGACCTTTCTGGCGCAGGCGGCGGTGGCGGCCCTGTCCGCGCTCGTCCTGGCCGGTGTCCGGCTGCCGAAGCCCACGGCGGCGGAGGCCGCCGGCGGGCGTCCGCTGGGTGTCGTCGTCCGCCAGCCCCGGTTCGTCACGGCGGTGATTTGCGGGATCGTGTCCTACCTGCTCATGAACTTCATCATGACGGCGGCGCCCCTGGCGATGCGGCTGTGCGGCCTGTCGCAGGAGGCGGCCAACCTCGGCCTGCAGTGGCACGTCATCGCGATGTATGGCCCGAGCTTCTTCACCGGGCGGCTGATCGCGCGCTTCGGCGCTCCCGGTGTGGTCTTCGCCGGGCTGGCGTTGATCGGTGCCTCCGCCGTGGTGGGGTTGATGGGGTTGGACGTGGCGCATTTCTGGGTGAGCCTGATCCTGCTGGGCGTCGGCTGGAACTTCGGCTTCCTCGGCGCCTCGGCCCTCGTTCTGGAATGCCACCGTCCAGAGGAGAAGACCCAGGTGCAGTCGCTCAACGACTTCATCGTGTTCGGGACGATGGCCTTGGGCTCCTTCGCGTCCGGGGGGCTTCTGTCGGCCTTCGGGTGGGATGCGGTCCTGTGGGTGTCCTTCGTCCCCCTGGCGTTGGCCGTCGCGGCACTGGCCGCTTCCGCGTCCTTCCGCGCCGGTCCCGCCGCCGGCTGAGCCGTCCGCCGCCGCACGGCCTTTCCGGACACCCCGGTGAGCCCGCCCTCGAAAGGGGGCGGGCTTTTGCGTTCCGGCCGGCGGAAATCCGCAGGGCCAAAAAATGCGGATGAAAAGCACGGCGTCATAAAAGTTCGTGTTGCAAACAATTCTCCGTCTGGCATACCATATGCCGTATCTGGAGCGCCACTCACGCAGGGACGGCGTGACCGGTTCTCCAGCGCAACACCGAACCATGACTCACATCGGCACGGAACAAGGCCGCCCATGACGCGGCGATGCGGACGCTCGCTCGGACGCCGCCCCGCCCGCCCAAGGGGACCCTCATGCCCAGTATCAAAGCGTCGCAATCCCACGGGAGGGAATGATGGTTGGATCGACACAATCCCAGAGCCCAGCTTTTCATGGTTCCGGCGGCTCGCAGGCGCCCATTTCCGAGGGCGCGCGCTGGATGCAGATCGTCGTCGGCATCGTCTGTATGGTGGCAGCGGCCAACATCCAGTATGCCTGGACCCT
>NZ_JAUJFI010000244.1 GCF_030849505.1 Azospirillum isscasi | reverse complement strand
CCGGCGCTCCGCCGCCCCCCTGCCCGCCCCCGCCGACCCCGTGGCGGCGACCCTGGCCCAGGTGGAGCGGCAGGCGGTGTGGTTCGGGCGCGCCGGGCTGACGCCCGAGGCCATGAGGATGCTCCAGGCGGAGCTGGACGCCGCCCGCGCCTTCCGGTGCGCGGCGCCGATCCCGGTCACGCTGGTCGGCAGCGACGTGCATCCCGGAAACTTCCTGATCGACGATGCCGGCAAGGCGTGGTTCACCGATCTGGAGAAGGCCCAGTACGGCCACCCGGCCATCGACCTCGCCCACGCCAGCCTCTACACCTCCACCAAGTGGGAGCGGGAGGTCGCGGCGGTCCTGACGCCCGACGCGGTGGCGGACTTCCACGCGGCCTGGGACGCGGCGGTGCCGCCCGCGCTGGCCGACGCCGTGCGCCCGTGGCGGCGGCCCTTGCGCCGGCTGACGTGGCTGCGCACCTTGTCCTGGATGGCCCGCTGGCGGGTGGAGGGCGCGGCCCTGTCGCCGGACATGCCGGACTCGCTGGCGGCCCATATGGACGCCCATGCCGCCGACGTCCTCCGCCCGGACATCATCACGCGCGTCGCCGCTGAATGGCGGTAGAAACATGCGATGGTTCGGGCCGCAGGATGGTTAACCCATGCATGTGGTTAATGGTAGACTAAGGAATTGAGCTTTAGGCTTTCCTGATCCAGACCCTCCGTTGGCGTGCAGGTGGACGCGGCATGATGACATTCCGATTTGGGTGGCCCCGATTTGGTCGGCCCCGATTTGGTCGGACAGCGCTCGGCGCGTTGCTCCTTTCCACGGCGGGCCTTTTGCCGGTTGGCGGCGCTTCAGCCGCGGCCCCGGCGGTGACGGACCGTCCGTCGCTGACCTCGGCGACCGGCAGCTATCTGGCGGGGCGCTTCGCCCAGCACCAGGACGACTGGGGGGCCGCCGCCCTGTTCATGGCGCACGCCCTGTCCGCCGACCCCGGCGACCTGACGCTGCTGCGCCGCACCTATCTGCTGAAGCTGGGCGAAGGGCAGTTCGACGCCGCCATCGACCTCGCCAAGCGGCTGCTGGAGCAGGACAGCGACCCGCAGATGGCCATCGCCCTGCTGGCCTCCGACAATCTGGCCCGCGGCAAGCTGAAGGAGGCCAAGGCCATGGCCGCGCGCATGCCCAAGGAAGGCATGGCGAAATACATCGGCCCGCTGATCGACGCCTGGCTGGCCGCCGCGGAGGGCAAGACCGACGCGGCGCTGAAGGCGCTGGAACCGCTGTCCACCGCCAGCGGCTTCGCCGCCCTGCACGACCTGCACGCCGGCCTGCTGCTGGAGTTGGGCGGGCGCAAGGACGCCGCCGGGGAGCGCTTCGCCCGCGTGATCGACAAGGAGGCGCCGCTGCGCGTCATCCAGATCGTCGGCAGCTTCCACGAGCGCAACGGGCGCAAGGACGAGGCCCGCAAGCTGTACGAGTCCTTCCGGGCCGGCAACCCCGACAGCCTGATGGTCGAGCCGGCGCTGAAGGCCCTGGCCGAGGGCAGGACCGCCGCCCCCGTGGTGTCCGACGCCCGCCAGGGTCTGGCGGAGGCCCTGTTCGACCTGGGCAGCGCCATCCATCACGAGGGGGCGGAGGAAACCGCCCTGCTGTTCGGGCGGATCGCCCTTCACCTGCGCCCCGACCTGTCGCTGGCGCGGCTGATGATCGGCGACATCATGGAGAACCGCGACCACCACGCCGACGCGCTGGCGGAGTTCCAGGCGCTGGAGAAGGACCCGGTGCTGGGCTGGACCGCCCGGCTGCGCGCCGCCGAGAGCCTCGCCCGGCTGGAGCGGACGGACGAGGCCATCGCCGCCTTCTCCTCCCTGTCCGCCGAACGGCCCGAGCGGACCGACGCGCTGGTCCGGCTGGGCGACCTGTACCGCGTCGCCAAGCGCTACGGCGAGGCGGCGGACAGCTACAGCAAGGCGCTGGACCGCATCGGAACGCCGGAGGAGCGGCATTGGGCGGTGCTCTACGCCCGCGCCATGTCCTACGACAAGGTGGACCGCTGGCCGGATGCCGAGCGCGACCTGAAGGCCGCGCTGGCGCTGAAACCGAACGAGGCCTTCCTGCTGAATTATCTGGGCTACAGTTACGTCGACCGCGGGCTGAACCTGGAGGAGGCCAAGGGGATGATCGAGAAGGCCGTCGCCCTGCGCCCCAAGGACGGCTACATCGTGGACAGCCTGGGCTGGGCGCTCTACCGCACCGGCGACTTCGAAGGGGCGGTGGAGAAGCTGGAGCGCGCGGTGGAGCTGAAGCCGACCGACGCCACCATCAACGACCATCTGGGCGACGCCTACTGGCGCGTCGGGCGCCGCAACGAGGCCCGCTTCCAGTGGACCCGCGCGCTCCGCACCGCGGAGGAGGAGCCGCAGAAGGAGGACATCCGGGCCAAGCTGGACAAGGGCCTGGTGGACCCCAAGGCCGCCGAGGCGGCGATGCCGAAGGTTCCGTAAGCGGCGCTTACATAGGGTCTGGCGCCTACTCCACCCATGGAGCATAAAGCCCTTCTTCCCCCGTTCGGGAAGAAGGGCTTTTCGTTTCCGGGGACCCCGACCATGAGCGCCATCGCCGAGGCCGCGCCGGCCAAGCTGAACCTCTATCTGCATGTGGTGGGCCGCCGGGACGACGGCTATCACGAGTTGGACAGCCTCGTCGCCTTCGCCGACGTGGCGGACCGGGTGACGGTCCAGCCGGGCGTGGCGCGGATCGCGCTGCGCGGGGTGGACCTGCCGCCGGTCGGGCCGCGGCTGGCCATCTCCGGCCCCTTCGGCCCGGCGCTGATGGGGGAGAATCCGGCGCAGAATCTCGTCATCCGCGCCGCCTACGCGCTGGCCGCCCGGCTGGGGCGCGAGACCGACGCGATGATCGCGCTGGACAAGGTGCTGCCCATCGCGTCCGGCATCGGCGGCGGATCGGCGGACGCGGCGGCGACCCTGCGCGGGCTGGCCCGGCTGTGGGGCGTGCCGGTGGCCGACCGGCGGGTCTACGAGGTCGCGGCCTCGCTGGGCGCCGACGTGCCGGTCTGCGTCGCCGGGCGAAGCTGCTATTTCGGCGGCGTGGGGGAGGTGCTGGAGGAGGCGCCGGCCCTGCCGGAAACCTTCGCGGTGCTGGTCAACCCCGGCGTCCCGGTGCCGACCCCCGCCGTGTTCAAGGCGCGCAAGGGCGCCTTCTCCGCCCCGGCCCGCTTCACCGAAGCGCCCGCCGACGCGGCGGCTCTGGCGGCGCTGCTGAGGGAGCGGCGCAACGACCTGACCGGCCCGGCCCTGACCGTCGCTCCGGTGATCGCCGACGCGCTGGCCGCGCTGGAGCTGATCGCGCCGTCGCTGGCCGAACGGTTGGCCGGGCGGATGCTGGCCGCACCGAAGGATTACGGCCTGGATGCGGTGGTCAAGCCCGCCGTCTTCGATCTCATGGATCGGTCGGAGGCGCGGAACCTCGCGGTGGTCGAAAGGTTGCGGAACGCCGTGCTGGACCACCTGCTCGCCCGTATCGCCGAACCCTTGGAGCCGCCGTAGGACTGGCGGCGAGTCAGCGCCCTGCCCTGCCACTGCCCCCAGTGTCGCGAGCTTGCCGCCTTCCTTGCCGATCCCTCGCGCGAACGCTGGGCGCTGAAGGCCGCCGAGCAGGCCCGCTCCCATGCCGAAACCGTGATCCTGAACGCCCAGGCCGATCTGGACGTGGCTACGGAGCGGCGGGGCCGGCCCTGCACCCTGATCGGGACCAAGAACCAAGCCGGTTACGACCGTCGTGTGGAGCAGCGCCGGCAGGATTTGACCGATCTCGAGCGGCTGCGCTCCCCTTCGGTATTCAGATAGATAAGCGTAGGGAATGTCACTCCCGACCATTGCGTGCCTTCGCAACTACGTTATCGCGCGACCTGATTGTCCGGATGCGATACGTCCTTGGCGGCATACACCGTGAGCTGAGCGGCAACCTTGGTTTTGGTGAGTTCGCACGGGCTGGGAGGTCGGTAGGCGGGGTTGGCCAGCTCGGGTTTCGCCTTCAGGCGCTCGCGGACGACCTCGTCGGGTGAGTGGCCTTTGAGGACGCGTTGCCGGCGGGCGTTGTAGGCAAGCTTGTAGCCGCGCAGCAGGCGCTCCAGGGCGTTGTGCGTGCCGATGCACATGATCAGAACCTCCCGTCCGATGCGGCCGTTGAAGCGTTCGACCATGCCGTTGGTCTGCGGCGTGTAGGGCTTGGTCGTGCGGTGTTGCACACCCAGGGCGCGGCAGGCCGCCTCGAAGCCGTCGGCGGTGAAGCAACTGCCGCGGTCAGTCAGCACGTGGGTGATGGTGAAGGGAAAGGCGGCCACGGCCTCTCTGAGGAAGGCGGTGGCGCAGGCTTCGGTTTCCTCGTCCTTGACCGCCAGGTGGACCATGCGCGAGGCACGGTCGATGGCGACGTAGAGGTAGCGTTTACGGGCCCCGGAGCCGATCACGTGCAGCTTCGGCAGGTGCTTGATGTCGATGTGCAGGAAGCCGAGGTCGTACTCTTTGAAGTGCTTGGTGCCCTTCTTGGGCGCGTTGGTCGGGCGGTCGGGCAGGCGTCCCAGGCCCTCGGCCTTCAGGATGCGGTAGATGGCGTCGCGGTTGAGGTGGGGCAGGAAGTGGCGCACCGTAAACGTGATGTCGTCGAGTGGGAACCCGGTGCTCCGGCGCAGCTCACAGACGATGGCGCGCTCTTCCTCGGTGGCCCGCCAGCGCAGGTGCTGGGGCCGCGATGAGTGATCCTGAATGTCCTCGGAACCACGCTTGCGCCATTTGCGGATGGTTTCGGTGCTGACGCCGTAGCGCTTGGCCAGCACGCCCGAGGGTTCGGTCGAGGCGGCGATGGCCGCGCGTACCGCCGGAGTGGTGCGGGCGTTGGGATGGATGTGGTACATGGCGGCTCCTCCCGGTCGGGGCCGAACAGGCTCAGCGTCGCCGCCACGCGGAATGATGCCCGCCGCGTCCGGCCCGTCAACCCTGGCCCTGGCGGGCCACCGCCGGAGGCGGCTGTGGGGTTGACCGGCCGTCGCGCGGCGGGCGCTTTGGGCTTGTCATGGCGACGACGGACGGGACTGCACCAATAGCCGGCCTACTGTGGCGCAGGACCTAAGCGCCTTTCGATCCACCAGCCATATTCCTGAATGGCCCAACAGACCGGGTCCCAACAACGTTCCGCCATCAAACAGCTACCCCGAACTCAGCACCAAGCGGCTGCTGCGCGAAATCCGCGAGCGGGGCTATGAGGGCGGCTACACGATCCTGAAGGCGGCGGTGCGCACCATCCGCCCCAAGGCCACCCCGGCCTTCGAGCGCCGCTTCGGAACCCCGCCCGGCAAGCAGGCCCAGGTCGACTTCGCCTTCTTCAAAACCACCTTCACCGACGAGCCCGAGGCGGAACGGGTCGTCTGGCTCTTTTCCATGGTGCTCGGCCACAGCCGCATGATGTGGGCCCGCTTCGTCGCCCGCCAGGACCTGCCGACCGTTCTGCGCTGCCACATCGCCGCCTTCGAGGCCTTCGGCGGCGTGCCCGGGCAGATCCTCTACGACCGCATGAAGACCGCCGTGCTCGGCGAAGCCGAGGATCCGGACCAGCCGGGCCGGGGCATCGCCTACAACGCCAAGCTCCTCGATCTGGCCGCCCACTACGGCTTCCTGCCTAACAGGTCGCGGAAAAACGAACATATTTCGGCTTTTTGCCCCCGCTGAGGCTTGGAAATGGCGTTTCCGCCGCCCGTTTTTGTCAGAATGGAGCGCCTTTTCGCGCTCCGAGACGCTCGG
>NZ_JAUJFI010000243.1 GCF_030849505.1 Azospirillum isscasi | reverse complement strand
TGCTCACCATTCACGACCAGGTCCGGGAACTGCTGGGCCGGGCCGGGGACGCCGCCCTGCGCTACGCCGGCGCCATCGGGGCGGCGGAGGAGGCCGGCTTCCACCACGACCTCGCCACCGTGCACGAGCGGGCGGCGCTGTTCCACGACGAGCAGGGGCACGCCGCCCCGGCCCTGTTCCACCGGACGCAGGCGCGTGACCTTTACCGGCGCTGGGAAGCCTGGGCCAAGGCCGCGGACCTGGAGCGCCGCCATCCCGCGCTGGCCCCGCCGCCCGACCCGCCCCGCTTCCGCCCGTCGGAGCGCCTGTCCTCGTCGTCGTCCGGCCGCCTCGCCGCCGGGGCGCTGGACATCGAGGCGGTGCTGAAGGCCGCGCAGGCGATTTCCGGAGAGATCCGGCGCGACGGGCTGGTGGACCGGCTGCTGCGCACCGTGTTCGAGGCCGCCGGGGCGGAGCGCGGGCATCTGCTGCTGGCCGATGCGGACGGGCGGCTGGTGCCGGCGGCGGAGGGCGACATGCGGGCCGGTGTCTTCCGCGCCCTGCCCACACCGGACACCGCGGCGGCGAGGGAGGACGGCCCGCCCCCGGTGCCCGCCGCCGTGGCCGCCTACACCGCCCGCCTGAACGCCCCGCTGGTGCTGGACGACGCCGCCGCCGACCCGCGCTTCGCCGACGATCCCACCATCCGCGCCCGCCGTCCGCGATCGGTGCTGTGCCTGCCGCTGGTCCGGCAGGGGGTGCTGATCGGTCTGCTCTATCTGGAGAACAACCTCGTCACCGGGGCCTTCGTGGACCAGCGGGTGGAGGTGCCGTGCCTGCTCGCCGCGCAGATCGCCATTTCGCTGGAGAACGCCCGGCTCTACGACGAGTTGGCGGCCTTCAACCGCAGCCTGGAAGCCCAGGTGGCCGAACGCACCCGTGCGCTGGACGGCCAATCGAGCCTGCTGCGCCGGACCCTGGAGGAGGTCAGCGAGGCCCACGCCCGCCTGCAGGAGACGCAGAGGCAGCTCGTCCAGGCCGAGAAGATGGCCGCGTTGGGCGAGCTGGTGGCCGGAGTCTCGCATGAGATCAACACGCCGCTGGGGGTCGCGCTGACCGCCGCCTCCCACCTGTCGGACGAGACGGCCCGAATCGTCGCCCGCTTCGAGGCCGGCGGCCTGCGGCGGGCGGAGTTCCAGGGCTATGCGGAGGCCGCCGTGGAGTCCACCGGCCTGCTGATGGCGAATCTCGGCCGCGCCGCCGATCTGGTCCGCGGCTTCAAGCAGGTCGCGGTGGACCAGACCAGCGGAGAGCGCCGCGTGTTCGAGCTGGATTCCTGGCTCGACGCCCTGGTGCTCAGCCTGCGGCCCATGTGGCACCGGGCGAAGCACGAGGTGAGCGTGACGGGAGCCGCGGGCATCGTGCTGGACAGCCATCCGGGGGCGCTGGCGCAGGTCCTGACGAACCTGATTTCCAACGCGCTGGTGCACGGGCTTGGGCCGGAGCGGGCCGGGCGCATCGCCATCGCGGTCACCCAGCCGGACCCGGACAGCGTGGAGATCGCCGTCGCCGACGACGGGCGGGGGATCGCGCCGGACGCGCTGCCCTTCATCTTCGATCCCTTCTTCACCACCCGCCGGTCCCAGGGAAGCACCGGGCTGGGGCTGCACATCGTCTACAATCTGGTGACCCAGGCGCTGGGCGGCAGCGTCACGGCGGCCTCCCCGCCGGGCGGGGGCGCGCGCTTCACGCTGCGCATCCCGAAGGTCGCGCCCGAGGCCCCGCCATCGCCTCCGGCGTGACGGGCGGCGTGATGGCGGAGCGGATGGCCGATGCGGTGCGGCTATTTGCCGCCGACCGCCCGAAGGCTCCGCCGGGAGAACCGGCCCGGAGGTTCCGTTTCCGATTTTCTACGATGGCGGAAGGCCGGTCCCGCCTGTGTTGCCGCCCTCACCCATCGAGCGCCGCTTCCAGAATCCGGCTCATCGGGTCCTGGCGGAGGATGTCATAAGCCCGATCGCCGTCCGCCAGGACATCCCCGGACCGGACATAGTCGCAGCACCAGTCGATCAACTCGGCGTCGCCATGCCGGACCATGGCCGTGGCCAGATAACCGTCCGGATCTTCCGCGGAATCGGAAACGCAGGGAATTGCGTTGTTGGCGAGAAAGACGACGCGCTGCGGGCTGACATGCGAGGAGTGGTTGATGTTGATGTTGATCTTCGCCATGCCGATGAGGGAATTGCGCACCAGCGCCGGCCTGCTGTTGGATGCCCCCGTCAGAAGATGAACGTGAAGCCCGCGATCGGCGAGGTCCTGAAGAATGCGCGTCCGCCGGGACCGGCCCTCGACATCGCCGAAAAAGAACACGTCTATAGGATGAGCCTTCGGCCTTCTGATTTCGGCGACGCCATCGCTGAAGCCGTATTTCGCATAAACGGCCTTTCCGCCCAGATTCCGATATCTGTCGATGTCCTGCTTGAAAAGGCAGAAAATATGCTGCGCTCCCTGCACGAAGCGATGGAAAACCGCCGGGTTCCCGCTCGCGTCGTCGAGGCGGTGATGCTTGAACCCGTCAAAGGTTTCCACCCCAATGAAGCCGTACGGAATTCTGTTGGATAAAAGATAGGTGACGACCTCTTCCGCCCGGAAAACCTTCGGAGGCAGCAAAATGTTGTAAGCCCCCGTGTCGATGCTGTTTTCCGATACCTTCACGATGTGCCCAAGCTCGGAAAGGGCATGGTAAAATAGAGAAATTGTATTTTCGTACATATTGTACTCTTCACCAAACAAAGATATGTTAAAATACATTTGAAAATCCCCTGTTTACTTCCTTGGAAAGGCATTCGATCGGGAGCAAGGCGTCGCACCCACTGTGTCACAATGGGCATGGCCATGGAATTTCGGGCCTTTATCCCCTATGGGCCGCGCCGATGACCATAATGGAATCCACTGCCGCTGACCTCTCCTTTTTTGGGCCGCCGGTCCGCAGGCACGCACGGCGAACCGAACGACGGCTGCGTCGCCGCTGATCATTTTCCGCTGGTGTGCGGTCCCGAAATCGCCTAAAAGCGGCTTCCCGCTGCAAGGCGGCGACAGGAGTGTAGCTCAATTGGTAGAGCACCGGTCTCCAAAACCGGGGGTTGGGGGTTCGAGCCCCTCCACTCCTGCCATCCGGCACACGATCCGGATGGCTCCGCGCACAATCGCGCAGATTCCCTAAAATATAGAATTTCGGAAACATTCGCCGGGACTGGAATCGAGAATTCCGCTCCCGCGCTTACTACATCCTTGTTCCCGCGGCGGTGAGCCCCTCAGGCCACGCGGCATTATTATCGTTTTCTTGACTACGCATAGAATCGACGCTCCCGCTTGCGGGCGCGTAGCCATGCCTTGATTATCACGACATAGTGTGGTTGCGGTTGGGTAGGCTTTTTTTCAGATAATCTCATGCGAAATACATAGGTATTTCGAAAAAAAGTATATCCGGTTCGTTCACGCATAGAACTTGGCGAGCGTCCCTTGAGCAAAACGCGCAAGGGACGTCATATGCAGCAAAGAGCGCAACCTTTGGGGGATGCCCCCACCGGAACGGCGTTGGACCGGCAGCGGGAACCGAAACGCCCCTGGCCCTCCCTGTCGATGGCCGGATCGGCCCGACTCCTCTCCCGCACCGGCGAGGATCTCCACGAACTGGACGATTCCGGACTCCTGGAGCGGATCGCGACCGGGGATCGGACCGCCTTCTGGGTCTTCTGGTGCCGCCATTACACCGACCTGTTTTGGACATATCACAGGTTGTGCAAAGGAAACCGACAGGAAATCCATGACTGTCTGAGCGGCCTCTGCATCAATCTGTCGGAGGTCCTGCCGCTCTACGCGCGTTCCATCATCAAGACGCGCACCTGGCTGCGGCGCACCGCCATCAACCACTTCATCGACCGGCACCGCGCCCACCAGCGCCATCCCGTCCTGGTCGGCTCCCTCGTCGAGATCGCCTCCATCGCCGACGGCTCCAGCGGGCGGGACGCCATGGATCCGGAACGCACCAACGCCGACCGTGCCCTGCTGGTCAAGGTTCTGGAGTCGCTGGACGGCATCCGGGACGAGCGGATGCGCCAAGCCGCCCGCATGCGCTTCATCGAGGAGCAGCCCTACGCGGACATCGCCGCGGAGCTGGCCATCTCCGAGGAGCTGGCGCGCAAGTGGATCCAGCAGATCCGCAACTATCTGCGCAGCGCCGTCCCCGACCACCGCGACCTTCTGGCGAAGCCGCCGCCCGACACCCCCCAGGCGCGCCGGCCCACCAAGCACGGCGTGCTGACCAGGACGCGCCCGCCCAAGGCGATGAAGCCCGCGCTCTGACCTGCGCCGCGCACCCGAGCGCGCCCCTTCCCAACCCGCCGACCTTTCCAAAGAGCCAACAACCGGAGCCATCCATGCCCGACCAGACCATGCCCGCCCCCGCCGTCCAGCCCGCAACCCGCAAGAGCGCCAAACCGATCAGCCTCGCGCTCCAGGGGGGCGGCGCGCACGGCTCCTTCACCTGGGGGGTGATCGACCGCATCCTGGAGGACGGGCGCCTGACCATCGACGGCATCGTCGGGACCAGCGCCGGCGCCATGAACTGCGCCGTCACCGCCTATGGCCTGACCATCGGCGGCCACGAAGGCGCGCGGTCCAAGCTGCGCGAATTCTGGCGCCGCATCTCCGACGAGGCGAAGAAGGGTCCGCTCCAGCCGACCCCGCTCGACAAGATGTTCAGCAAGGGGAACATGGACTTCTCCCCGCTCTGGCAGATGTTCGACGCGCTGTCGCGCATGATGTCGCCGTACGAGCTGAACCCGATGAACATGAACCCGCTGCGCGACGTGCTGTCGGACGTGGTGGACTTCAAGCGGCTGCGCAAGGCGCCGGCCTGCAAGACCTTCATCGCGGCGACCGACGTCTGCGCCGGCCGGCTGAAGGTGTTCGGCCCGAAGGACATCTCGGTGGACGCGGTGCTCGCCTCGGCCTGCCTGCCCTTCCTGTTCCAGGCGGTGCAGGTCGGCAACGCCTTCTACTGGGACGGCGGCTATTCCGGCAACCCGCCGCTGTTCCCGCTGATCGAGCAGTGCGACAGCCGCGACATCCTGATCGTGCAGATCAACCCGGTCCGCGTCCCCGTGCCGCCGCGCACCGCCCGCGAGATCATGGACCGCGTGAACACGCTGAGCTTCAACTCCAGCATGATGCGCGAGCTGCGCGTGGTGGATTTCGTCTCCAAGCTGATCGACTCCGGCGAACTCAGCCCCGAGAAGCACAAGAAGATGCACATCCACACCGTCGATGCGGAAGAGGTGGTGGAGAAGCTGGGCGTCACCAGCAAGCTGAACGCCGACTGGGACTTCCTGATGTACATGTTCGAAACGGGCCGTCACAAGGCCGACGAGTTCCTGGACCATCACTTCGACAAGATCGGCAAGGAATCCTCGACCGACATCAGCGCGAAGTTCCTTGCATGACGGGAACGCGGACAGGCCGGCGGGGCAGCACCACCGCCTGGGCGGACATCGATCTGCACGCCCTTGGCCGGAACCTGGAACGGCTGCGCCGCAGCCTTCCCTCCGGTCAGGCCGTCTTCGGCGTGGTCAAGGCGGACGCCTACGGCCACGGGGCCGGGCCGGTGGGGCGGGCGCTCCAGCGGTTCGGGATCGACGGGCTGGCGGTGGCCGACATGGGGGAGGGCATCACCCTGCGGCGGGCCGGCGTGACGGCCCCCGTCCTGGTCATCGACCCGCCGCTGCCCAGCCAGCTCCGGCTGCCCGCCCTTCACCGGCTGAGCGCCACCGTCACCAGCGTGGCGGAGGCGCGGGCGCTCGCCGCCGCGGCCAGCCGCGCCGGACGGACGGTG
>NZ_JAUJFI010000242.1 GCF_030849505.1 Azospirillum isscasi | reverse complement strand
TCGTAACGGATCTTGCCCATGCCGAGCTGACGGCCGAGCGCGTCGGCGATCAGTGGATTCGGTTCTACCAGGACAGCACGCATGGGGTTCTCCGCAGCATCGGATCGGCCAGGACGGTTGTTTTGCTTTTTAAGAAAAGTCTTGTTCGCGCCTGCGAATTTCATTCAAAAAACCAATCGAAATCCAGACTGTCAATCATTGGTGTTAATACCTTCGCGAGTCAGGGGAGTTGGCGTTAAAGCGGTTTTAAAGCCCGTTAACAGAACCGATTTTTGAAAATTTGCCGACGAAAGCCGCGAAAATACGAGACGAATTCTCGGCTCCAGCCTTGCCGGCCGTCGCCGGGCCTGGCCGATGGAAAAAGGTTCCTGTGCGGACGGCGCGGGACGCGCTACTGTGGCGGCGCAGTCCCGATTTGTCAGGATAAGCCGCGATGACCGAGATGATGCCGCTCTCCAACGGTGAGGACACGCCGCCTCCGCCCGCGGCGCCGGTCAAGCGGGCCACGCGCCAGCGCACGAAGGCACCCTCGGAGGAGACCACTCAACTTCTGCGCGTCTACGGGGATCAGGTCGCCACGCTGGGCGAACAGATCGCCAAGGCGGAGGCCGCGGCGGACAGCGAGCGGGCGGAGCGGCTGCGGGTGATCGCGGAACACGCCTCCGAACGCGAGCGCTGGCGCGAGGCCATCGGGCAGGCGGAGCAGGCGCGCACCGGGGAGATCGGGAATCTCCAGGCCGACCGCGAGGCGGAGCGCGAGCGCATCAACCAGCTGGTCGAGACGCTGATCGCCGAGACCTCGGCGCGCGAGCAGGGCATGGCCCGCGCGCTGCAGGACGCCGAGGACCGGCTGTCCGCGGTGAACGCGGAGATCGCCGCCCTGCGCCTGTCCCACGCGGTGGCGCTGGACCGGCTCCAGGCCGACCGGGAGGCGGAGCGCAAGCGCATCGGGGACCTCGTGGAGCGGCTGATCGCCGACACCGAGGCGCGGGAGCGCGGCTTCCGCCAGCGCATCGAGGCGGCGGAGCGCCGCAGCGCGGAGGCGCAGGACACGCTGGCGGAAGAGCGCCGGAACAGCGCGGAGCTGGAAAAGCGGCTGGAGCGGCTGACCGGCACGCTGGACGGCCTGCGCCGCGACCGCGAGGCCGAGGTCGCCGCCTACGAGGCGATGCGCGACCAGTGCCGCATCCTGGTGACCGAGCTGGCCCGGCGGCATCGCCCCTGGTGGCGCCGGATGTTCCGGCGCTGACCGGTCCCGCCCTTACCCGTCGTCGCGCTTACTCGTCATCGTCGCCGCCGCCGCGGAAGGGGGAGGTCGCCACATGGGCCGTGGCGGACACCACGTCGCCGGCGACGCTGACCGCGGACCCCGCCACGCTGGCCGCGGTGTCCACCGTGGCGACCACCACGCCGCAGCCGGACAGAAGCGGGACCGCCGGAAGGAGCAGGGCGGCGGCGAACAAGGCGGTGCGGGGCATGATTTTCGACCTTTGAGACTGCGACACGGTTCCACTATGCACGGACGCGCGGCGGCGCGCCCGTGACCAAACGGCGGCGCTCATGCTGGCACGCCGCCGTGCCGCCGCCAAGCGGGCCGTGCTTACGGCAACCTCTTGAAGACCATGCGGCGCATCGGCTGGTCGAAGGCGGTCATACCCTCCGCGTCGATCCGCCCGTTGGCGGCGAAGCGGCGCCGCACCTCGGCCTCCAGCGGGGGCAGGCGTTCGCGCCGCGCCGGGTCCACGGCGACGACATGGCTCAGGTAATGATCGGCGTCGCGGTAGCGCACCACCGTGCCGTAGACCGTCTCGTCCACCGCCTCCAGCGGCAGCGGCGGGTGCTTCAGCGTGTCGTAGGCGGCGGCGCGCACCTCGGTCTCGTCCTCGATGGGCAGGATGACGTGGAAGTAGGGGCCTTCCGCGATCGGCTCCACCACCACCAGCGTGCCGCCGGGCGTCAGCACCCGCGCCGCCTCGGCCAGCGCGCCGGCCATGACCGCCGGCGGCAGATGGTGGAAGCTGTTGGAATAGACGAGGGCGTCCACCGACGCGTCTGCCAGCGGCAGCGCCTCCCCCTTGCCGACGCGGTAATCGGCGCCGGCCACCGGTTCCGCCTTGCGGGCGCGGGCGAGCTGGCCCTCGTTGATCTCGATGCCGATGGCCTGGGCGCCGAGCCCCGCGAAATGGCGGGTCAGCGCCCCGTCGCCGCAGCCGACATCCACCACGGTCCGGCCCCGCGGGTCCAGAACCTCGGCCAGGGCCTCCTTCAAGGTCATCGTCGTCATCATGCTCTCCCGTATCTTTTTTTTGGGTGGCCGGCGGGCATCGGGCCGGTCCCCGGTCAGGGCGCGGCGTCCAGAGTCCGCCGGAAATAGTCCAGAATCTCGTCGTTTAGCCGCGCGTGGAAGGCGGCGCGGTCGAAACCCGGCGGGTCCTGCACCGCGGCGCCGAAGCGGGCGGCGGCGCTGGCCGGGACCGGCGTCAGGAAGGCGTAGTGGCCGGCGCCGGGGACGAGGTCGTATTCCGGCGGCCGGGGCAGCAGACCGCGCACCCGCGCCACTTGAAGGGCGCCGCTCTCGTCGCCCTTCTCCGCCTCGTACAGCCGGACCGGGACGGTGATGCGGGACAGGCCGCCATCCCCGAACAGCGCGCCGACCGGGTCCATCAGCAGCAGCGACCGGATGCGGGGATCGGTGGCGGCCTCCAGCCGCTTCGGCGGGGCCGCGGCGGTGGTCCTGGCACCCGCCGGGCAGAGGGTCCGGTTTTCCGGATGGGTGGCGCAGAGCTGTGGAATCCGCCCCGGATCGGCCACCCCGCCCGCCGCCGCCAGCGCCGCATGACCCCCCGCCGCGTAGCCGATCACGCCGATGCGCTCCCGGTCCACCCGGAACCCCATGGGGGAGGAGTCCAGCACGGCGTCCAGAGCCGCGCGGAGTTGAAGCGGCAGTTCCGGCCACAGCGGCTGCGTGCCGGTCTTCGAAGCGTCCTTCGCACCCGGCTCCGGCCCACCGGGATGGGTCACGAGGGCGGCCATCATCCCGCGCCGCGCCAGGAACAGGGCGATGCTGACCATCGCCAGCCCGTTGCGCGAGGGTCCCTGGGTCATCATCACCAGCGGCAGGGAGTCCAGCGCCGGCCAGCCCTCGGGGGCGACGTTCAGGTGATAGGGTCCGCGGCGGAGCGGCTGAACCGCGTCGCGCGTGGGATACAGCAGAAGGACCGGAGCCGATTTGCCCGTGCCCGGGTCGGCGTAGACGATCTGCGACACCGCGGCCCGGAACTGCGCCGGCGTCTCCGCCCGCGCCGGCGGGACCGGAAGCAGGCCGGCCAGCAGGAAAGCCAGAATCCACCGCCGCGTTCGCCGCCCCATCGCAACCCCTCCGGCATCACGTCGTGAAGCTCTTCCCCGTGGGAGAGTGTGGCCGTCTTGCGTGTCCAACGGCAAGAGCGGCGTTCCCGCCCAAGAGGGCGTGAGCCAGGAAATCGTGGTGCCTTGCCAGCGGGCGGGCGGACCTGTACCACGGCGGTAATCCCAGCCATCCGCCGTGGTAGAGGTCGGCCCGCCCCATGCTCGACAGCTTCCTTCTCGCCTTCACGGCGCTGTTCTCGATCGTCAACCCCATCGCCATGGCGCTGATCTTCAGCCAGGTGACGGCGGAGCGCAGCCCGAAGGAACGGGTGCAACTCGCCACGCTGGTCGCGGTCTATTCGGCCATCGTCATGCTGACGGCCCTGTGGGCGGGGTCTTATGTGCTGAACTTCTTCGGCATCTCGCTGGCGGCGCTGCGGATCGCCGGCGGCTTCGTCGTGGCGGAACGCGCCTGGGCGCTGCTGAGCGCGCCGGAAGCCCACGAGGCCCGCAAGCAGGAGCAGGCCGCTCCGGCGGAGGATGTGGGGGAATCGGCCTTCTTCCCCCTGACCATTCCCTTCACCACCGGCCCCGGCACCATCTCCGTCGCCATCGCGCTGGGCGCCACCCGCCCGGCGGACGCCGCCGGCCTGACGAATTTCTTCATCGGCGTGTCGGCGGCGGCGCTGGCCATCGCGGTGCTGATCTGGCTGTCCTACCGCTCCGCCGATCGGCTGGTGGCGCTGCTCGGCCACACCCGCGCCCGCGTGCTGACGCGGCTGTTCGCCTTCCTGCTGTTCTGCGTCGGCGTCCAGATCCTGCTGACCGGAATCACGGACGCCTTCCCCTCGCTGGCTGCGGCGCGCTGAATAGCATGGTCTGAATCAGGCGGTCAGCGCGTGCGCCCCACGCGCTGGCGGGCCATGCGGTCGGCGACCGCGGCGGTCGGCTTCCGCTCCATGTCGGCGCGGGCGAAGATCTCCGTCAGGGTGTCGGCGATGCGCCCGATGTGGCTCATGACGCGGGCGTGGTCGTGGCCGGCGCGCTCGTAATAGACGTCGATCACCCCGCCCGCGTTGATGACGTAATCCGGCGCGTAGAGGATGCCGCGGTCGGCCAGCGCCTGCCCGTGCCGGGCCTCGGCGAGCTGGTTGTTGGCCGCCCCGGCGACGACCGGGCAGGTCAGCCGCGGAATCGTGCCGTCGTTCAGCACCGCACCCAGCGCGCAGGGCGCGAAGACATCCACCTCCAGATCGAAGATCGCGTCGGGGAGGACCGGCGTGGCGCCCACGCTGTCAGCCACGCGGCGCACCTGCGCCTCGTCGATGTCGGCGATCCACAGCCGCGCCCCGGCGTCGGCCAGATAGCGGGCGAGATGCGCGCCGACGCTGCCCACCCCCTGGATGGCGACGGTCAGCCCCTCCAGGTCGCTGCGGTGCAGGCGGTGGCGCACCGCGGCCTGGAGCCCGACGAAGACGCCGTAGGCGGTGGAGGGGGAGGGGTCGCCGCTGCGCGTGCCGCCGCCCTCGGTCGCCTTTTCGACCACGCCGGAAACATGGGCGGTTTCCAGCGCCATGGTCTTGATGTCGGGAACGCCGGTGCCGGAATCCTCCGCGACGATGTAGCGTCCGCCCAGCCGCTCGACGTTGCGCCCCATGGCGCGCAGCAGCGCCTCGCTCTTGTCCGTGCGCGGGTTGCCGATGATCACCGACTTGCCGCCGCCCAGCGGCAGGCCCGCCAGAGCCGATTTGTAGGTCATGCCGCGCGACAGGCGCAGCACGTCGCGCAAAGCCTCCTCGTCGCTGGCGTAGGGCCACATGCGGCAGCCGCCCAGCGCCGGACCGAGCGTCGTGTCGTGGACGGCGACGATGGCGCGCAGGCCGGACGCCGCGTCGGAGCAGAAGACCACCTGCTCATGGTCGTCGAAGTCGGGATGGTCGAACAGATGCACGGTTTCCTCCTGATCTTTCTTCTTTTTGAAAAGCGGGCGGCACCGCAGGGCAAAGCCCGGGCGTCGTGCGCGGAAGAGTTCCGCGCGCCGTGCGTCTGTACGGCGTGTCCGCTTTTCCTGTCCCTGTGCTTCACCGTTTTTGCTCGGGCGGAGAAGCGGCGGGTCGTTCTCTTGAAGGAAACTAGATGCGCGTGAAAATGCTGGCAAGGCGGACGGTTGTCCGGCCTGCAAAAAGCAAGGAGATGAGCGGCGGAGCGGTCCGCCGTCGGGAAAGTGTCGCGGACGGAGCCGCGAACGACAATTTCCGGTCCGCTGCGTGGCGGGCGAAGGAGGCCGGGGACCGGCCGGGCGGTGGGGGGGAGGCCGCCCGGCCGGTTCCCGCGGGGATCAGAATTCCTCCTCATCCCCGCCGAAGCCACCCCACGATTCCTCGCTGGGGATGTCCTCGGCCACCTGATCGACGGCGTTCTGGGCCTCCTGGGCCACGGCCTCGCCGCCGCCGGACAGCATGCTGGACAGGGCGCTGCCGATCAGCATGCCGCCGGCCACGCCCATGGCGGTCTGCATGGCGCCGGCCATGAAGCCGCCGCCGGCCCGCTGCGGCTGCTGGGCATAGGCCGCGACGCGCGGGTCGCCATAGGCCGGGGCGGCGCCCGGCGCCTGACCCCAGGGGGAGTTGCCGGGGCGCTGCTGCGGGG
>NZ_JAUJFI010000241.1 GCF_030849505.1 Azospirillum isscasi | reverse complement strand
CCGCGCGCCCGCCTGGACATCGCCGCATCGCTGCGCCTGCACGCCCGGGCCGTCCGCCTTCAGCCGGCCAGCGCCGAGGCCCGCTGGAACCGCTCCCTGGCGCGGCTGCTGGCCGGCGACCTGGCCGGCGGCTGGGAGGATTACGAGGCGCGCTGGGGCGTGGCCGGCTTCCCGACCAAGCCGCGCGGCCTGCCGCAGCCGCTGTGGCGCGGGGAGGACATCGCCGGGCGAACCATCCTGCTGCACGAGGAGCAGGGCCGCGGCGACGCCATCCAGTTCGTCCGCTACGCCCCCCTTGTGGCCGCCCGCGGCGCCCGCGTCCTTCTGGAGGTGGGGGCCGATCTGGTTCCCCTGTTCAACGGCCTGCCGGGGGTGGAGAGGGTCTTCGCGCGGGGCGAAGCCTTGCCCGCGTTCGACTGGCAATGCCCGCTGCTCAGCCTGCCGCGGGCCTTCGCCACCCGGCTGGACACCATTCCCGCCGCCGTTCCCTACCTGTCCGCCGACCCGGCGCGCGCCGCGGCGTGGCGGGAGCGGCTGACCGGTGGCGGTCTCGGGGTCGGGCTGGTCTGGGCCGGCAACCCGCATTTCGCCGGCGACCGGGAGCGGTCTCCGGGGCTGGCGGCGCTGGCCCCGCTGCTGGAGGTGCCGGGCTGCCGCTTCTTCGGCCTGCAACTCGGCCCCGGCCATGACGAGCTGGCGCGGCGGGCGATGCCCCCGTCCTTCACCGATCTGGCGCCCGGGATCCGGGACTTCGCCGACACCGCGGCGATCATGGCCAGCCTGGACCTTGTGATCTCCTCCTGCACCGCGCCCGCCCATCTGGCCGGGGCGCTGGGCGTGCCGCTGTGGGTGCTGCTGTCCCACGCGCCGGACTGGCGCTGGCTGCTGGGCCGGGAGGACAGCCCCTGGTACCCGACCGCCCGCCTGTTCCGCCAGCCCCGCCCCGGCGACTGGACCACGGTGGCGGCGGAGGCCGCGGCGGCGCTGGCGGAGCGCGCGGCGGCGCATTCTTGAAACCTTAACCAAGCCGGGGGTATCAGGAGGCGATACGAAAACAGGCGCCGGTTGAGGGAAACAGCATGTCCGACATCGCCGGGGAACAGGCCGCCACGCTGAAATCCCTTCTGGCCGAGCGCCAGTTCAACGCCGACCGGCTCAACGCCCTGTCCGCCCACTGCGAGCGCATGCGCCGCGAGCTGGACCTGGACGCCCGCCTGTCCATCGCCGAAGACCTGCGCCGCAACCCGCCGACCGGGGAGACGGTGCTGTTCCAGTCGGTTCTGTTCCAGTTGACCGGGGACCTCTACCACTACGAGCGGATTCTCCATTACCTGCTGCTGGGCGGGGAGCGGGTCGGGCCGGAGCTGATGCACTACACCTACTGGTGCATGGCGCGGCAGCTTTTCCTGGCCGCCTCGGCGCCGGAGAAACTCGGCGCCTTCGGCCCCTGCGACCTGTTCCGCTTCTACGAGGAGCTGGTGCGGGCGGTGGCGCGGCGCTGGGACGTCGTTCCGCCGCGCCGGGTCCCGCGGGACGGACCGATCCGCCGGGTGGCCGTGCTGACCAACCAGTTCACCAACGACCAGCACCAGCCCTCGCGCGACTGCTTCGACTACGCCAGCCGGCTTCAGGACGACTTCGGGCTCGACGTCGCCATCATCAACTGCAACACCATGCCGCTGCGGGCCGAGAACCTGTTCGTCCCGCCGATGATCGCGGAGCTGGTCGCGGACTACGAGGGCGTCTTCGCGCTGAAGATGTTCGGGCGGCAGGTGAAGATGGCCTCCTTCACCAGCCGCGCCTTTTCCAAGGACAAGCTGTCCACCATCGTCGGCGCCATCGACGGCTACGACCCGGACCTGCTGGTGACCTTCGGCGGGGCCAACGTCGTGGGCGACCTGTTCGCGGTGACCGACGCGCGGCCGGTGGTCTGCCTGCCCACCACCTCCGGCATGACCATCTCGCTGGCCCATCTGGTGCTGGGGTACGAGGAGGGGAACCACACCGACTCCATGCCGGCGCTCTACCGCGGCCCCTTCGCGCGGCGCTTCCGGCCCTTCACGCTGGGCTTCTCGCCGCCGCCCACGGCGGGGGAGGCGGGGGATTTCGGGCTGGACGGCGCGGCGTTCGTCTTCGCCGTGGTCGGCACCCGCCTGGATTTCGAAGTGACGGGGGAATTCCTCGCGCTGGCCGACGCCATCCTCGACCGCTGCCCCGGCGCCGTGATCGTCTTCGCGGGAAAGGTGGAGCAGTTGCCGGCCCGGCTGGCGGCGGCGCGCAACGGGGCGCGCATGCGCAGCCTGGGCCATCTGACCGACATCCGCGCCTTCTACCGGCGCTGCCACGGCTATCTCAACCCGTCCCGCCAGGGCGGCGGGGGCAGCGCCGCCTACGCCATCGCGGAGGGGCTGCCGGTGGTCACCCTGGCCTGGGGCGACGTGGCCAGCGTGGCGGGGGCGGGCATCCCGGTGCCGGACGCCGCCGCCTATGTGGAGCGGGCCGCCGCCCTCGTCGCCGACCCGGCGCTGCGGGAGCGGCAGGCGGAGCTGTCGCGCATCCGCTTCCGGACCGTGGGCGACCGCCACCGCTGCACCGAACGGCTGCTGGCCTATGGCGAGGAGGCGCGGGACCTTCTTCGGGCGGAAGCGGAAAAGGCACACCCGCCGTCCGCTTCCGTGGCAGAGTGACCTTCGTCATTCACAGCGAGACCGCTTCCGTGCCGCGCGACGTCATCATCAACGGCCGCCCCGTCGGCCCCGGCCATCCCCCCTATCTGATCGCCGAGATGTCGGGCAACCACAAGGGCGACCTGAGCCGGGCGCTGGCCCTGGTGGACGCCGCCGGGGAGGCCGGCGCCGACGCGGTGAAGCTGCAGACCTACACCGCCGACACCCTGACCATCGACCATGACGGGCCGGGCTTCCGGCTGGAGGGCGGGCTGTGGCAGGGCCGCACCCTGCATGATCTCTACCGCGAGGCGCACACCCCCTGGGAGTGGCACGAGCCGCTGTTCGAGCGCGCCCGCGCCATCGGCCTGACCGTCTTCAGCTCCCCCTTCGACGACACGGCGGTGGAGCTGCTGGAGCGGTTGGACGCGCCGGCCTTCAAGATCGCCTCCTTCGAGCTGAACGACCTGCCGCTGATCCGCCGGGCCGCCCGGTCGGGGCGGCCGCTGATCCTGTCCACCGGCCTCGCCACGCTGGGCGAGGTGGCGGAGGCGGTGGAGGCTGTGGGCGACGCGCCGCTGGTCCTGCTCCACTGCGTCAGCGGCTACCCGACCCCGCCGGAGGATTGCAACCTGCGCACCATCCCGCATCTGGCGCAGGCGTTCGGCGTCGGCGTCGGCCTGTCCGACCACACCCGCGGCGTGGCGGTGCCGGTCGCCGCGGCGGCGCTGGGGGCGGTGGTGATCGAGAAGCACTTCACCCTGTCCCGCGCCGACGGCGGGGTGGACAGCGCCTTCTCGCTGGAACCCGCCGAGTTCAAGGCGATGGCCGACTCCGTCCGCACCGCCTGGGCGGCGCTGGGCCGCGTCCATTACGGGGTGGAGCCGAGCGAGGCGGGCGGGCGCGACTACCGCCGCTCCCTCTACGTCACCGCCGACGTGGCGGCGGGCGAGGCGCTGAGCGCCGCCAGCGTCCGCTCCATCCGCCCCGGCTTCGGCATGGAGCCCAAGCAGCTCCCCGCCGTGCTGGGCCGCCGCGCCGCCCGCGCGCTGAAGCGCGGGGAACCGCTGCGCTGGGACATGCTGGCACCGGAGACCTGATGACGGAGGACGAATGACCGCCGCCAACCCGAAGCCGCGCGTGGTCTGCATCTCGCAGGCCCGCATGACCTCGACCCGCCTGCCCGGCAAGGTGCTGATGGAGGCGGCGGGACAGCCGCTGCTGGCGCATCATCTTGGCCGGCTGGCGCGCTGCCGGACGCTCGACGGGCTGGTGCTGGCGACCACGGTGAACGGCACCGACGATCCGGTGGCCGAACTGGCCGCGGCCCTCGGCGTTCCGGTGTTCCGGGGCAGCGAGCCGGACGTACTGGCGCGCTTTGCCGGGGCCGCCGCCATGGCCGGCGCGGACGTGGTGGTGCGGGTCACCGCCGACTGTCCGCTGATCGACCCGGCGCTGGTGGACCGGGTGGTGACGGCCTTCCTGGAATCGGCGCCGCCGCTGGACTATCTCAGCCTGGACGTCACCCGCTTCCCGCGCGGGCTGGACGCGGAGGTCTTCACCCGCGCCGCCCTGGACGAGGCCGCAGCCAACGCCGCCGACCCGGCGGAGCGCGAGCACGTCACCGCCCACCTCTACCGCCGTCCGGAGCGCTTCCGCATCGGCAGCCCCCTGGCGCCGGAGGACGGCACCGTCCTGAACCAGCGCTGGTGTGTGGACGAGGCCGCCGACCTGGAACTGGTCCGCCGCCTGCTGGGCGCCCTGCTTCCCGAAAATCCCCGCTTCGGCTGGCAAGATTGTTGCAATACCTTGCGCCAGAACCCTGAATGGGCCGACCTGAACGGCAGCGTGCGTCAGAACACGCTCCACTGAAATGGAGACACCACCATGGACCGCAAGGATTTCCTGCTCGCGCTCGACGAGATGCTGGAGCTGGACGCCGGCTCCCTGACGGGCGCGGAAGAGCTTGAATCGATCGACACCTGGGATTCGCTGGCCGTCATCAGCTTCATCGCCCTGGTGGACGAGAGGCTGGGGCACGTCGTGGAGGGCGAGAAGCTCGTCAAGGCGCAGACGGTGGACGATCTGCTGGGGCTGGCCGGCATCGCCGTCGCCGCCTGACCGCCCGGTGAGCGCAAGCGCCGCCCGGTCGCCGCGGCGCGGACGGGCCGACATCGAAGGCGGTCCCGCCGCCTATCTCTCACTGGGGCAGGGCGGCGTTCCGGCGCTGCTTCTGCACGGCTTCGCCGGGGATTCGCTGACCTGGCAGTTCAACGCCGCGCCGCTGGCCGCCGACCGCCGGATCCTGGCGGTGGACCTGCCGGGGCACGGCGCCTCGACCCTGGAGGTCGGGGACGGGCGGGTCGGCGCCTTCGCGCCCTGGCTGCTGCGGTTGCTGGACGCGCTGGAGGTCCCGCGGGTCCACGCGGTCGGCCATTCCATGGGCGGCTACGTCGCGCTGGAGCTGGCGCGGCTGGCGCCGGAACGGGTGGCGAGCCTGTCGCTGATCGCCAGCGCCGGCCTCGGTCCCGGCTTCGACCTGGAGTTCCTGCGGCGGGTGACCGCGCTGGAGACCGCGGAGGAAGGGCGGGACTGCGCCGCCCGGCTGTTCGCCCGGCCCTGGCTGCTGGCGGGCCGCGTGGGCGAGGTGATGCACGCCCAGGCCGCCGACCCCCACCGCCGCGCCGCGTTGGAGCGGATCGTCGCCGGTTCTTTCGCGGAGGCGCACCGGTCGTCCGCTCCGGTGGACTGGACGGCCTTCCGCATGCCGGTCCAACTCCTGTGGGGGCGGGAGGACCGCATCATCCCGGTGCCGACCGCCGACCGCCTGCCCCCCGGCGCGCCGCTTCATCTCTTCGACAAGGCCGGTCACTTGCCGCATAGTGAGGCGGCAACCCCCGTCACGGCCATCCTCCGCGACTTTCTTTCCGCATGCGACGTTCCATGACCGATTCCATTCTCGCGCTGATCGCCGAAGAGCTTGCCCGCATCGCCGCCGACAAGGGGGAGACCCTGCCGGCCCTCGGCCCGGGTACGCGCTTCCTGGGCGGGGAGCTGCCGATCGACTCCCTCGACCTCGCCACCCTGCTGGTGGTGCTGGAACAGCGCACCGGGCAGGACCCGTTCCGCGCCGGATTCGTCCAATTCAACACGGTCGGGGAGCTGGCGGCGCTCTACCGGCCGGGCGTCTCCGCCGGGGCTGCATGAGCCTGCCGCCGCCCCCCTGGCTGCATCCCGGCATCCGCCTGATCGAGGCGGAGCGAAGCGCCGGCTGGGCGGACATCGCCGCGCAGGCCGACGCCTTCGAGGCGGCGTTCCGGGGAGCGTAGTCGCCGTTCGGAATCCATTCCAGCGTCCCCGCCTTCCAGGGATTCTCCGGCGCCGGACGGCCCCGGCCCAG
>NZ_JAUJFI010000240.1 GCF_030849505.1 Azospirillum isscasi | reverse complement strand
GCGTCGAGGCCGCGGTGGGCGTCGCCTCGGTCGCGGAGGCCGGGGCCCTGGCCGCCGCCGGGCCGGGGTCCACCCTTCTGCTGCCGCGCCGTTCCACCCCGCGCGCCACCTGCGCGCTGGCGATTTCTGGGGATTGTTTCGCATGACCGTGCATTTCATCGGCGCCGGACCGGGCGCGCCCGACCTGCTGACCCTGCGCGGGCGCGACCTGATCGCGTCCTGCCCGGTCTGCCTCTACGCCGGGTCCCTGGTGCCGAAGGAGATCATCGCCCACGCCCCGCCGGGCGCCCGGATCGTGGACACCGCCCCGATGACGCTCGACCAGATCGTCGCCGAGTTCAAGGCGGCGCACGCGGCCGGGCAGGACGTGGCGCGGCTGCATTCCGGCGACCTGTCGGTCTACAGCGCGCTCGGCGAGCAGACGCGGGCGCTGCGGGAGCTGGGCATCCCCTACGACATCACGCCGGGCGTGCCGGCCTTCGCCGCCGCCTCCGCCGCGCTGGGGCGGGAGCTGACCCTGCCGGAGGTCAGCCAGACGCTGATTTTGACACGCACGGAGGGCCGCGCCTCGGCCATGCCGGCGAACGAGACTCTGGAAGTGCTGGGACGGTCGGGCGCCACGCTGGCCATCCACCTGTCGATCCACGTCATCGACCGGGTGGTGGAGCGGCTGGCCCCGCTCTACGGCGCGGACTGCCCGGCGGCGGTGGTCTACCGGGCGACCTGGCCGGACGAGCGGGTGCTGCGCGGCACGCTGGCCGACATCGCCGCCAAGGTGGCGGACTCGCCCATGGAGCGCACCGCCCTGATCCTGGTCGGCCCGGCGCTGGGGGTGGAGGATTTCCGGTGCAGCGCGCTCTACGACGGGTCGCACGTGCGCCGCTACCGGGGGTTGGGGGAGTGAGGGGACTGGGGGGCGCTCCAGCCGGACGCACCGACGATGTTGCCCTGCCGGTCGGTGACCAGCACCTCCACCGCCACGGGGGCGCCGTCCAGCACGTCCAGCGCCGTGCGCTGCGCCAGCGCCGCCACGCGGTCGGCCAGCGGCAGGCCGGCGGCCTTCGCGATGGTCAGGAGCTGTGCCGCGGTGTTGGCGTTGCGGGCCTCCGCCACGCGGTCCGGGGCGGCGCCCAGCTCGGCCATGCGGTCGGCCAGCCAGTCGAGATCGACGCTGCCGCGTTTGGAATGCAGGTCCAGCAGGCCGCGCGCCAGCTTGCCGAACTTGGCGAAGCCGCCGCACAGCGTCAGGCGCGGGATCGGGTTGCGGCGCAGGTACTTCAGCGTGCCCCCCGCGAAATCGCCCATGTCGAGCAGGGCGTGCTCCGGCAGGCCGTAGCGCGCGGCGACCGCCTTTTCCGAGGTGTCGCCGGTGCAGGCCGCGACGTGGCCCAGCCCCGCCGCCCGCGCGACATCGACGCCGCGCTGGATGGAGGCGATCCAGGCCGCACAGGAATAGGGCACGACGATCCCCGTCGTCCCCAGGATCGACAGGCCGCCGAGAATCCCCAGCCGCGGGTTCATGGTGCGGCGGGCCAGCGCCTCGCCATTCTCCACGGAGACTTCGACCACGATGTCGGGGGCCTCGCCGGCCAGCGCGGCGGCCTCCTCGACCGCGCGGCGGATCATGGCCCGCGGGACCGGGTTGATGGCCGGCTCACCCACCGGAACCGGCAGGCCGGGGCGGGTCACGGTGCCGACCCCTTCCCCCGCCCGGAAGACGACGCCCTGGCCGGGCTCGGCGCGGCTGACGCGGGCGCGGATCAGCGCGCCGTGGGTCACGTCCGGGTCGTCGCCCGCGTCCTTCACCACGCCCGCCGCCGCCCAGCCGTCGCCGCGATCGGTCCAGGCGAGCGCGAAGGCTGGCGTCTGGCCGCCGGGCAGGGTTACCGTCACCGGATCGGGAAAGGCGCCGGACATCAGCGCCCCGCAGGCCGCCCGCGCGGCGGCGGTGGCGCAGGTGCCCGTCGTCCAGCCCCGCCGCAGCGCCTTGCCGTCGCCGTGCTCCACACCGCCGTCCACACCGTTTTCCGTCGCTGAGTGCTCGTCCATGACCGCAGAGCCGTCGCCCGACTCCCTTTCTCTTCCTCTGGAACTTTCTCTTCCTCTGGAGCTGGCCGATTTCCGGCCCGGCAGCGTGTGGCTGGCGGGGGCCGGTCCCGGCGATCCCGGCCTGCTGACCCTGCTCGCCCTGCAAGGTCTAAGGCAAGCCGACGTGATCGTCCACGACGCGCTGGTCGGTGAACGGATCATGGCGCTCGCCTCGCCCTCGGCAAGGCTGGAATTCGCCGGCAAGCGCGGCGGGCGGCCCTCCGCCCATCAGGACGACATCACCAACCGCCTGATCGAGCTGGCGCGCGAGGGGCACCGCGTGCTGCGGCTGAAGGGCGGCGACCCCTTCGTCTTCGGGCGCGGCGGTGAGGAGGCGCAGGCGCTGGCCGAGCAGGGCATCCCCTTCCGCATCATCCCCGGCATCACCGCGGGCATCGCCGGCCCGGCCTACGCCGGCATCCCGGCGACCCACCGCACGGCGAACCAGGCGGTGATCCTGGCGACCGGCCACAGCTGCGCCGGGGGGCCGGACTGGAAGGCGCTGGCCGCGACCGGCGCACCGCTGATCCTCTACATGGCCTGGAAGGGCCTGCCCGGCATCGCCGCGGCGCTGATGGAGGGCGGCCTGCCCGCCGACACGCCGGTCGGCGTGGTCACCGACGCGACGACCGAGCGGCAGCGCGTGCTGGTCACCGCGCTCGGCACCTGCGTGGCCGACCTGGAGGCGAGCGGGCTGGAGCCGCCGGCCATCATCGTGATCGGCGAGGTGGTGCGGCTGCGCCCCGTGCTGGAGTGGCTTCCCAAGGAGGCTCCCCATGGCTGAGGCGGCGCCGCGCGGGCTGATCGTCGGGGCGCCGGCGTCCGGCACCGGCAAGACCACCGTCACGCTGGGGCTGCTGGTGGCGCTGAAGGCGCGCGGCCTGCGCGTGGGCGCGGTGAAGGCGGGGCCGGACTACATCGACCCGGCCTTCCATCAGGCGGCGACCGGGCGGCCCAGCGTCAACCTCGACAACTGGGCGATGGGGCCGGACCTGCTGGATTCGCTGGCCCGCCGCGCCGGGGAGGGCACCGACCTGCTGGTCTGCGAGGCGCTGATGGGCCTGTTCGACGGGGTGGCGGGCGTCGGGGCGACCGGCACCGGAGCGACATCGGAACTCGCCGCGCGCACCGGCTGGCCGGTGATCCTGGTGGTGAACGCCAAGGGCCAGTCGCAGTCCGCCGCCGCGTTGGTCAAGGGCTTCGCCACCTACCGCGAGGATGTGCGGATCGGCGGGGTGATCCTGAACAACATCGCCAGCCCGCGCCACCTCGCCCTGGCCGGCGGCGCCATCGAGGCGCTGGGCATCCCCGTCCTCGGTTCCCTGCCCCGCACCCCCGACGTGATCCTGCCCGAACGCCATCTGGGGCTGATCCAGGCGGAGGAGACGGCGGACCTTCAGGAGCGGCTGGCGGCGCTGGGCCGCTTCATCGCGCAGCATGTGGACCTCGACCGGGTGGCGGCGCTCGCCGCTCCCTCCCGCGCGCCGGAGGGGCGTTTCGCCCCCGCCCTGCCGCCGCTGGGCCAGCGCATCGCCATCGCGCGGGACGCCGCCTTCACCTTCGTCTACCCGCATCTGCTGGAGGGCTGGCGCGCCGCGGGGGCCGAGGTGACCCATTTCTCCCCCCTGGCCGACGAAGCGCCGCCGGACGATGCCGACGCCGTGTATCTGCCCGGCGGCTACCCGGAACTGCACGCCGGGCGCCTCGCCGCCGCCGGGCGCTTCCGGGAAGGCATGCACCGCTTCGCCGCCCTGGGGCGCCCGGTCTATGGCGAATGCGGTGGCTACATGGTGTTGGGCGAGTCGCTGGAGGACGCGGCGGGCACCACCCACCCGATGCTGGGCCTGCTGGGGGTGCGCACCTCCTTCGCCAAGCGGAAGCTGCATCTGGGCTACCGCCGCGCCGTCCTGCTGGGCGACACGCCGCTGGGCCGGGCCGGCACGGCGCTGCGCGGGCACGAGTTCCATTACGCCTCGATCCTCGACCGGGGGGCCGACGAGCCGCTGGTCACCGCCACGGCGGCGGACGGGTCGGACCTCGGGCCGCTCGGCGGGCGGCGGGGTGGCGTCCTCGCCTCCTTCTTCCATGTGATCGCGGCGGCCCCGGACCGGGAAGGACCATGAGCGAGCACGCCTTTTCGCCGGAGGAGCGGGACGCGCTCTACAAGGCGATCTTCTCCCGCCGCGACGTGCGCGGGCAGTTCGCCCCCGATCCGGTGCCGGAGGAGGTGCTGACCCGCGTCCTGACCGCCGCGCATCACGCGCCGTCGGTGGGCTTCATGCAGCCCTGGAACTTCATCGTCGTCCAGGACCCGGCGGTGAAGGCCCGCGTGCACGCCGACTTCTCCCAGGCCAACGAGGAGGCCGCCGCCCTCTTCACCGGGGAACGCAAGGCGCTCTACAGCCGCCTGAAGCTGGAAGGCATCCGCGAGGCGCCGGTGAACCTCTGCATCACCTGCGACCGGGAACGCTCCGGCCCGGTGGTGCTGGGGCGGACGCACATACCCACCATGGACCTCTATTCCTGCGTCTGCGCAGTCCAGAACCTGTGGCTGGCCGCAAGGGCGGAGGGGCTGGGCGTCGGCTGGGTCAGCATCCTGCACGAGGACCGGCTGCGCGAGGCGCTGGGCATCCCGCAGCGGATCGTGCCCGTCGCCTATCTGTGCCTGGGCTACGTCTCGCATTTCCACGAGACGCCGGAACTGGAGAAGGCCGGCTGGCGGAACCGGCTTCCCCTGGAGGACCTCGTCTTCCGCGACCGCTGGGGCGGGGACGAGTAGAACCGCGGCGTCAGGCCCCGAAGCCGCCGTCGATGGTCTGGAACGAGCCGGTGATCATCGCGCCGTGCGGGCCGGCGACGAAGGCGGTCAGTTCTGCGACCTCGCTGGCGTGGGCGTGGCGCTTGATCGCCATGAAGCCGTGCATGGCCGCGGCCATCGGGCCGTCGGCGGGGTTCATGTCGCTGTCGGTCGGCCCCGGCTGGATGGCGTTGACGGTGATTCCGCGATCCCCGAAGTCCCGCGCCAGCCCGCGCACCATGCCCTGGACCGCCGATTTGGTGAGCGCGTAGGCCGCCCCGCCCGCGAAGGGCATGCGGTCGCCGTTGACCGACCCGATCACGATGATCCGCCCCGGCCCCGTCATGTGGCGCGCCGCCTCGACCGCGGCGTGGTAGGGCCCGCGGACGTTGATGTCGATCATGCGGTCCACGGCGTCGGGGTCGAGGGTCAGCGGATCGCCGATCATCGCGACCCCGGCGTTGACGACCAGCACGTCCAGAGCGCCCCGCCCGGCCACCGTGGCGACCAGCGCATCGCGGTCGGCGCTGTCGGCGCGGATCGCCTCCGCCCCGGTTTCGGCGGCCAGCGCCGCGGCGGCCTCCGCCGACCCGGCGTAGGTGAAGGCGACCCGCCCGCCACCCGCCGCGAAGCGCTGCACGATGGCCTTGCCGATGCCCCGGCTGCCGCCCAGCACCAGAATGTTCTTTCCCGCAAAGTCGGTCATGACCGGTTCCTTGAATTAATGTAGTGATCGCTATATAAAATCAGGGCAGGGCATCGCGCAAGGACTTTTTATAGTGACCGCTACAGAAAAATCGGAGCCGCGGGGGCGGCGGCGTTCCTTCGATGTGGACGAGGCGGTGGAGACGGCGATGCGGCTGTTCCACGCCCGCGGCTACGACGCGGTCGGCGTGGCCGAGCTGGGCGCCGAGCTGGGCATCAAGCCGCCGAGCTTCTACGCGGCCTTCGGCAGCAAGGCCGGGCTGTTCGAACGGGCGCTGCGGCGCTACGCGGCGGGGGACGCCAACGTCTTCGAACGGGCGCGGGCGGAAGGCGGCGGCGTGGCCGACGTGATCGGGCGGACGCTGGCGCTCGCGGCGGTGCTTTACCCGTCCTGCGGCGGGGCGGCGGGGTGCCTCGTGCTCGACGGGGCGCGCAACAGCGCCGACCCGGAGGCGCGGGCCCGCCGCGCCCCGGTCGCACGGCCTGGAAA
>NZ_JAUJFI010000024.1 GCF_030849505.1 Azospirillum isscasi | reverse complement strand
GTCTTAAGACGTGGGAGAGTAGGTCGCCGCCAGGTCACCACGGCACACGACCAACCACACCGGTATCCCGGAGGGCCCAGGTCCGCAACACACTTCACCCGACAATCGTCCCACACCTCCTGGTTCCACCAGACAGGACATCCGCGGGGTGGAGCAGCCCGGTAGCTCGTCAGGCTCATAACCTGAAGGTCGCAGGTTCAAATCCTGCCCCCGCAACCAAATCTAAGCCCCTGAAAACGTTCGGTTTTCAGGGGCTTTTCATATCCGGAATCATCCCTCCCCGGACCGCTTCCGGAATCAAATCGGAATCATTTGGGCGGAAATTCCCGCGCGCTTTGGCGTAGACGGCCGGGCGCTGGTCGGGGGAATCTGCTTCGGAGAGGGGAGAGCGGCGGGGCTTGATCAGCGACTCGCCAGCCAGTCGCGCAGCTTCGTCCAATGACGCCCCTCGCCCTGTATGGGGGTCGCAAGCGCGTCTGGAAACGGCGAAAGGGATCAACCTTGCGGCGAACCATTCCGTGGCTCCCCAGCCTCTGCGAGTTCGCCCGATTGGGCGAGGGCCCCGCGCGCGGCGTTGCGCCCGGCGAGCCGCTCGGTGCGGACGTAGTCGATCAGCGTCCTCGGTTCAGCGTGGAGGGTGGCCAGCAGGATGTCCTGTCCCTTGATCGCTGCGGTGGTGACAAAGTCGGCGCGCAGGCTGTGGCTGGCAGCATGCCCTCGGTTACGGCAGTCGGCTGGTCCGGCGGGAAGGAGCGTGCGGTCGGGGTGGGGGCTGGGCCATGGCTCACACTCGTCCGGATCGGCGTGTCGTCCCGGCACCCGGGCTTCGGCGCCGTGGATTGGGCAGCCGCACGTGGTCCGTCGGCCACGTTCTCATTCGGAGGCCTTTGCCATTCTGGTCCGTGTCGACCTTTTTCTGCCCGGGGCAGGCGCGGTTCCCGCCCGCGCCTTCAGCTTGGCCGCCTTGTCCTTGTCCCACGGGGTTATGTCGATCCCGATCACCCTCAGCCCATGGACCCTGGGATCGTTCCTCTCAAGGGTTTTCGCTGAGTCGTTGAGGATCCGGAGGAGGTCAGCGAATGCACCGGACCGTTCCGTGGTCCTGTCCGGCTTCTCGATCTTCCACGTGCGTTTCTCGATCAGGCACAGCAGCAGGATGCCATGACGGGATCCGACCGCCCGCATGTACTGGCCGACGAGTTGGTCCTTGAGCGTGCTCTTGAGCTCGGCCACCGTATAGCGGCCTTTCTTCAGCGGTTTGATCTCGATGCTGACCACCCCGGCCTTAGGGGTGCGGAGGCGGATGTCCGGCTTCTTGTGGTCGGCGACCTCCTCCTCGCGCGTCACGTCGTACCGGCCGCGGCTTTCCCGCTCGAGCCGTCCAGCGAAATAGCGCTGCAGGATCTCCTCCTTGGTGCCGGGAGGAAAGATGCCGCGATCACCGAAGGCTCGCTCCTCGATGTCGTGACGGATGGCTTGCAGCCGGTTGCATGCTAGGCGGAACAGATCGTCGGGGGTCCTTGGATCGCGCTCGTGTTCGTCGGCGAAGGCCACGATCTCGCTCGGCTTCCAAACGACAAATTCGGCGGCTTTCTCGCCGTGCCGCCGGATGGCGGCGCGAAAGAGATGCTGGGCCTCCCCAATGTCCGGATCAGCGGCCAAGCGTGTCAGGGCCGCATGTGCCTCGGACCCGTCGATCTCTCCGAGCAAGTCTACGAGGCGATCACGACTCTCAACAGCCCGATCCTCGGGCTTGAGGGTGACGCTGCCGAGGACGGTTTCCCGGTACGGATCATTGCGTGGCGGCAAATGCCGGTAGACGGTGGAAATGAACGTCGCCAGCTGCGATGGCTGCCGGAACACGGCATGCCAATCAGTCTGGGTGTAATCATCCTCGCCACAGAGAATGTTGACAATAAGGTCTCGGGCATTGGCGGGATTGGCCGTCAGGACCGACTCCACGAAGCTCCAGGCGGCCGCGACGTCGCTGCGCAACCATGCCCACAGCCAATGCCAAGCCGCCTCACCATCAGTCTTCCCGAGGCTTCTGGTCTGCCGGGCGCACAGATCGGCGAAACGGACGGCGTCCTCGCCGTTGACGTGAACAGCGATAGCCAAAGCTTTGGTCAGGGCCTCTGCGTCCAGGCGGGGGTCTGTCTCTAGCAGCGCCAGCACTGCGCCAGCGACGAGCTTGGCGGTCGCTTCCAGGGCGGCAATGGCATCCAGGCTGTGCCAGTTACGCATCGTCGCCGACAGGTTCCCCAGTGCCGTATGGATTTCGGTGAGGAGAACCTTCTCTACCACATCGGGCTTCGCGTCGAGCAAAGCTCCGAACCAGTCCGGGAGCCCGTCGCGTTCATGTAAGGCGTAATGTACCGCGATCCGTGCCTCTTCGGGCGGCAGCCCAGCAAGGTCACTGCCCGTGGAGGCAAAGACCGCAAGGCCAGTGAGTCCGACCCGGACTTCGGGCGTGACTGGAACGAAACTGCTGCGTTCCGATGGCAGCAGCGGGCACCAGCGGCGCCACCACGACACAAGGGCTTTCTTAGCAGCGTCCGCGCTCTCGACACCGAAGCTGTCCTGCAGCGACTGGATATTGCTCTGGCCCCATCGCGTCGTCGAGCCAGGGAGGTGACGCATCAGGCCAGTCAGAAAACAGAGAGTGTCAAACACGTCGTCGGTGCGAAACGCGGCGCCGGTGCGGATCGCCGTAATTTGTGCCAATCGTGCAGCCTTACTTGCTGCCATTTTCGCTTCCGCCCTATCCTGGGAGATCTCTGGGAAAAGTAATCCAACCAGTGGCGGTGCGATCCCCCACGGCCGTTCATCCGACCCGGTGGCTAGCAGCCCAGTAGCTATGATTACGCTCTCAGATCGGCTCTGCAGCCCGGCGGCCTTGGCATGCCGGTCGGCGATCACTCGGGCACCGAACTCCAGCTTCTGATGGTCATCGGCCGCCTCGACCTCCGCCGCCCTCGCCAGCAGCCCGTCCGCATCCTCCGCCCGTGACTGGCAGAACGTTCCCTCCAGCCTTGTAAAGTCCGCCCGCGGGTTTCCGGTGGTGGACAGCAAGACTGCGGCGTACAGTGCTTGACGCACCGTGCCGTTCTCGGCGAGTGCCGGCGCCAGAGCGAGTTGGTCATGCAGCGTGACCTCGCTCTTGCTTGCGCACGCCTCCAGCAGACGCAACCCGTAGACCAGGACCGGTGCCGGCTCCCTGCCCAAGCCTGAGGTGCGCTTCACCTCGAGCGTCACCATCCGGCTCACGGTATGAACGAGCCAACCGTAGCGATCCGACAAGCGGAACTCTGGAGCCTGCTGCTGGTCGGGTGCATGGGGAAGGCTGGTGGCCAGCTTGATCAAGGCCGCCAGGAGGGCTTGCCGATGGTCCGGCGGGCAGGCGGCGACCCAGTCCCATCCGACGGTACGGACCGTGTTCGTGAGGACATCGGTCGGCATCGCGGTGAATTTCTCCAACAGTGCGGCCATATCCTCCACCGACAGGGTTTCAGGAAGGAGAGCGAGCCCGATCCGCGCCAGAAGCGCATTGGGCAGGTCCGGTGCACCAAGCGCAGAGGTTCGCAGCCGCGCGCGCAGGGCCGCTTCGTTGGTGGCGTCGACCACATCCACTGCGGCAATCCGGACCCGCAGATCTTGAGCCTCGTCGAACGCAATCGCCAAGGCGATCCCGGCCGCTGGCACTCCCTCAACCCGTACGAGATTGAGCAGGAACCGGCGTACCGCGACCGATTTGTCCGCTCCGGCGAGCAGACTCTGGACGGTGGGCGCAAGCATTGGGTCGGACAAGCGCACCAGATCGTCGTCTTGGATGGTCCAGGGAAGCCACAACGCGTCCCGGTGGGCCTCGGCAAAGGCACGCAGGGCCTTCTTCCGTTCCTCGACCGGAATTCGCGCAGCATCCCCGCCCAGCAGGACGAGTTCCGGGGCCACCCCGACCAGAGCGCCGCGCACCCCGGGGTGCCCGCAGACGACCCAGCCGGCCACCTCCCGCATGGAGGGGATCAGATGCCGCTGCCCATAGACCTCCCGGCTGAGCAGCTCCACCACCCGGCTAACTAGACAGCCGGCCTCCAGGAGGCCCAGCAGCCACCGCCCGGCCAGATAGGCTTGGGTCGATGCGTGATGGAAGCGCACCCGGCCCCCCGGTGCCTCCTCGAACACCGGCCGGCGGAGCAGAGCGGCGATCTCCGCCGCCGACCAGTCGGGCAGCAGCACCGCCGGATCGAGCGCCGGACGCTCTGGGGCGATCTCCAGGCCCGGCTCCGGCAGGCGGATGGCCGGCTGGCGGCACAGGACGGTGGCGCCGGCGAGACGCGCGGCTCCCCGCAACGCCTGTTCCGGCAAGAGGGTGTCCGTCTCCCGATATGCCTCGTTGCGCTCCGTCAGCTTCGCCGTCACGTTCCGGTCCAGCATGTCCCAGCGCGAGCCAAGCCGGCGCTCGCGGTTCCAGAACGCGGCGATCCATTCCATATCCCGCGGCCGCCCGGCCATGGAAATACCGCCGGTCTTTTTCAGGGCATCGAGAAGGGCGTCGGCATCGTCCACGTGGAAATGGTGCGCCATCCGGCGGATCCTTTCCTTGTCCAGCGGCACTAGGCGCACCGTGGTGACGGTGAGCGGCGCCGCCGGATCCGGCGTATGGAGCGGCACAGGGGAGCCAGAGTGGGAGATCTCCGTCCCGCTGGCGGACGGTGCGGGGAACAGCCCCTCCAGCGCCTCGGTCACGATGCCCGCGTCGGCCCCGTGCAGCCAGTCGCTCGGCCGGCAGGACAGCAGCACCCGGACGCGGCCCGCGCCCTGGCGGATCGCCGCGGCGAACGTCCGCAGCGCTCGGGGAAGAGCGTGCGCCTTGGCCAGCTTCGCTTCGTTCACCGCGTCGAGCAGGAAGACGGCCTCGGCCCGCGCCGGGTCCCAACGTCGGAAGGCGGCGGCCTCCTCCCCGGCGAGCGCCTCCGCGAACGGCTGGTCGAGGAGCTGGTCCAGCGCGACGAACACCGCCACCCGTCCCTCGGCGCGCAGCCGGCGGGCCTGTTCCCGCATCTCCCTCGTCTTGCCGATGCCGCCCGGCCCGAGGATCACCGTCAGGCGCATCGCCGGGTCCCGGAGGAGGTCGGCCCAGCCGCGCGCGCCGTCGGTCGGCCACGCCGACCAGTCGGGGCCGTCCTCGACCTCTTCCGGCGACAGGATCTCGAAGCGGCGGTCGAGCTCTGCATAGGGCATCGGGGGCATTCCGGCGGGGTCGGCGTCCGGAAACCCCAGACGTGCGCCGGAAGGGTAGTGGGAGCGCTACTGCGCGAAAAGGGGAGTTTTCGCGCAGTATGTCCCCCGCACACCCTGCTTCGAGGCGGGCCTCCTGGCTCGGAAGCAAAAATCCAACGACTATTATTGCCGCGCGGTCAGCCCAGTGCCCCAGATGGACGTCGGTCCCGGTCGGGGCGAACCAGGGCCAAACCAGCCGGGCCGCGTTGCCCTGATGCGGTCCGGACAACCTTCAAACGACGGTCCGTCGTGGGGGCCGGTTAGCCAGTCAGGTCGGCCAACTCCGAGCTGAAGAGGATCATCAGCGTCTTGCGGATGCCGAGAATGGAGATGGAGCTGTGGCCGGGCACTGTCTCCGTTCCCGACCGCGAGGCACGCGGAGCCTCACCAAGGTCTCCTCCAAGATGGGGAGGACGGTCCGGCGCACGCTGCGCTTCTCCAGCAACGTGTCGGCTGTCCAGGTGTCCCGATCGGCTGCATCGCTTGCTGTGTGAACAGCGTAGCGCTCACCCCCTTCACAATCGACTGAACAGGGTTGAATCGGTGAGCGCGGAAACCGCGATCAGCAGGCGGTCTCCACCGTTCGACGCCGCGGACACGAACGCGTGCGGCGGCCGACCGGGACGGCCGTCCAGAGCTATGACGATGAACACCCGCGACGGCTGGCCGGCCTTCGTGAAGCGGTCACCAACCGAGACGCTTGCCGAACGCCCGAACATCAGCACTCCTCCGGTCGGCGCGCAAGCTCGTCGATGAGATGACCGTAGCGCTCCGGCGGAAGATGCCGCGGGCTGGCCGCCAAGGCCCGCAGCGCAGCGTAGCCCGCCGCGGTGAAATGGGCGCGGGGAAATCCCTGATCCGTTTCGGCGATCTTCACCAGCCCGCGCTCCAGCAGGCTCTGGACGGTGGCCGGGAGTTTCGGTTCGCCTTTCCGCGGGCCAGTCGCCCACCGCTTCAGAAGGATGCCGTCCGCCAGCCGCGGCGGTTCCGACCAGCGGCTCATGAACTCGCGGCGGATCAGGTCGCGTTCGGCGGGGGTGAAGTCCACGGTATCGGTCATGGCCGCGACCGATAGCACCCGGGCGACGTCCGGTCCAGCGGCGGCCGGGAAAACGTCCGCCACATCGAAGGGAAGCGCGACGGCACCGGGCCATGCCAGAAGATGGCTTCGGCAAACGGTGCGGTCGCTGCTGCCGAACCCCGGGACCGGAACCGACAGGGCGGCGAGGCGGGCCACCAGCGCGCATTCGTCGCCGGTGGGAAAAATCCAGCAGCCGGTCACGGTGCCCGCCGCGGTCAGGCGGTCGATGTGCCAGCGGATGCTCTTGTCCCGGCGCATGTGGCGGCCGACGCGGGCACGCAGTCCACCCGGGCCGTGGGCGCTGCCGCAATACAGGTACCGCCCCGGCGGCAGTATGACCTTGGTCCGGCCGGGCAGGGTGACGTCCACCGCCTCCGTCAGCCTTACGAGCAGAACGTAGGCGCCGGCGACGGGAGGGACCGTTTCCGCCGTGCAGTGGAACTGGGAAGCCTGCCTGGACATCATCACCCTCACTTCAGCGTGGCTGGCGTGAGGCGTCAACAGGAAGCCGTCGGTTTCGCCCTTGATCGGGGAATGCCGCGTCCGCGATGACCTTCTTCGTTTTTGGCTTCACCAAGCGGGTGCCCTGCATTCGGTCGGTATTCCGGATGAGCCGGGTTCACCCCCTTCATCGTGGCGTCGATCCCGTCGGCGGTGGCTGTGGACCCTTCCGCTCCGCACTGCCAGCGACTTGGTGTCAGCGCCGGGCCGTTTCGTCTGGCGGCTGGGAGCAGGCGCTCGGAGAAGAGGGAGAGGGCTTGACGGTGTTCGCGACGGGTTTCGGGGCTGGGGGACAGGCTTCCGGCCGGCCCGTCGCGGAGACCCGCCATGCCCGACATTGCGCGAACCGTCCGCGCCGGTTCCGACCGGACCAGCCTCTACGCCGAGATCACCGCCCGCATCATCGCCGAACTGGAGGCCGGCCGGCTGCCCTGGGTGCAGCCCTGGGGAACCCCGGCCGCTGCCGCCCCGCTCGGCCTGCCCCGCAACGCCGCCACCGGCCGCGCCTACACGGGCGTGAATGTGCTCATCCTGTGGGGCGCCGTCGTCGCCTGCGGCTTCTCCAGCCAAGGCTGGCTCACCTTCCGTCAGGCCCTGGCTCTGGGGGGCCACGTCCGCAAGGGTGAACGCGGCACCACCGTCGTCTATGCCGACCGCTTCATCCCCGACGATGAACGTCGGCGCGCAAGGGATGCCGGGGAAGCCCCTCAGGCTATCCCTTTCCTGAAACGCTTTACGGTCTTCAATTGCGCCCAATGCGAGAACCTGTCCGACGGCAGCGCCGTGGCGCCGCCGCCGATCCCGGAGAGGCTGATCCTGCCACGGGCCCAGGCGCTGATCCAGGCTAGCGGCGTCGATGTCCGCATCGGCGGCACCCGGGCCTTCTACAGCCCCCAGCACGATTACGTGCAGGTGCCGTCTCCGGAGGCCTTCTTCGAGCCCGTCAACTGGCATCGCACCGCGCTGCACGAACTGGGGCACAGCACAGGCCACGCATCGCGGTTGAATCGCGACCTGTCCGGGTCCTTCGGCTCCCGCAAGTACGCCTTCGAGGAGCTGGTTGCCGAAATTTCAGCCGCCTATCTCTGTGCGGCGCTCGGCATCGTCCCCACCGTCCGTCACGCCGATTACATCGGCGCCTGGTTGGAGGTTCTGCGCGGGGATGATCATGCCATCGTCCGGGCCGCCAGCCTGGCCAGCAAGGCAGCCGACTACCTCCTCGGCTTTGCGCCCGAAGCCGCCATGACCGATGACGGGCAGGCGGCCATGTGATGGCCGCGCTCCTCCCGCGGTGCCTTGCGCCGGAACCGGCGTACAGCATGGCACCGTGATGACGGGGACCATGCGTTCAGGCGGACGGTCACTTTGATGGGGCCGGGGAACGGCGCCACGAGGCGATAGTCCGCACCGCCCGCAGGGCCTCGACGTTGTCGTCGATGCACACGTGGTGCCGCAGCTCCGCCACCGCCGGCCATTCGCTCCGTTCGTCGAAGGCCCGGCGCACCGCCTCGGCCATCGCTTCGTCCACCACGAACACCGGAGGATCTCCCAAACGCTTCTGTTGCCCCGGCCGGGATGATGCGCGTGGCGGTGCTCTCCCGGCAAGCGGCTGTTCGGGCAGGACACGAAGTACCGGCCCGTTGCGAAGCCACGCTCGGCACCGAAGAGGGAGAGGAGGGCGGACATCGGGACGACGGATGAGGAGGTTGGGAGAGAGGCTCCCGGCCGTCCGTCGCGGAGAAGTTCGACATGGCCAGGCCCAAGATCGTCCTCAACACCTCGCGCGACATCCCCTTCAACAAGCTGGTGCTGTCCCAGGCCAACGTCCGCAAAGTGAAGGCCGGCGTCTCCATTGAGGAGCTCGCCGAGGACATCGCCCGGCGCACCCTGCTGCACAGCCTCGCCGTCCGCCCGGTGCTCGACGCCGAGGGCGCCGAGACCGGCGTCTTCGAGGTGCCGGTCGGCGGGCGCCGCTTCCGGGCGCTGGAGCTGCTGGTCAAGCAGAAGCGCATGAGCCGGACCCAGCCTGTGCCCTGCGTCGTGCGCACCGCCGGCCTCGCCGAGGAGGACTCGCTGGCCGAGAACGTGCAGCGGGCGCCCTTGCACCCGCTCGACCAGTTCCGCGCCTTCCAGACCCTGCGCGAGGCCGGGCTCGGCGAGGAGGAGATCGCCGCCCGCTTCTTCGTCGCCCCCGGCGTGGTGAAGCAGCGCCTCAAGCTGGCCGCCATCGCACCGGCCCTGCTCGACGCCTACGCCGAGGACCGCATGACGCTGGAGCAGCTGATGGCCTTCACCGTCAGCGGCGACCACGCGCGCCAGGAGCAGGTGTGGGAGGCGCTGTCGCGCGCCTACAGCCGCGAGCCCTACCAGATCCGCCGGCTGCTCACCGAGGGGGCGGTGCGGGCATCGGACAAGCGGGCGCTGTTCGTCGGCGTGGAGGCCTACGAGGCGGCCGGCGGGGCGGTGATGCGCGACCTGTTCCAGCACGACGATGGCGGCTGGCTGCAGGACCCGGCCCTGCTCGACCGGCTGGTCGCCGAGAAGCTGGAGGCCGAGGCCGCCACGGTGCGGGCGGAGGGCTGGACGTGGGTGGAGGTGGCGCTGGCCTTCCCCTACGGGCACAGCCGGGGGCTGCGCCGTCTGGCCGGCGAGCCGGTGCCGCTGAGCGAGGCGGAGCAGGCGGCCTACGACGCGCTGCACGCCGAGTACGAGCGGCTGGAGGCGAGCGAGCCGGCGGAAGCGGAAGAGCTGGATCGGGTGGCGCACCGCCTCGCCGAGATCGACGTGGAACTGCGGGCGCTGGAGGAGCGGCCGCTGGTCTACGAGACCGCCGAGGTGGCGCGGGCCGGGGTGTTCGTCAGCGTCGATGTCGAGGGCAGGCTCCAGGTCGATCGCGGCTATGTGCGCCCGGAGGACGAGGCGCCGGTCGAGCCGGTGCTTCCGGCCGGCGGCGAGGAGACGTCCGCCGGCCCGGCCAACGGCGGGAGCGGAGCGGTGGCCGCCCAGCCGGCCGCCATCGCCGGCGGTGCCAGCGTGTCCGCCCCGGTGCCGGTCGCCGGGACTGCGATGTCGGACGACGATGAGGGGCTGCGCCCGCTGCCCGAGCGGCTGCTGATCGAGCTGAGCGTGCACCGTACGCTGGCGCTGCGCGACGCGCTGGCCCAGGATCCCGACACCGCCTTCCTGGCGGCGCTGCACGCGCTGTGCCTGCGCACCTTCGCCCAGCGCCCCGGCACCTCCTGCCTGGAGCTGGAGCTGAAGAGCGCCAGCTTCGGGGTGCAGCCGCCCGATCTCGCCGCCAGCGCCGCGGCCCGGGCGATCGACGCCCGCCAGCGCGCCTGGAGCACCCAGCTGCCGAGCGAACCGGCGGCACTGTGGGAGACGCTGGTGGGGTTCGACGGCGACAGCCGGGCCGCCCTGTTCGCCCATTGCGTCTCCTTCGGCGTCAACGCGGTGCACGAGCCGTGGAACCGGGCGCCGCAGCGCGTCGCCCACGCCGACCTGCTGGCCGGGGCGGTCGGCCTCGACATGGCGGCGGCCGGCTGGACGGCGACCGTGGACAGCTACCTCGGCCGGGTGCCGAAGGCGCGCATCCTGGAGGCGGTGCGCGAGGCCCGCGGTCCGGAGGCGGCGCAGCTGATCGACCACCTGCGCAAGCCCGACATGGCCAAGGAGGCCGAACGGTTGCTGGCCGGCAGCGGCTGGCTGCCTGAGCCGCTGCGCCGGCCGCTGGAGCCGGCGGCCGGTGCTGATGCCGGTGCGGACGGCGATGCGGAGGGCGGTGACGCCTCCCTGCCGGCCTTCCTGACCGGTGCCGGGGACGACGCGGACCGCACCGAGGCGGCCGCCGCCTGACGCGCACGCCGCGGAGCGGCTCCGGCCGCTCCGCCTTCGTCCTCGTTGCTGGAGGTTCGTCATGACCGAGCCCTTCGTCACCATGGTCGTGCGTCTGCCGGCCGCCGCTCTCGCCGACGGCGTCCCGGTCCTCGTGATCACCGCCGAGGCCGCCTTCGTCGTGATGCCGGCCAGCCAGGGAACCGTTCTTCTCGACTCGGACGTCCCGCGGGAGCACGTCCTGCTTCGCTTGGCCGAGGAGGAGGTCCGGGAAGAGATCCGCACCGTGATCGAGGCCGACAACACGCTGACTCGGCTGGCACCGGAGATGGTCGGCGACACCGACATCGGCGAAGAGCATGGCGCCGCGCGGTTCCGGGCGGCGCTGGCCGCCATCCGTGCGGCCGAACGCCGCCTTGGCGGTGCCCCCTGATCCGTACCCGCCGGACCGTCCGCCGTCTTGTCCACTGTCGAGCCCGGCCGCCGTGCCGGGCTCCTGTCTTCTGGGAGAACCACCATGCCGATTCCCGACTTCGTGAAGGCGAATTTCGAGACGCTGCTGCGCGCCGCGGCGGCCGGCGATCTGGCGCTGGTGCAGGGCACCGACGCCCGCACCGGCGAGACCCGCTTCATTCTGTGCGCTGTCGGTCGGGACGGTGGACAGGTGGTGCTCACCCCCTTCGGGCACCTCGCCGACGCTGACCCCTATGAGCTTTACCACCCGCCGTTCGATCCCGGCGGCGGGTAGAGGGCGAGGAGGGAGGGGGCGGGGTGAGCCGGAGCGGATCGAGAGAGCGTCCACCGGCTGCTGGTCTCCCCGCTCTCCCGGATCCTCCGCCATGACCCTGACCGCCGACCTCCGAACCGATGCCGCCGCCCCCTGTCCTCCGCCCCCGGTGGACACCCCGGCGGCCCTGCTCGCCGCCGCGGAGCGGCTGCTGCCCGGCCTCGAACACGGCCGGGCCATCGACGCCGGCACGCTGCGCGCCGCGATGACCGCGGCGTTCGGCGGCTCCGACGCCGAGGGCGCCTGGAGCTGGAAGCTGGCCTACGATGCCGGCGAAGCGGCGCAGGTGCTGTTCCTGCGCCGCTTCGGCCCAGCCATGCAGGCCCGCGCCGCCAGCCCGGCGGCGTTCCTGGCCATGCTGGAGCGGGTGGCGGCGCTGCTGCCCAGCCAGACCCGCCGCTCCGAGGAGAGCCAGACCCGGCAGCAGTTCTCCACCCCGCTGCCGCTGGTCGGCGTGGTGGCCGCCGCCGCCGTGCTCACCCCGGCCGACCGCGTGCTGGAGCCCTCCGCCGGCACCGGCCTGCTCGCCGTCTTCGCCGAATTGGCCGGCGCGAACCTTGTCCTAAACGAACTGGCGGACACCCGCGCCAGCCTGCTGGCGGACCTGTTTCCCGGCGTCCCGGTGACCCGCTTCGACGCCGCCAACATCCACGACCATCTTGATGTCGCGGTCCGGCCGACGGTGGTGCTGATGAACCCGCCCTTCTCGGCGCTGGCGGCGGTGGACGGCCGGGTGGCCGACACCGCCCTCCGCCACCTCGCCTCGGCCCTGGCCCGCCTGGCCGAGGGCGGACGCCTCGTCGCTGTTACCGGCGCCGGGCTGGCGCCGGATCATCCGGCGTGGCGCGACGCCTTCGTGCGCTTGCAGGAGCGGGGCCGCGTCGTCTTCTCCGCCGCCATCGACGGGACGGTTTACGCCCGCCACGGCACCACCGTCGACACCCGGCTGACCGTCATCGACCGCGTGCCCGCCGCCGACCCAGCGGTCTTCCCGGCCTCGCCGGGCATTGCCCCGGATGCCGCCACGCTGCTGGACTGGGTCCGGCGCGATGTGCCGCCGCGCGCTTCCGCCTCGGCAGTGGCTCCGCTGTCGGTGCTGGCCCCCCCCACGGTGGCACAGCCTGTGCGCCGGGCGGCCACCATGCCGGTGGTCCCGGTGCCGGCATCCGACCCGGCGGTCGTCGAGTTGGTCTACGAGCGGCGCGACTGGACACCGGAGGCGGGCGCCTGCCTCACCGCCGCGCTCTACGAGCCCTACGCGCTCCAGTCCATCATGATCCCCGGCGCCCAGCCGCACCCGACGCCGCTGGTGCAGTCCGCCGCCATGGCTTCGGTCGCCCCGCCCAAGCCCGGCTACCGCCCGCACCTGCCCGCCGCCCTGGTCACCGGCGGCACCCTCTCCGACGCCCAGCTGGAAAGCGTCATCCTCGCCGGCGAGGCGCACGCCGGCCGTCTCGCCGGCAGCTGGACGGTGGACGACACCTTCGACGTCGTCTCGGCGGCGCCGGACGATGCCGAGGACGCGGTGCGCTTCCGCCGTGGTTGGTTCCTTGGCGACGGCACCGGCGCCGGCAAGGGCCGGCAGGTCGCCGGCATCCTCCTCGACAACTGGCTGAAGGGCCGCCGACGGGCGCTGTGGATCTCCAAGTCCGACACCCTGATCGAGGACGCCCGGCGCGACTGGTCGGCGCTGGGCCAGGAGCCCCTGCTGGTCACCCCGCTGTCGCGCTTCCGCCCCGGCGTGCCGATCACCCTGGAGCGGGGCATCCTTTTCACGACTTACGCCACCCTGCGCGGCGACGGTGGCGAGGGCGCCGTGCCGCGCGTCCGGCAGATCGTCGACTGGCTCGGCCGGGACTTCGACGGCGTGATCGTCTTCGACGAGTCCCACGCCCTGCGCAACGCCGGCGGCACCGCCGGCTTCGGCCGCGATGGCGGTCCCGTCACCCCCTCGCAGCAGGGCCGGGCCGGCCTGCGCCTCCAGCACGCCCTGCCGGACGCCCGCGTGCTCTACGTCTCGGCCACCGGCGCCACCACCGTGCACAACCTCGCCTACGCCCAGCGCCTCGGCCTGTGGGGCGGCGCGGACTTCCCCTTCGCCACCCGGGCCGAGTTCGTCCAGGCCATCGAGGCCGGCGGTGTGGCCGCCATGGAGGTGCTGGCCCGCGACCTCAAGGCCCTCGGCCTCTACAGCGCCCGCTCGCTGTCCTTCGAGGGGGTCCGCTACGAGATGGTCGAGCACCGGCTGACTCCGGGGCAGGTCGCCATCTACGACGCCTACGCCGCTGCTTTTCAAGTGATTCATGCCAACCTGACCGCGGCGCTGGAAGCCGCCAACGTCACCGGGGCCGGCGGCACCCTGAACCGCGCCGCCAAGGCCGCCGCCCGCTCCGCCTTCGAGAGCGCCAAGCAAAGATTTTTCAACCATCTGATCTCGGCGATGAAGACGCCGACCGTGCTCAAATCCATCGAACGTGACCTTGCCGCCGGCCACGCCGTGGTGGTGCAGCTCGTCTCCACCGGCGAGGCGCTGATGGAACGCCGCCTGTCCGATATCCCCACCGAAGAGTGGGACGATTTGTCGATCGACGTCACGCCGCGCGAACTCGTCCTCGAGTACCTCGCCCACTCCTTTCCGACCCAGCTGCACGAACCCTTCACCGACGCTGACGGCACCCTGTCGTCGCGGCCGGTGTGGCGGGACGGCCAACCGGTGCCCTGCCGCGAGGCGGTGGAGCGGCGCGACCGCATGATCGAGCGGCTGGCGGCGCTGGAGCCGGTGCCGGGGGCGCTTGACCAGATCGTCCAGCGCTTCGGCGCCGCCATGGTCGCCGAGGTCACTGGCCGCTCGCGCCGCATCGTGCGCAAGACCGATCCCGGCGGGGACGAGCGGCTGGCGGTGGAGAGCCGCCCCGGCTCGGCCAACCTCGCCGAGACCCGGGCCTTCCTCGACGACGACAAACGCATCCTGGTCTTCTCCGACGCCGGCGGCACCGGCCGCAGCTACCACGCCGATCTCGGGGTGAAGAACCGGCGGCTGCGGGTGCACTACCTGCTGGAGGCGGGCTGGAAGGCCGACGCCGCCATCCAGGGGCTGGGCCGCTCCAACCGCACCAACCAGGCCCAGCCGCCGCTGTTCCGCCCGGTTGCTACCGATGTGCGGGCGGAGAAGCGCTTCCTGTCCACCATCGCCCGCCGGCTCGACACGCTTGGCGCCATCACCCGCGGCCAGCGCCAGACCGGCGGGCAGGGGCTGTTCCGCGCCGACGACAACCTGGAATCCGTCTACGCCCGCGCCGCTCTGCGCCAGCTCTACGGTCTGCTGCACGCCGGCAAGGTCGAGGGCTGTTCGCTGGGCGAGTTCGAGGCGGTGACCGGGCTGGCGCTGTGTGACCGCGACGGGACCTTGCGCGAGGAGTTGCCGCCGATCACCACCTTCCTCAACCGGCTGCTGGCGCTGACCATCGGCTTGCAGAACACGCTGTTCACCGTGTTCGAGCAGCTGCTCGCCGCGAAGATCGAAGGCGCCATCGCGTCCGGCACCTACGACCGCGGCGTCGAGACGCTGGTGGCCGACAGCTTCACCGTCACGGCGCGGCGCACCCTCTACACCCACGCGGCGACCGGAGCGGAGACCCGGCTGTTCACGCTCGCCCGGCGTGACCGCAACCGGCCGATGGGTCTGGAGGAAGCGCTGGAGCGCCAGGCCACATTGCTGGTCAACGCCCGCTCGGGCCGGGCGGCGGTGGCGGTGCCCGCCGCCGGGCTGATGCTGGACGACGGTACGGTGGAGCGCCGGGTGCGCCTGCTGCGCCCGCTGGAACGCCTGACGGTGACGGTGACCGAGCTGGCGCAGAGCCACTGGCGCCCGGCCAAGCCGGAGGAACTCGCCGCCGTCTGGGAGACGGAGGCCGCCGCGGTGCCGGAGTTCGCCACCAGCACCCTGCACCTGGTGACCGGGCTGCTGCTGCCGGTGTGGCAGCGTCTGCCGGACACGAACCTGCGGGTGGTGCGGTTGCAGACCGACGACGGCGAGCGGATCATCGGCCGGGTGGTGGCGCCGGACGCCTTGGCCGAGGTCGAGCGCAATTTCGGTGCCGGCACCGGTGCGGTGCCGGCGCCGTCGGCGGAGCAGGCCTGGGCCGCGCTCTTGGAAGGGCGGACGGTGCTGCATCTGGCCGACGGGCTGCGGCTGCGCCGGGTCACGGTGATGGGTGCCCACCGGATCGAGCTGTCCGGCTTCACCGAGGGCATGGTGGAGCGGCTGAAGGCGCTGGGGCTGATGTCGGAGATCATCGCCTGGACGCTGCGGCTGTTCGTGCCGGTGGGCGAGCGCGGACCGGCGGTGTTCGCCGCCCTGCTGACCCGCCACCCGCTGCTCCGTGCTGTCGACCGGACGGGGCCGTGAGAGGCCGGCGCCATGTCCGTTGCGTCGGAGATGGCGCAGCGCCTCGCGCGGGAGGCCGAGGCGGTGTGCCGCCACTACCTGCCCCATGGGCGGCGGGAGGGACGCTACTGGCGGGTCGGTGACGTCCACGGCACGCCGGGGGAGAGCCTCTACGTCCGGCTGCACGGGACCGCCGCGGGCCGATGGGCCGATCCCGCCGCCGGCGAACACGGTGACCTGCTCGACCTCATCGGGCTCAACCGCGGCCTCGGCCGGCTGGCCGCGGTGCTCGACGAGGCGCGGGCGTTCCTCAGCCTGCCGCGGGCGCCGCCGGAGTGGCACCGGGAACCCGCGGCCCCGGTGGGATCGCCGGAGGCCGCCCACCGCCTGTTCGCCCGCTCCCGGCCGCTCGCCGGCACACTGGCCGAGGCGTATCTGCGCAACCGCGGCATTCCGGATGTCCGGAAAGACGGCTCCCTGCGGTTTCAGCCGCGCTGCTGGTACCGCGACGCCGACGACCGGCTCGCCGAAGGGCCGGCGCTGATCGCCGCGGTCACCGCTCTGGACGGCCGCCTCACCGGCGTGCAGCGCGCCTGGCTCGACCCGTCCGGCCGCGGCAAGGCGGCGATGCCGTCACCGCGCCGGGCGCTGGGCCACCTGCTCGGCAACGGCGTCCGCTTTGGCGTGGCCCGCGACGTCCTGGCGGCGGGGGAGGGCGTCGAGACCATCCTGGCGCTGCGCACCGTCCTGCCGGCCCTGCCCATGGTCGCCGCGCTTTCGGCCGGCCACCTCGCCGCCCTGTGCCTGCCGCCGACGCTGCGCCGCCTCTACATCGCCCGCGACAACGACGCCGCCGGACGCCGGGCGGTGAACCGGCTGGGGAGCCGCGCCGAGTCCCTCGGCATTGAGGCGCTGGTCCTGGCACCGGTGCTGGGCGACCTCAACGACGACCTGCTGGCGTTCGGCGTGGCGGCGCTGCGGGCGCACCTGCGGGCCCAGTTCGCCCCGGAGGATGTGGCGCGCTTCTGGGCCGGCCGTGATCGGTCATGGGGAGCCTGAGCCTCGGCGGACGGGCGCCGGTCGGAACGGGCGGATGCCGGTCCGGCCGACGGGAGGCCGCAGCCACGGCCTTCCAGCGGGCGATCGGGCGGCAGCCGGGCCGGTTCCGCAACGGCGGGCAGCAACTTTCTTCCCCGGCCGGCAGAGCCGGCCTTCCTCGCGGGACAAGAAAGCCGCCCCCCGCCGTCCTCCGCTGGCGCTGCGGCCCAAGAGGGTGCGGACCCGCCCCGCCCGCCGCAGGGGGATCGCCACGAAGGCCGCGGTGGGCGCGGCCGATCCTCCAGCCGAAGGGCAGCCGCCATGGTCACCGACACCGACGCCGCCGGGCGCCACCACGCCTCCTCCCCCACCGACCACGCCCTGACCGAACTCCAGCTCTACGGCCACCGGCCCTTCGAGGACGATCCCGATCCCCGGCCGCTGCCCGGCGAGACCGCCATCCGCGCCGCCCTGGCCGACGTCTTTGACGCCCTGGTCTCCACCCTGACCGACACCCGCCTCGAACCCGACCTGGCCGACCTGCTGTGGTCCACCGTCAACCTGTTCCACCGCGCCGCCGATCGCGTGCAGCGCGAGCTCGACGACAACGAGGACGCCCAGAAGCGCAGCCAGCGCGAGCAGGACGGCTCGGAGATCCGCTCGGTCGAACTGGAGCGCCTGCTGGCCGAAGGGCTGACGCTGATCGAGCGCCGCACCGCCATGGAGGCCTTCCGCGACCACGCCGCCGAGCTGTTCGAGGTCCACACCGGCTCAAGCTGGCGGCCGCGCGCCGGCTCGCTGGTCAGCCACCGCACCCTGACGGCGTCGCTGATCGACAGCCGCGACTTCCTCGCCGCCAAGCGGCGGGCCGAGACCGAGCCGCTGCTGCCGGCCGGTCCCCGCATCGCCTTCACCGGCGGGGTGGAGTGCAACGACCACCACCGCATCTGGGCGGTGCTCGACAAGGTCCGCGCCAAGCACCCGGACATGGTGCTGCTGCACGGCGGCAGCCCGAAGGGGGCCGAGCGGATCGCCGCCTGCTGGGCCGAGCACCGCAAGGTGGTGCAGGTGCTGTTCCGCCCCGATTGGGCTCGTCACGCCAAGGCCGCCCCGTTCAAGCGCAACGACCGGCTGCTGGAGGCGCTGCCCATCGGCATCGTCGCCTTTCCCGGCTCGGGCATCGCCGCCAACCTCGCCGACAAGGCGCGGCGCCTCGGCATTCCGGTCTGGCGCTTCGGCGACGGCGGCGCCTGAGCGCCGTCGTTCCGGCGATCCGTTTCGGCGGATCGCCGACTTTCCGTAAATCCGTTGCTCCGGACAGCTGAATCGGCGGCTGTTAGATGACCAGCATGGCTGAATTGGGCTGTTAGCGGTTGAGTGGCTTTTCGGAGCCAACCAGGCAAAATGCTGTCATCTGCCCGATACGAGCAGCTCTCATTACCAAATATTCCTTATTGAACAATCGACAGAAGCAGTGCTGTCGCGCAAGCGAACTGCCCGCTCACGCATCAGGCAATGTCAGCTCTTGCGGAATCGTGAGTTCCTCAATCTCAGCATGAGCGATATCCGGCTTGCTCCGCAACAATTCGCGGCGCGCCTCGAGTCGTTTCCGCTCGCGAGCCAGCACATCGTCTAATTGACGGGGGTAGACGTATGCTTCGTACCTTTTGGAATCTGGATCGAGACTTCCAGCGTTGGCGAGTGCGAGCATGCGAAAGTGCATGCTGGCCGCAGCCAGATGAGGGCGGATGCTCGTGGAAACGGCGCCGCCATGCTCCAGGATCAGTCGGCGCAGGGCGACCCCGTTCTCCACGATGGCATCTACGAGTGCCCTGTCACCTGGCGATAGTGCCGTCTTCCAGTTTGGGTCAAGCAATGCGGAGAGAGTTCGGAAACCGTTTCCCCCGTGCCGCCGCTTGAGCTCGCGAGAGAGCTTCAAGTTCTCAAGACTCAACTGCTCATATGGCGCGATGAAGTCGCCGATGCGTTTTTCGATCTCCTCGATTTCGAGTTCATTAGTCTTTTGAATGATCGCGGCCTTCGCATTTCGAGACGCAAAGTAGCCGCCGATGAACGCACCTAGAAGTGCAGCCGACGCCGAAATCAGAGGGTTTAACCATGGGGCCGGAGGCGCCTCCGGTTGGGTCGCAGCAGTCGTGATGTTGGCGACGAGTTCGGCTCCGTTGGGCTGAGATGTTCTATTAACGGCCGGCGACTGCGCAGTCGCCGTACCAGACGCGATCAGGAGTAGGATCAGCAGAATTGCGCTACGATAGGAAAATGTTCTCATTTTGGTCGTCGCGCGAGGCTAGATATCCACCCTGGAGCAACCGACCCAACGTCACCGTCGATCATCGGCGGTTCGTCCAAGGCCTCTATGATCTCGAAGCCTGCCAGCCTGAGATAGCAACTCCAGGACGCTTCGTCGTACAGCGTGAACCAGCGCCCTTTCCGATCACAAACCAGTCCCGCCCCCCGCTTTACGGAAGCAAAAAGCACCCCACAGGGAACCAGAAGGTCGTACAGGCTGCAGAGCACACTTTGGATGTTGTCGCGCTCAATGTGCAGCAGCGAAGCCATCGCCCAGATGCCGTCGAACGATGCCGGTGCAAAGGGCGGATAGTGAAGATCGCCCACGCTCACCGGCAGCCTCGAGTTTTTCTGGGCAATCGCTGCGAGTCCATGTGAAATATCAAGGCCCTTGGCCTCTAGGCCGGCCGCCTTGAAGCCGATCAGGTCTCGACCAGCACCGCAGCCCGCGTCCAACACGTGCCCGCCGCTTGGCAGCAGCGCGGTGAACCTCGTGATCCGATCGACAGTGTCGATGGCGACCGTCATCGCCGCATAGCTGTCCGCTTTCTGCTCGTAGTACGCAATGGTACTCGCACGCCGCTCGGCGGCCGTGCCGGCAGAAGTGTCCCCCCGCCAAAGGGCTCCTTGAGAGGTAGGTTCGGAATTGAGGGCTGTGCTCTCCATGTCATAGCAACATAATGCATGCTGAGGTGCATTGCCAGACGAGTTGAAACCGCTTGGCATTTGCCTTCCGAAGCGAATCGTCGGAAAACCGATAGCATCGGCATTCCAGCAGATATCTTGCATGTTTAGGGAGTCGGGGGGCGAGATTTTCCATGGTTATCCCAATTTTCGCAAAATCTACGCCTAAGATCATCAAGTGGAGCGTATGCGAACTCTCCACCAACGGACCAGCCCTCGGCATCACAAAGGTCCAAAATCGCTCGCTCAAAAGTATGGGCCTCGGCCGCGGAATGAAACATGCGAAAGGCGATAGGCACATACCGGATCGAGGCATATGGCGGCAGACCACCAGCCAATTCCGCCATACGACGATCTAGATCAATTGTGCGCCCGATTTTCATAACCGATCGGCCATCTACGATGTCGACACTCGGCACCAGGACATTGATTGGTCCGTCAACTAGTAGCAGGTATGCGCCCGTCCTGCCATCAGTAGTCACCGTCGTGCGCGCTCCGAAGGACGGGACTGGCCCCCGCGAACTGGTCGGCCCGGGTCGCCAATCGTCTGCCACGATAGAACGCCGAATGCGTTCGACCTCGGTCTTCAGCGCGACACGGTCATGGATAAACTCGCGCCAGACCTCGGCATCGATTGCTCCGCCAGGCCGCAAACCTGAATCGCGGCCCAAAGGCGCATTGGGATCATGCCGGCCAAAGTTGCGTAGGCGCATCGCTATGCCAGCAGGGTTGCGAAACGAGGCGAGTGCGGCGCGTCCGTCCCGTCTGCCCGCTGCCCGCAAGAGCGCCGACAACGCGACTATCTGCGGGTTGGTCTTCTCTGCCCGAGGCGCGCTTAGGTAGATGTCCATAAGAAGGACGGTCTCGTCGCGTGACCAATTCGGGTTCCGCCCGCGGTTGGGCGCCGCTTTTCGCCCAGCGTCTGTCATTGATTGAATGCCCCCGCATCGCGCCGTGATACCCCCCTGAGAAGGCGCACGGCATCCGCAACAGTCTGGTGACCTGCGATTCCCCGTGGTGTATCCTGCCAAAAAACGACCACTGATCCGAGCATAATTTGTCGATCTACCTTGACAACATGGCCGCTACGCCGGTCGATTCCCGGGTTGCGGAGCGCCATCGCGCGGCAATGATGGATCATCCCGGCAACGCGCATAGCATTGAACACTCAGTGGGTGCTCAGGCGCAGGACGCTATCGATCATGCGGCCCGTTCCCTTCTTCACGCGCTCGGAAGCGAAGCCGAAGAAGTTACGTTCACGCCTGGCGCCTCCGCCGCGCTGTGGATAGCCGTCGAGGACGCAATCGCACGGGTGGCCGGTCGGCCAGCACGTATCGCAGCAACCGCCGTCGAGCATCCCGCTCTCCTTGCCGCGCTTCGACGGGCCGAACGGGAAGGCCGGATCCGGCTTACGCTGATTTCCGTCGATGAATCTGCCTCGCCACGGCTTGAAGCCATTGAGGCCGCGCTCGCGGAAGGCGTCGACCTATTGTGCACGATGGCCGCGAATAACGAGGTCGGGACCGTGACCGATCTCACGGCAGTCGCCACGATGGTCGCCCGCTTTGGTTCGCGCCATCTCGTCGACGCAAGCCAAGCGGCAGGACATATTGAGATGCCGGGTGCGGCTGCTGCCGACCTCGTCGTTGTGAGCGGAGCCAAAATCTACGGCCCGCGCCGCGCCGGAGCGCTCATCGGCTCGCTCGGTAGGCAGGCGGTAAGCCTAGCCCACGACCTCTTCGGCAGCCCGGACGCACCCGCCGCCGTCGCGCTTGCATTCGCAATGGAACTCCGCGCGGTGGAGCGCATCATCGACGAGCCGCGGCTCGCCGCTATGCGTAACGCCTTGCAGGCACAACTCGTCGCAGCCGTACCCGGCATCCGTGTCAACGGCGCCCTCAATTCGCGACTTGCCGGTAGTCTTCACGTGTCGACACCTCATATCCCAGGTGAAGCAGCTGTCGGCCGCCTATGGGGACGCGTCGCGGTGTCCACCGGAGCAGCATGCCGGTCGGGCGTGCCGGGCCCTTCGCACGTGCTTTCGGCTATGGACGTTCCTAAGTGGGCTCGCGAAGGCGCGGTACGCATCGGGCTTGGACGGTTCAACACCGAGAGCGAAGTCGAGGAGGCGGGCGAACTGATCGCAGCCGCCCTGAACGCCACCGAACCAGCCCGGAGGCATGCATGAGCGCGGCCCTCGCCATCCGCCCCCGCTTCAGCGGGCACGAGACGTTCGCTTGTCGCTTCGCATGGTTGCCGAAGGCAGTCAGGCTCATCGCCCGCGATCCGCTAGCCCTAAGCGACGACGAGCGGGCTATCCTGGAGCTTGGGCTCGGAAAGAATATGGTCCGTGCGCTGCGATTCTGGCTTGAGGCGTTCGACGTCGCTTCGGCGCGTGACGGCTCGTGGGCACTTCTTCCCTTCGGGAAGATGGTATTCGGCGAAAACGGGCTTGACCCTTATATTGAACGGGTTGAAACGCAGTGGCTGCTACATTGGCAACTCAGCACGGCCGTCGAGAACCCGCTCTTTGCTTGGCGGCACATCCTCTATCGTCGCATGCGCACCGACTTCACGCGGTCCGAACTGCTCGCTGAGATGCGGGACGAAGGAAAACGCCTAGGCTACGACCATTCGGATGTCACTCTCCTTCAGCACGCCGACGTCTTCCTCCACAGTTATGTTGGATCCCTAAGTTCTGCATCGCCTGAAGATGCGCTCGATGGTCCGCTCGTAGATCTGGGCCTAGTGCGCCGACTTGGCCGCCGTCGCGGCGGCGCAGATAGGATAGAGCCGGTGTTCGCACTCTCTCGCATTCCGCTTGCCGACATCGGAAGCACTGTCGTTGACTACGCAATCGCGAGCTTCTGGCGCGCGAGGCGCGCTGGTGAAACAGTTATCACGTTTCGAGATCTCGCATACGGCGAGGGTTCGCCAGGTTCGACGCTGCGCCTCGAGCCGGATGACCTCCGCGACCATCTGGAGCGTTCTTCGGGGCTCTGGTCCTATCGTCTGTCGGGCGACGCCGGGAACGTCAGCTCAGTGGTGATACCTGACCCAGACCGCCTGCTTCGGGAGGTCTACGCATGAAACGCCCGTCGACCATTGCTGAGCTTTTCGGTCGTTCCGGCTTGTTCTACCGCTCCGTTGCCCTCGAGCGTGACGCCAACGATCTCTCGGCGGGCAGGTCATTCGTGCTCACTCCATGGCTTGAGCGGGGGGCGTCCGAGATCCTCTCCGGAATGCTTGAAGGCTCGACCCGGCGTGCATGGCGCATCATCGGCGATTTCGGCGTGGGGAAGTCGGCCCTCGCGCTTGCCCTCGTCCAAGCACTCGATCCGAGAACCAGCGACGCCGAGATGCCAATGCGGCGTCTGGTCGAGCGTCTCGGCGCCATGCCGCGCATGTTTCCATTACTCGTCACAGGCTCCCGCAAAGGTCTCGCGGCGGGTCTATCAGCCGCAATTGCCCACGCCATCAAATCTAATAAAGATATTTCGGCGGTTTGGTCCAGGAAGATCCAGGCGATCACCGATCCGTTCGACGCGATCATCGCGCTCCGTGACGGGCTGCGAGCGACAAAGCGTTTCGACGGCCTGTTGCTCGTCGTGGACGAAATGGGCAAGTTCTTGGAGGCAGCCGACGAGGAAGAGGGTTTCGACATCTTCCGCCTCCAATCGCTCGCTGAGGCTGCCGCGCGCTCGGCAGATGCTCCGCTCGGCGTTCTGCTCATCCTACACAAGGGCTTCCAATCGTATGCCGAAGACTGGCGCACCGCACGCCGCGGCGAATGGGAGAAGGTCGCCGAGCGCTTCGAGGAGATGGTCTTCGACCATCCCCTCTCTCACACGGCTGCGTTGCTGTCCGCTGCTCTTGCGGTCGACGTATCGTCGATCCCCCTGAAAGTCCGCAAAGCTCACGAGGAAGCAATCAAGCGCGTTCGCGCTCTTGGATGGCTTGGCCCCCGTAAAGGCGTCGGCGATGTTGGATGCTGGCCGGTACACCCTGCCACGATTCCGGTCATGGCCCGCTTCTTCGCAGGGTTTGGCCAGAACGAGCGCTCCCTGTTCGGCTTCGCGGCGAGCGAGGAACCGAATGGCCTGCGGGCGTTCGCCGCTGAGACCGGGGTGGACGCGGGATTGTACGGGATCCACAACCTATTCGACTATGTGGCCTCCTCATTCGGCCATCGACTGACGTCCCGAGCGGGCGTCGGGGAGTGGGACCGTATTGGCGCGGTGCTTGACCGTGCCGCAGACGCTGATCCGGTCGAGAGCGCCGCTTTAAAGACCATCGGCATCCTGAATCTTCTGGACGCGCCCGAACTTACGGCGACGGCCGACAGCGTCCGCGAAGCGCTTGTTCCTTCCTTCGACGCGAGCCAAGCCGACGAGGCGATTTCCCGTCTCATCTCGGACGGAATGGTCTTTCGACGGCCGGGACGTTCGGAACTCCGCCTCTGGACAAGTCGGCGTGTCGATCTCGCTGTGATCTGGACAGATGCGGAACGTGAAGTGGACTCGCGAGAGATTCTTCGGAACCTCCCGCGGCATCTGGCTAACGTACCGCTCCGACCGCACGTGCTCGCCCGACGCCACTCTGTTACCACGGGCACCAGCCGCCGTTTCGCAGTGAGGTGCACCCATCCGTCGGCCCTGGCGGGCTATGGCGGGCACGGCGAAGCGGACGGCGGCGTGGTCGCAGTAATGTGCGGCGACACTGAGGATCTGCGGATCGCGCGTGCATGGTCAGCGGAAGTCACTGCGCAATGTCCGACGATGCTCACGATCGTGGTTCCACCAAGGCCAGAGCTCGGACCTCAGATGGTGGATCTTTTGCGCCACCGTTGGGTCGTTTCGAATGCCGCTGCGCTCCAGGAGGACTCCTATGCGATGGCAGAGATTGAAAGGACCGTGGCCGATCTGGAGACACGGCTTGTGTCGTCAATCGAAGCCACACTCGGTCTGCGGGGATACGAACCTACGGTACAGTTGGACGCCTTCTGGAACGGTGACGCTATAACTCTGGACGCGCCGATCCATTCGATTGTTTCGACACTGTGCGACCGCATCTACAACCAAGCGCCGAAGGTCGAGAACGAGCTTGTCAATCGGCATGCGCTAACAAGCGCCGGTGCCGGAGCACGACAGCGGCTCATCGAGCGCATGTTCGATCACGCGCACGACTCGGAACTTGGATTCAGGACCGGCAAGAACCCGCCAGAACGAGCTCTTTACCTCTCGCTTCTTCGTCGCGGCCGCGTACATCGCCAGGAGCAAGGCGAGTGGAAGATCTTGCCGCCGATTGAGGGTGACGATCCGCTCAGGCTAAAGCCCGCGCTCGACGCGATCGAGGCCCGTCTCGGCCAGGATGGAGAGCGGGTACCGCTGCCCGAACTCTACGCTTTGATCGAAGCGCGCCCCTACGGCGTGCGTCGCGGCCTCGCTCCTCTCCTTCTCGCCATCACGCTGGTCGCGGCTGGTCATCGTGTCGCGCTATTTGAACGGGGCACGTACTGCACTAAACTGGACGGCGCCGCATTTATGCGCATCCTTAAGGCGCCCGAGCACTTCGCGCTTCAATGGGTTGCGCTCGAGGGGGTGCGAGCGGAAGTCTTCCATCGACTCGCCATCCTGCTCCACCAACCTCCTGAGGAGTCGGGGATCCGCCTGGTCGTAGATCCGCTTATCCGCTTCGGCGTGGAGCTTCCGTTTTACGTCCAGCATTCATCGGCGCTCGGACCCGAGGCGCGCGCTGTGAGGCGGGCGCTTGCCCGGTCGCCCAGCCCGGTCAACCTTGTGTTCACCGAGCTTCCCCTTGCCTGCGGCATGGAACCGTTCGCCCCGGACGCGCCACCAGACGCCGATCGGGCGAGCCTCTTTGTTGACCGCCTTGACGCGGCAGTTTCGGAACTGCGGGGTTGCTATCCGAAACTTCTCGAGGATATCCGTGTAGGCGTACTTGAAGCGGTGGTAGCTCCAGACCGTGCCGCAATCGGAGAGCGGGCGGCTGCGCTGGGCTTCCGGGTGCGCGAGCAGAAGCTGCGGACGTTTGCGATGCGGCTGGCAGATGGAGCGCTTGGTGAAGACCAGTGGGCCGAGGCACTGGGCGGTGCTGTGATTGGGAAGCAGCCTACGCGCTGGCTCGATCATGATGTTGACGCATGGCGGTCGCAGCTTGCTGAACTGGCCGGGCAGTTCCTCCGTGTCGAGGCTGCAGCCTTCGGCGGGGCACGTTCAAAGCGCGATGCCGTGCGGATATCTCTCACCCGCCCGGATGGGCAGGAGCGATCGGTGATCGTCGACATTGTAAATCTTAACGAAGATCAGATGAAGGCGCTGAGGGCCATTGAGCGCATGGCGGCAGACGCAAAATTGAACCTAGATACCGTTGCGGCACTACTGTCTATAGAGAGCATGCAAAAAGAAAACAGTCTGCTCGATGCAGAAGAACAGAAGCGGGATCGCGCATGATCAGGCACGTTCTTAGTCTCTCCGGTGGCAAGGACAGTGCGGCGCTGGCCGTCTATTTGCGCGACCGCGTGCCCGACATGGAGTACATATTCCACGATACCGGCAAGGAACTTCCCGAGACGTACGACTATATGGCGCGTCTCGAAAGCATCCTCGGCCGTCCCGTCACCCGCACCACGCCGGAAGATACTTTCGATCACTGGCTAGCCGTATACGGTGACATGCTGCCGTCGAACCACCGGCGCTGGTGCACAAAGATGCTGAAGCTCAAGCCATTCGAGGCGTACATCGGCGACGATCCAACCATTAACTATGTTGGGCTCCGGGCTGACGAGAAGCGGGTCGGTTACATCAGTACGAAGCCCAACATCACGGCAGTGTATCCTTTTCAAGAAGACGGACTGGTGCGCGCTGACATCATTAGGATTCTTGAAGACAGCGGCCTAGGGCTTCCACCCTACATGGAATGGGGCAGATCGCGATCGGGCTGCTACTTCTGTTTCTACCAACAGAAGGTCGAATGGGTGCGTCTGAAACGGCGCCATCCGGATCTCTTCGAGCGGGCCAAGGAATACGAGGAACGTAGTGCTCTAGTGAGCGAAGGTTTCACTTGGTGCAGCAGGGAGTCGCTTTCCGAGTTGGAACGCCCCGAACGCATGGCACAGATTGAGCGTAACTGGGAAGCTTCTTCCGCGCGTCGCGCTGCCCGACGGGAGAATCTTCCTCTGGCAGCTGTGCTGGGAGGAGCTGAGCATGAAGAGGAGGAACCGGAAGGTTGCCTGATTTGCAGCCTCTGACAGTGCTTGCACCCTGCGGTGAGCTGTCGTATCTCGAAGGCGATTTGTCTGCACGGCTTCCGATGGTTCAACGCCCTATCAATTTGTGGTAGAAGTGAGAGGCATCGGGCTAATGGCTTCCTTTACATTTTCCGCTAGGACAATTCTTGAACTCGGCAAGGAGCTTATCAGTTCCGACGAGGTTGCACTCTATGAGCTGATCAAGAATGCGGTCGATGCCGGCTCGCCAACCGTAAGAATCAATGCGCACATCATGTTGGCACGCAAGGACTATCAACGTGCCCTTGACTTGCTGGCAGGTGATGCTCTTACGCCTGATCGTAAGCGTGCAACGATTGCATATGTGCTCGACCAGATCGAGGCTGCGATCCCTTCCAATGCCGACGCCGACGATGCAGAAGCTTTCATGCAGGAACTCCGGAAAGCATCGAGCTCCCGTAATGACTTTGCGACAGCTCTCGCCTCCGCCTATGCCTTGCGCAATTGGATCGAGGTAGATGACGACGGCACTGGTATGTTGCTGGGGGAACTCTCCAGCGTGTTCCTGCGGATCGGCACACGGTCCCGCCGGGCCGCCAATATAGGCGGTGCCGAATATCTCGGGGACAAGGGTGTGGGTCGCCTCTCGACGATGCGGCTGGGCGATCGTCTAGAGGTCGTCACGACCAAGACCGGCGAAACACACTGGCATTTTCTCGACATTGACTGGTCGTTATTTTCGCACGATCGCGAAATGGACATCGACGAAATCTCGTTCAATCCGGAAGATGGCGCGGCGAAGGATGACACCGCACAGCAAGGCACGCTGGTACGCATCCTAGGTCTTCATGGTGACTGGGACATCGATCGCTTCCGCGACCTGCTCCAAGGCAAGATCGCGAGAATGGTGGATCCTTTCGAATCGGGAGCCGCCAATCGCCTGCTAACCGTCTATCACAACACGACGCGTCTGGTGGTGCCTTCGGTACCGAAGACCTTGCTGGATGCCGCTCATGCGTCCGCGAAGGGAAAGCTATACTTTGCAGGCAACGAGCCCGTCCTCGAGGGAACGATCGCCTACCACCGCTATGGTGCCGACAGGCCAATCAACCAGCGCGGAGCCGAAATCTACTCGCTTGCCCAGGACGCCATCAAGCGGCGGGGGAAGCGCGGGCATGCCGCCATTCAGAACGTCCCGCTGCGCCCGCAAGCTCTGCGCGATTTGGGACCATTCGAGTTCGATATCTACTGGTTCAATCGGCGTATCGTCGAGAAAGTCCCGGGTCTTACTCTCACGTCATCCGAAACCCGCGAACAGGTCGCGCAATGGTCCGGCGGGCCGATGCTGTACCGCTACGGGTTCAGGGTGCTGCCTTATGGTGAGCCTTCCGACGACTGGCTCGCCCTGGACGCGACGGCGTTCGGTCTGTCGGGCTTTAAACTCAATCGTCAGCAGGTCATCGGCCGTGTCCGTGTCCGAGCACCGCATACCGCCCTTAGCGAGCAGACCAACCGCCAAGGCCTTGTCGACTCTGATGCCGCCACGGCGCTGAAGACGATTCTCATGTGGGTGCTTCACGTCGAGCTACGCTCACTCATTAACGACATCGACGAGCAGGAACGGATCTCGAAGCGGGAAGCTGAAGAGCGGGCCCTGGCGTTCCGCGACACTCAGGATCAGGTCCAGGACGTCATCAATCAGCTGCGATCCCGGGTCGATCCGTCGGCGAGGTCGCTGGTCGATCGGGTCGCCGTCGGCGTCGACAGGCTCGCGGATCAGTGTGCGGGGCTCGTGCGCCGCATCGACGAGGCAGTGAAGGAGGTCACCGACGAGCGGGAGAAATTTGTATATCTCGCCGGCATCGGCCTGATGACCGATTTCATCTTCCACGAACTCGATCGCTCGGTTTCCTATACGCTGAAGGTGCTCGCCGATAGTCAGGGACAAGGCCGCGACGCGGCACTTCGCTCGCTCCAGGCGCAGCTCCTCACCTTGCAGAAGCGCATTTCGGCCTTCGACGAGCTGACCGGCGAACGCCGGCAATCCAAGAGCCGCTTCGAGTTGGAAGCAGTCGTCGACGACATTCTGGCGGCCCATCAAAACGAGTTCGAGCGGCACGGCGTCACCATCGAATTCGAGCGCAATCACTTAGTCATCAGGGCAGTCCGGGGCATGGTGATCCAGATCGTTGAGAACCTGCTCACAAATGCAATGTACTGGCTCAAGCAACAAGAAAAGTGTCAGACTGGATTTGTGCCCAAGATCTGGGTCAGGATCGATCCGGACGAACGCACCCTAACAATCGAGGACAATGGGCCTGGGGTGGCACCGGAGCGCCGGGAACTGATTTTTCAGCCCTTCATTAGTTCGAAGCCGGCCGCGCAGGGGCGTGGGCTGGGACTCTATATCTCGCGCGAGCTTGCTAACCATCATGACTGGCAGCTCTACATGGATCAGGTGGCGGGCCGCATGCGGCCAGGACGCCTGAATATGTTCGTCTTGGACATGGGGGGCTGAGGGATGAAGCAGGAGGCGCGTATCCGGGCAGCCATAGAGAAGGGCGAGATCCGCAAGGTCGTCATCATTGATGATGCGTTCGACCCGCCGGCCCTAAGTGACGAGGTGGCCGGCGAGTTTCTCGATCTGCTTGAGAAAGAGGCAAGCGCTGCGGTGCTTAAAAAGGCTGGCGTGACCCCCGAAGAGGCGAAGGCTGCCCGAGATGCAATCACGGCATCGGAGTATACCGCGGACGAGCTGCAGATCGTCGTTTCCAAGCTTTATGCCAAATATGTTGAAAAATTCGATGACAAGTTCGATCCTGCGGGCAGCTTTTCGGTCCTAAAGGGCGACAATCTCCGCCGTGTCCGCCCACTGCTTCTCCTTCTTGCTACGTGTAGCAAGCTGACGGTCACGCGTATCGGCTCGGACGCAAGCGGTGTCGATTTCGACGCGCTGAAACCCGACGTCGTCTTTGTCGACTATTATCTCGATGCAACGCTGTCCCCCGACGGCAATCCGGACGAAGCGCAGGGGCAGGCGGCGCGGCGAGGTTCCCTCGAGATGCTTCGCCGGGTTCTCCTCAACAAGCCGGGCATAGGCCCCTCCGTTATGCTGATGTCATCGCATTCTGTGCGGAAGGAAGCGCATGCATTCCGGCGCGAAATTCGGGAAGAAAGAAAGGTATTCGCCAGCCGCTTTCATTATCTCTCCAAGGAGGAGCTCGACGAAGAGGACGATGGATCGATCAGAGTGTCTGGCGATGCAGTCGATGCCCTTCTCGATATTGCGCAACGCCATAGATTCGCAGGGGCTGTCGAGGAGGGGTTGGCCCAGTGGAAGAGTGGTCTCGATCAGGCTGCCGCCACGGTCTGGGACCTGATCACCGAACTGGAGTTGAAGGACTTCGCCTATCTTGCACGGTTCCGCTTGGCCGAGGAAGGTCAGCCGCTCAGCTCCTACCTTGAGTGGTTATTTGGAGAAGTCCTGATCGATGGTATAGCGCGGTCCGTCAAATGGGGAGATCAGAGTTTTAAGACGCTGGATGATGGTGCATTCAAGAACAAGCCCGGAAGCCAGATCGAAGGCGCATTCGACGGCCCGACGCTTCATATCGCCGAGCTCTATTTTCGCGCCCGGGTGGACGCCAGGCCCACCCGTCAAGGCACTGATCTTCGAACGGGCGACTTATACGTTCACAAGGATCGTCCTGACGAACTCCTTGCCACGGTCACCCCCGAGTGTGACCTCGTCCTGCGCAGAAACAAGCGAAGCGCCAAGAGGTTGACGGTCGTTTCAGGAATACTTCAGGCGATTGACGCTCCGGACAGCTCAATTGCCGACTTCTTCATGCTGGACAACAAACCACTCAACATCGTTTGGAATGCCAAGGATATTCGGACGATCGATTATCCCGATATCGGAGACGATGGTTATCGCCTCGTTGGTACGCTGCGACCACTTTATGCCTATGAATTGCAGCGGCGCGTGTTGGCAGATCTTGGGCGGGTCGGGCTGGCTGTGGCCCCCGCCATGGCGATGACCGCCCAAGCGAAAGTGGTTGTAAGGCGCGATGAAGGCGAGCCCGTCGAACTCCGGTTGCCGATGCCCGATACCGCGTCCTGCGCCGTCATTCCCAAGCGGGGATCCTCCGACAAGCCCCGAGTCATCTACCACCGCAGCTTCGCCTCCGCGCTTTTGGATGCGCTGCTGACCATTCCGGACAAAGAGCTGGACGCCGATGCCAAGACTCAGGTCGGCTCCCTTAAGCAACCGGGCAACCAGATGCTATTCGTCGACAAACTATGTCGAGATGGTCAGCTTGATGGAGAGGAAGCATTCGGCATCCTTACAACCCTACAGTTCGTGCGACGAAAAGGAAGCATCCCATGGTGCCAAATCCTCGTGAGCCATGAAAAGGAAGCCGCCGAGACAGGACTTCCAGAAGAGGATGCGCCGGTCGCGGTGGAACTCTAGTGGATCGAATCTGACGCCTGTTTCGCTTCGTTGATGCGCTCGATGATGTGGTCGGGGTCAGCTGTCCAGACGAAGCGCTTGGCGGTCTTGTTGTGTTCCTTGATGAAGCGGTGGATGGCGGCTTGCAGGTCCACGATGTCGCGAAAGCTGCCCCGGCGCAGGCGTTTGGTCGTCAGTTTGACAAAGAAGCCCTCGACCGCGTTCAGCCAGGACGCCGAGGTCGGCGTGAAGTGGAAGACCCACCGCGGGTGCTTCTCCAACCAGACGCGGACTTTCGGGTGCTTGTGGGTGGCGTAGTTGTCCAGGATCACGTGCACCACCTTGCCGACTGGCACCGCCGTCTCGACGGCGTTGAGGAAGCGAAGGAACTCCTGATGCCGGTGGCACGCGGCGCACTGTGTACCCCTCCGCCGAGTGCCGCCTTGTGACCGGAGCCGGAAGCTGAATCATCGGGTCTGTCCCTATGGCTATCCCTATGGCAGTCCCTATGGCTATCCAGCGCGTCGAGGTGATCACGGGAGTGGAGCGGCGGCGGCAGTTCAGCGACGAGGAGAAGCTGCGGCTGGTCGAAGAGGCGTTCCGGCCGGGCGCGAAGGCGACGGGGGTCGCCCGGCGCCTGGGCGTGGACGTCAGCCTGCTGTACCGCTGGCGCCGCCAGTTCTTCGGTCCGCAGCCGCGGCTGCCCGCCTTCCTGCCGGTCACCGTCGCCACCGGCGAGCCGCCGGCGGAGACTTCAGCCGTGCCGACGCCGGAACCGTCGGTCCCGCCCAGGCGAGCAGTGGTTCTACGCCCTCACCGACGACGGCATCGTAAGCATCCGGTGAGTGCCGCGGTCAGGCTGCCTTCCAATTCCAAGGCAGCAGTTCGGGCAGGCGGTTCTGCGGCAAGTCGGCGATGCGGGCCAGCACGTCGGCCAGCCACGCCTGCGGGTCGACATCGTTGAGCTTGGCGGTGGTGATCAGGCCGTACATGATCGCCGCCCGTTGGCCGCCGCGATCGGAGCCGCAGAACAGCCACGCCTTTCTGCCCAGGGCGATCCCGCGCAGGCCGCGTTCGGCGGCGTTGTTCGTCAGGCACAGCCGGCCATCGCCGAGGAACCGGGTGAAGCCGTCCCAGCGCGTCAGCATATAGTCCATCGCCTTGGCCACGGGGGCATGGCGGGAGAGCCGGGCGCGCTCCGCCCGCATCCAGTCCTCCAGCGCGCCTACCAGAGCGGCGCCGTGCTCCTGGCGGGCCGCCAGCCGCTCGGCCGCCGGCTTGCCACTCAAGGCGCGCTCGAGATCGAAGAGGGCGTCGATGCGCGTCACGGCCTCCAGCGCCAGCGGTGAGATCGGCGGGGCATCCTTACCGCGCTTGGTGTTCGCGGCGATGTCGGCCAACTTGAAGAAGCCGCGCCGTGCATGCGCCCAACATAGCGCGGCACGGATCGGCCCCGGCTGGCGGTCGGGTTCGTACAGCCGGTTGTAGCCGGCGAACGCATCGGCCTGCAGCCAGCCCATGAAGCCGGCCAGCTGCCGTTCGGGGTGTTCGCCCTTGCGGTCGCGCGAATAGTGGAACAGCGCCGCCGGTGGGGCTTGGCCGGCGAACGGCCGGTCGTCGCGCACATACACCCACAGCCGCCCGGTGTCGGTCTTGCCCTTGGCCAGCACCGGCACCGGCGTGTCGTCGCCATGCAGCCGCTCGGCCGCCATCACATGCGCCGCGATCAGGTCGTGCAGCGGCTTCAGCACCGCGGCGGCGGTGCCCACCTGGTCGGCCAGGGTGGACAGGCTGAGCGGCACGCCCTCGCGCGCAAAGCGTTCGGCCTGCCGGTTCAGCGGCTGATGCTGGCCGAACTTCTCAAAGAGAACGGTGGCCAGCAGGTTGGGGCCGGCCCAACCCCGCGGGGTGGCATGGAACGGCGCCGGCGGCTGGCTGATCGTCTCGCAGGCCCGGCAGGAGAACCGCTCGCGCACCGTCTGGATCACCTTCCATTGGCGCGGGATCACCTCCAGCGTCTCGGTGATCGTCTCGCCCAGCTTGCACAGCTTGTCCGAGCCGCAGCACGGGCAACTCGCCGGGGCCGGCACAACCACGCGCTCGCGCGGCAGGTGGTCGGGAAAGGGTTGGCGCGATGGCCGCTTGCGCGTGAAGGCCGCCACCGCCGTGGTTTTGGCGGTGGCCTGCTCGGCCGCCAGCTCGTCCTCGCTGGCCGTCGCTTCCAGCTCTTCGAGCTGGAACTCCAGCTGGTCGAGCAGGCGCGCCTTGCGCTCGGAGCGCGTGCCGTAGAGGTCGCGCCGGAGCTTCTCGATCTCCAGCTTCAGGCTGGCGATCAGGGCCTCGGTGTTCGACGCCACCGCCCTGGCCCGGGCCGCTTCGGCTTCCGCGGCGTCCGCCCGCGCCTCGGCCTGCACCAAGGCGGCGCGCAGGCTGGCGATGTCGTCGGCCGAGGTGGAGGGGAGCGGGGCGGCGGTCATGGCGCCAGTTTACCTGGGATCGCGCCGGCGAGCCGCCGCAATCCCCCCTGAACCGCCCCGTCGATTCACCGTGTCGCAGTCACCCCGCGGCCTCGGGGCGCCAGGTCTTCTGTGGGTTGCGCCAGTCGATGCCCTCGAGCAGATAACCCATCTGCCCGACCGAGATCGACACCGCGCCGTCCGCCGGCGTGGGCCAGATGAAACGGCCCCGTTCCAGCCTCTTCATGAACAGGCAACTGCCCTGGCCGTCATACCAGATGATCTTCACCAGATCGCCGCGGCGCCCACGGAAGATGAAGAGATGGCCGCTGTGCGGGTCTTGGGCGAAGCGCTCCTGAACCAGCAACGCCAAGCTCGCCCAGCCCTTGCGCATGTCGGTGTGCCCGCTGGCCAGCCATACCCGCACCCCGCTCGGCACCGGGATCATGCCAGGGCACCGACGACGGCCGCCGCCAGGGCCGGGTCAACCGGCCCTTCTAGGCGCAGGCGCGCCCCGCTGGGAAGAATGACCTCGAGGATCGCCGGGCTCGTGGCCGTCGCCGGAGGCGGCACCGGTCCAGGGGGCTCTGCGACCGGCGGTTCCGTGACGGTCGGCTCCGGCGTGATGGTCACCGCTACGAAACTGGACGGTTCGGCCGCGGCAGTCCCTGTGGCCTTCATCAGCCCCCGCCAGCGATACAGCAGGCTTTCGTGCACACCCAGCCGGCGGGCCGCGTCCGTCACCACCATGCCGGGGCGGAACGCCTCCTCGACCATCCGCACCTTCTCCGCCGGCGTGTAATTCCGCCGCCGCTCCGTTCCCGTCAGAACCTCGACCCGCTGATAAGCCATGACGTTTGCAACTCGTTTGCGTCCGCGCGATGACGCGCCACGCAAACCTCAGACGTCGCACCCCACTTTGCCAAGGCGGCGCTCACCGGAGGCGTACACGGCATCGAGAACCTCAAGGACCTGATCCACACCCTCAGGATGGATTCCTGACCGAGCCGCTGAGCATCCGCGTCTCTCACCGGATGGGTACCGCACTGTCCAAGCACCGTGCCGTTCAGCACGTTCAGCGCCGCGAACAGCGTCGTCCTGCCATGGCGGGTATAGTCGTTGGTCTGCGTGGCGGGCTGGCCCTCAGCCATCGGCAACCCCGGCTGGGTGCGCTCCCTGAGCAATGGCACCGTTCAGGCGCGTGCCGTCGCTCAGCAGCGCGATGCGGGCACGCGGCACCAGCTTCTGCGGGGTGTTGCCGCTGTGGACGAGATCCTCCAGCCGACGTCGGTCGGCGGGAGCGAGCTTCAGGTAAATGGCCCAGCGGGAGACATCCATGCCCCGCAGCGTGCCGACATCCCTTATAGAACGTAACCCCCTGTTTGACTCGCGTCACTAGATGCGATGGAGGGCGCGTATGGCATGGTGCCGTCGGTCACGCATGACCGGGCGTTCGAAGTGTAGAGCACCGCGGCCCGTCGCTTCCGCGGTACTCGCGGGGCGTCAAGGCAGGTGTTTGGCAATACCGTCTTCCAATGCCACGAGATCACTGGCACTTGGCGCGTACATGTTCTCGAGGGTGTCGATATGGAAGTGGGATGCCAGCGTCTCCGCTCCTTTTTGAAACCCTCCCACCCTTGCCACTGCAAAGAAACCGGCCTTGAAGGCATCAACGTATCGAACCTGTGCAGCACCATAGGTTAAGGACGTCCATTGGTTATCTGCGCAGCACATTCCTTTGTTCAGCACGGTATTGTCGAACAGGCGAGCAATGCAGGCGCGCATTTCATCCAAAGGCGCGTTGTTCGCCTTATCCTTGCATTCGATGCCGATGATCGGCAATCCATACGGCCGTCCTCCTTGTGCTCGCCCCCCTGGCGCGGTTCTCAGAGCGTCGCCGATCGAGCGGGGCAGGACAGAAATGTCATATTCATGGCGAGCTCCGCTGCGTCCTATGTATTGAAGACTACCGTGAATTTCATATTCGTCAGATGAAGTTTTTACCCAGATAAATCCAGGCGCCTTGGGGTTTAGCCCGTGTATAGCCCCCGGTCCGCCTCGTACGTAAAACACACCAGGATTTGCCGCATCGATGACGGTATCGTCACCACGACGCACTTCGACGGTATGCCCTTCGGCGATGCATCGCTGGGCAAAACGCATTGTCAACCAGAATTCAAATTGCTTTCCTTGCCCTCTAAGCGTTGAATATGAGGAACCAGCTCCTGCCAATCCGGAAAATATGGTGTTCAGATCCGAAACTAAGGTGATAGGGAGTGGCATGTTTGTCTCCTAGACCGACAATTCTCGCCTGATTTCGGGGAGTTTGCGTTCCAGCATTTGGATATGGCCTTCTGCGTTGCCATCATAAAAATTGACAGTGCTTGCCGATGTTAAAATCAAGATGTTGGAGTTTCTACCTGCAATTTCCCAGAAAATTTTTTCCCCTTCTTTGAATTTTTTGAAAGGCTCGATCAGTCGAAGCGTCAGAAAGCGACAGACGATATCGGCCTGTTCTAAGGGGATGTAGGGGCGTGATTGTCCTTCAAGCTCGTCTCCTGATTTTAGCATTCCGGTGGACGGCACAGTGATCAGGCCATCTTCAATGAAGTCTCGAATCTCTTCGGCCAACCATCCAAACGATGCCTGAGCCAGAAGCTGAAGAAAATCTTCAACGTTGGCGGTGATAGTGCTCACGTATTGCCTCCTCTCCGCGAGATCACCTTATGAATAATCCGCCATTTCCCAGATTGGCGCAACTTTCGGCAACTGCTGAGAGCAGGATAGACCAAGCGACGTCCTGTCGGGAAGCGAAAGCGTGACCGATGGTGCGGCATCAGCTACGATAACTGGGGGGCGTGCCCAACCCGGTGCCGGAAGTCACGATGGCGGTCCATTCCGCAACACCGAAGGCGCACTTCGGGTGTCGAGCGCCCATCCTCATCGTGTGGCCTCCGTCGTCAGCATCGCGTCGTCGTTCTTGGCCGGGGGCGTCCATTCGCATCATTAGGCCCCAAGCATCTCCTGTAGTACCGCTCCTTGGCCATCTGGAAGACGGTGTATGCCGGCGTAGTCAAGGCACCATGTGCAGCGGCCCTCCCGTGTCCACGGAGTCCGTCGCCTTCTCCACCTTGCGGCTTTCGCCGGAATGCATCGTCTGCGGGGGGAGGCAGGGTTGGAAGATCTGTCGATCAGCAGGGCGTTCACGTTGATCGAGCCGGGGCCGGTCGTCCTGGTGACGACGAGCGACGGCCGCACGGACAACGTGATGACCATCTCCTGGACGACGGTGCTGGACTTCACGGCGAAGTTCGCCATCACCACCGGAGCCTGGAACCACTCCTACGCCGCGCTCACCAGGACGAAGGAGTGCGTGATCGCGGTCCCCACGGTGGATCTTCTCGACACCGTCGTCGGGGGGGAACCTGTTCTGGGAGGGACACGGACAAGTTCGCGAGGTTTGGCTGACCCGTGTGACGGCGTAGCACGTCCGGGCGCCGCTCATCGCCGAGTGCCTTGCCAACATCGAATGCCGCGTCGCCGACGTCATCGGGCATCACGACATCGTGGTGCTCCGGGGGGTGGCCGCCCATATCGACGGCGGCCGCAAGGAGAAGAGACTGATCCACGCCGTCGGCGACGGCACGTTCGTGGCGGATGGCCGGCGTTTCGACCGGAGAGAGGCGATGCGGTCCAAACTCCCGGGCGGCGTATAGGTCACATCGGCGGGGCCGTGCCGTGCCAATCTATGCCGCGGATGATGGTGTCCGTCAGCCGAAAGCCGTGCCGTGGGCAGGGGGCATCTCCAGGAATGCACGCCCTGCGGACGTTCCCGCATGATGGCACAAAGCTGCTGCTCCCATTATCCGGCAAAGGATGACCGGGGTCCTTCGTGACCGAGGCGATGTGGCGCCCGCGCGGGCAGGCCCGCGCGCCGGGCTCTCGTGAATCGAGTCACCTGCGGTGTCTCGAGTCTGACGACCGTCGATCCCTGGCGCATCTCCCGCGACGTGCCTTCCTCCTGCAAGGCTGGCGACGGCGGGGCCCGATTCCGGGCGCAGGGCGATCCCAACCACGGCGGGAACGTCGGGCGCCTCCGATGACGATCCATCACCGTCAATCTTTGGCCCTTTCCCATGGCGATCACCCGCCACCGGCCATTCCCTGTGCCTGAAGGTCTCAATCCGCCGTGGCTGTTCGCGGTGCTTCGTCGCTGTCCGTGCGGACACCCACGGCTTCGAAGGCCCGCCGGAGGCTGCCCGGCACGTAGCCCCGCGACGAGCCCCTGCCGAGCTCGAAGGCGCGCACCGCCGACACCGACAGCGTCGCCTTCTCGGTGAGGGCTTCCTGCGACCATCCCAGTTGACGCCGGAAGAACCGGCACCGCTCCGGGGTCATGCATCCATCTCCGCCGAATCGCTCTATCAGGCGACGCTACCACGGCGGGTGGGAGCCGTTCATGGTCCTTCTCCGGGACCGAGGCCATGTGACCGGGAAACTGCCCAGTTTCCGGCACGGTTGCATCCGGCGTTGCGCTGCGGCGCCGTGAGCGGTGTCGTCTCCGGCGGAACGGCTCGCGGCTCGACCACGGCGGCCTTTCCAGCTGGCGACCCTGACGCCGGGTGCGGCTGCGGAGCAGCCCGACCTCGATCCCGCAACCGGCGGGAGCCGGCCTTCTTCCCCGCCGTGCTCGGCTGCGCCTGTGTGCGGCTTCCTCGCGAGGCAAGAAGCCTGGCCCCCGGCCGTCCTCCGCTGCGCTGCGGCCCTTCGGGTGCAGGCCGGTCGCCCGGCGCCCTTGTGATCGCCATCAAGGCCGCGGTGGTCGCGGCCGAACCCCGCAGGAGGCGACTATGGCTCAGATCGGCACCTTCACCCGCAACGACGACGGCACCTTCACCGGGATCATCCGGACGCTCACCCTCAACATCAAGGCCCGCTTCGTCCCGGCCGCCAAGGACAGCGACAAGGCTCCCGACCTGCGCGCCCAGAGCAACGGGATCGAAATCGGCGCCGGCTGGCGCAAGACCGCCAAGGAAACCGGTCGCGACTACCACTCGGTCAAGCTGGACGACCCGAGCTTCCCCGCGCCGATCTACGCCAGCCTGGTCGAGATCGACGGTGGCTACGCCCTGATCTGGTCCCGCTGAGGCCGGCCGCCGGTTGCGGCGCCCCGGGGGAGCGCCGCGGCCGGCTCCGGGCCATCGCCGCCGCTCGTGATGGCCGTGCGACCGATCGCGGGCCGAGATGGGGAGTCCCTGCGCTCCCGAAAGTCCGTCTGTCTCTTCGGACGTCCCAGCCTACCATGCCGGAGCGGCCCGCCTCGAGGACGAGCGGTCCCCCCAAAAGGCTGCGCCTTTTGGCTCCCCCGCTCGCCGGCAGGCCGGTCGCCTGCGGCGATCCTCGACCCGGACCGTTCCGGCATCGTGACGCCCCCTCGTCTTCAAAACCAGAGGAGGGGACGATGCTCACCATTCACGACCAGGTCCGGGAACTGCGGGCCGAGCTGGTATCCTGTGCCCTGACCCGCCGCGAACGCGCCCAGGCCCGGGCCGAACTGGACCGGCTCCTCGCCCGGCAGGCGGGGATGGACCGCGCCACCGACGCGCCGGTGTTCATCAAGGAGGCGCCGCCCGCCTGAGGCGGCGCCGTGCGTCGCGGCCAGGAGCCTCGTCGTGTGGCGGGAGGACGCCTGCCGGCGCGCTCTTCCCGTCACCGCCGGTCGCCACTATCGGTCGCATGGCTCCCCAAATCGTGAACCTTGCCGATGTGCGGACGGGACGCAACGGCCGCCACACCCTGCTTGCCCAGTTCCGACATGCCGTGTTCGGGCCACTGGCCGGATACGAGGACGTGAACGACGCCGACCGCCTCGGCCGCGATCCGGCCATGCGCTGGATCGTCGGCGGGTGAGTAACAACCGAGGAGGCCGCCTCCACGAGCCAGATGGGGCGGTTCGAGACCGGAACGCTGACCAGCGAGGCCAATCTGATGGCGCTGGCCGATTTGTCGGGACGATGGATCGACGCCGTGCACGCCCGCCGCCCGACGACGGCTGTGGTGCTGGACATGGACTCCAGCGTCAGCCCGACCCACGGAGACCAGGAGGGGACCGCCTACAACGGCCACTTCGCTGTACCTGCTACCATCCGCTGTTCGTGTTCAACCAGTTCGGCGACCTGGAGCGGTGCGCCCTGCGTCTGGGGAACGTTCACAGTGCCGACGGCTGGCGGGTGGTGCTGAAACCCGTGGTCGCGCGGTACCGGGAGACGACCAAGCGGCGCTACTTCCGTGGCGACGCCGCTTTCGCCCTGCCGGACTTGTGCAAGTTCCTGGAGGCCGAGAGCTATAAGTGCGTGATCCGCCTCAAGGCCAACAGCGTGCTCCAGGGGCGCATCGCCCATCTGCTCAAGCGGCCCGTCGGGCGTCCGCCGAACCATCTTCGGCGCTTCCACGCGAGCTTCACCTACCAGACCGGATCGTGGAGCCGGAAGCGCCGGGTGGTGGTGGCGGTCGAGTGGCATCCGGGCGAACTCTACCCCCCCGTCGGCTTCCTGGTCACCAACCTGACCCGGCCCGCCTCGAAGGCGGTGGCCTTCTACAACCAGCGCGGTACGGCCGAGCAGTGGATCAAGGAGGGCAAGAACGCGGTCAGGTGGATGCGGTTGTCCTGCCACGCGATGAAGGCCAACGCCGTCCACCTGCAACTCCACGCGCTCGCCTACAATCTCGCCAACTTCCTGCGCACTCTGGTCCTGCCGGACGAGATGGCACGCTGGTCGTTGACCACGATCCGGGAGAAGGTGGTGAAGATCGGCACCAAGGTGATCGCGCATGCCCGCTACACCGTCTTCCAGATGGCCGAGGTGGCGGTGCCCCGCGATCTGTTCCGGGACTTGCTGGAGCGAATCGGCAACCTCCGACCACGGCCTGTCGCACCATGGTGACGGCAGCCGGGTGGATCGGCGGTGTCTCCCGAAAGGCAAAGTGCGTCCGGCGTGTTGCAGAATGGTTTGCCAGCGCCCCAAAGGCGGGCTTCAGAAGCTGGAGCGACCACCATCTGCGACGTTTTGGACGAAGAGGGGCGCGGCACACGCTTCCTGCGCCCCATTGGAGTGGATATAATTCGCGGCCAGATGGGTGGATGGTCCGTCCATCTGGGGAATGTCGGTTACCCAGTAAGACGCGGGACTGTCATGAATCTCGACGACTTTTCGGCCTTGCTGTGGGTCCACGGCGCGACCGCCGCCGTCAATCCGAGCCTCAAGTACTTTCAAGGCAAAAGGCGGATTCCCGCCCCGCTCGCGCTGCGGCAGCACGCCGGGGCAACACTGCTCGACCAGTTAGCGGCGGAGATACTCGGCCTTTCCAAGATGAACTGGAACACGTTCGACCTCTACACCAAGTTCCCGGCGACCCTTCAATCGTCCGGTGAAATCGCCCGCATTGGTTCGCTGCTCCAGCGGTTCGGTGCTTCCTCCTATGATTACCGTCTCTTTATCTGACGGCGCGGAGCAGTGCATGCAGGGACGTTTCTCAGATCGCCACGGATATCGCAGAACGGAGCAGGAGATCGTCGTCCGCGAGGACGCGCCGGAAGGGCTGCGCTTCGCCATTCCGCTGATCGCGCAGGACGCGGGGATGAGTCCCGGCGCGATGCGCAAGGTAATCTGCGCGGTCCTGCTGGTCCGCCCCGACCCATCGAACTGGTCTGAGTATCCGAACATCTGGGATGAGGTGAACGGCCTCATCGAGGACTGCCCATGGTTCAAGGTGTACGACATCGCTGAGGCGATCCACGCCGCGTTCGCGGCGCAGTATTCGGGCGGGGCCGATATCTTTCAGGAGAGGCTTAACGGGTATCTCCGGGAGAACGGTATCGGCTGGCAGATGACGGATGGCCGGATCGTCTACCGGGGCTCGGAGGTCTTTACTGAGGCGACCCGCGAGGCCGCTGCCGTCCTCGCGCAGACCGGGCGCAGCGCGGCGGCGAATGAAGTCCACGAAGCGCTTGCCGATATCTCGCGGCGGCCGAAGCCGGATGTAACCGGCGCAATCCAGCATTCCATCGCCGCGCTCGAATGCACCGCCCGCAATGTGACGGGAGCGCCGAACCTCACCCTGGGGCGTCTCGTGCCGCGCCTTGCACTCACACCGCCCTTGGATACGGCGGTCGAGAAGCTTTGGGGCTATGCGTCGGAACGCGCACGTCATGTCCGCGAGGGGCAGGCGGTTTCATCGGAAGAGGCCGAGCTTGTTGTCAGCGTGGCCTGCGCCGTGTGCACGTTCCTCTCAAAGCAGGGCCGGTCATGACAGCGCCAAACCCGGCAAGGCAAAGGGTCGCCCTGTCCGCGCTCGACAGACTCTTCGCAGACGCCGCGAATGTCTGGGTCATCCATTATTCCTGCGAGAGCTTCTACGACCGGGTTGAAGGGCGTTCTCCACGGATCACGTCAGTAGCGCTGCGCAAACTCGATTCCGCGCAGACGGTCTCGTTCTCGATCCATCAGGTGGCCGAGCGGCGGCGCATTCCGTTCAACCAAATCGAGCAGCATTACGATGATCTTGAGAAGGAGATGCTCGCGGCCTTCTTCGTCCATCTCGGCAGCCACCGGGGCATGAAGTACCTGCACTGGAACATGCGGGACGTGAATTACGGCTTTCAGGCCATCGAGCACCGGTTCCGGGTGCTGGGCGAAGATCCTGCTTATTTCGTCGAGGACGACAAGAAGTACGACCTGTCCCGACTGCTGATCGACATCTATGGCGTCGGCTATATCGATCATCCCCGCATGGAGAAGCTGCTCGCCAAGAACCATATCGCGCCGCGCGACTTCCTGAACGGGGCCGAAGAGGCGAAAGCATTTGAAGAGCGCAACTTCGCCGCGCTCCACCAATCAACGCTGCGCAAGGTCGATGTGATCGCCAACATCGCAGGCCGCGCGCATGACCGCAATCTGAAGACCAACACCACTTGGTGGGAGATGCACGGCGGCAGGGTGCGGACGGCGCTGATCTGGATGGCCGAGAACAGGACGTTTCAGGTGGTGGCCGGTCTGGCCAGCATCGTCGGGCTTGTGCTCGCAGTATGGGCGCTAGCCTGATGCCGACGCTCGCAGGATTGGTGCTGCCGCCGCCCCGCTCATGGGATGAGTTCGAGGAGATTGCGCTTTCGGCAGCCAAGCTGCGATGGAACTCGACCGACTTGTACCGCCACGGCCGACAGGGCCAGCGCCAGGATGGCGTTGACATCTTCGGGCATGCTGCTGACGGGCGGCATATCGGTGTCCAGGGCAAAAACACGGTAGATGGCGTCGCCATCACCACTATAAAAGCTGAAATTAAGCAGGCTGAGACCTTTCAGCCTCCTATCGACGCTCTTTACATCGCCACTACGGCGAAGCGTGACGTTGCCATTCAGAAACAAGTTCGGCTCATTTCTCAGCGCAGAAAGAAGGCGGGCCAGTTTCCGGTGGCTGTCCTGTTCTGGGAGGACATCTGTCAGGACTTGGCGGCTGACGACGCGGTTTTCTTTAAGCACTTTCCGCAGTTCAGGCCGTCTGCCGACCGGGCGCGGGAGCACGACCAAAAGCTGTTCGATGAAATATCTCAGCTCCTATCATCGAACGGTGTTATCGGCTTCATCGATCAGCACAACATGGCCGGGTTCTCGTTCTCCGATGCAAAGCTCGATCCCCTGCGTGAGTTTTACTACGAATGGAACAAGCCGGAGCGTGAGTTCCTCACACCAGAGATCGAAACGGCAAAGCTGAAGCTTTGGGCGAAAGCGGACGAATATCTTGATGTCATCGCCACTGAGACGTCTTCAACGGAAATGAATGTTGATCGCCGTTGGATACCCCAAGATTGGGAGATCACGCAGCCGGATCACTTCTGGCGTGTGGTAAAACAACTACATGCGCTTGCTAGTGAGATTGTTTCTCTCCATGCCGAGCTGATTCGAACGGGTAAGTTACACCTCTTTGGCAGGCCCGGGAAAAAGTAAAGTACAGTGACTGGGGCGTCGGCGTTGCCGATCGGGCGCGATCAGCGCATCTCTATTGTGACATCTATCTGGCAAATGCGTTTTAGATATATCTAAATTCCTGGGGCCAAGTCGCATGCTCGATAGCGCCGCTTCGGCGAGTAATTCGGGTTTAATCGTTGAACGGGATTTTCTTTTATTCGTGGACTCGTGCATTGGTGCGCCGCCATCGACGTGGGTCTATCCGGCGGCGTGCCGATGATTACCCTCGGTCGCTGCTCAGGAGCACGGCCCCTTCCACACCCGGATTTAAGGAGAACCGGTGATCTGGATATCCGGCTGTCCATTGATCCTGACATCCGCCGATCCGGGACTCCGGATCGCCGTGAACATGGGAATGCACCCTCGGCCGCCGCCCCGATTGGCTGGCATATGCCTAAAAAGTCACGCACCTCTCCCGGAAACCGTTGGCATTGCCAACCCTTTCACCCCAAAAGCAATGGTGGCGGAACTGTGGCGTCCTACCCACGTATGTCGTCACGCACCGCCATCGCCGTCCCGGGTGGAACCGGCCAGTTCGGAGAGGAAGGGGTGATCGGGGGGCAGCGCCAGCAGATCGCCGGGAAGCACCTTCAGCGCCCGCGCCAGCCGGCCGAGCGTCACCACGCTCGCCTTGTGCTCGGCCCGCTCGATCTGGCCGACGTAGCTGCGGTCGATGCCCGAGATATGCGCGAGCTCCTCCTGCGTGATGTCGCGCTCACGCCGCAGGCGCCGGATGTTCGCGGCGAGTATATCGGGCAGGTCCTCCATCGCCAGGATGGAGCCCCATTGCGGGAAAAGTCTCCACGGGATACATATACCATTCCGATGCCAGCCGACGGCCTGCGGGTGGTCTGCATCGCCGAACGGAAAGGAGCCTGCGCATGAGGAAGCCGCGCATCGATGCGCCGGTGTTCGACGTGGCGCCCACCGGCGAGACGCTCACCGACTACGACCGGCTGCATCTGGTCACCTACCTGCGCCTGCTCGACGCCGCGGCGGACGGCGCCGACCCCGACGAGGTCGCCCGGATCGTCCTGCGCATCGACCCGGACGAGGAACCCGAGCGCGCCCGGCGTGCCCACGCCAGCCATCTCGCCCGTGCCCGTTGGATGACCGAAAGCGGCTACCGCCATCTGCTCGTTTTGAATTAAGCCGCCATCGCCGCATTGCCCGTCCGGCATCGCCGAACGCCGGCTGGGCGGCTCTTTCCCTGTCCGATCAAGCGCTTCCTCCCCTTTCGATCGGGGTGTGCCGGTTGCATCGATCCCCCGATACGCCGCGCCGGCCTACCGGCGCGTTCGGCGCTTCACAACCTGAGCGTTTGGATGCGCATCCGTCCCTTCATCCATGACGAGGACGGTTTCATGACAGGCACGAGAGACTGGCGGTCCGCCGCCGCTTACGCCGACACGGCATCGCTGCCGGTGGCGGGCTGGGCGTGGGAGTTCCTGCGCCGCAACCCCGAGTACAGGGCCGCGACGCGGGCCGCCGCGCCGCGCTCGGCGGAGCACGCCGCCGTCGGCCGGCGCTGGGGGTTGTCCTTTCGCCGAGGACCCGGACCGGACCGCCCACGACACGGCGATCTTCTGGACGCCCGACCTGCTGCCGGACCTGGTGCGGCTGATCCCAGCTCCCACGCAGCCGATCCCCGTGGCTCCCGCGGCTGATCCGTTGGCCGGGCCGGGGCGGCGGGCGGTGCTGGCGACGCCGGACGGTCTCCATGTGGTGATCGCCGACGGCGCCTGCGAGCGGCGCTTCCTGGTCCTGGCGCCCGACCTGCCGCCACCGGAAACCGTGCTGTGGGCCGCCGTGGCGTTCGACCGGCCGCGGGCGCCGCAGGTCGCCGGGATCGAGCGGCTGGCGGCGCTGATG
>NZ_JAUJFI010000239.1 GCF_030849505.1 Azospirillum isscasi | reverse complement strand
CGCCGGGTCCGTCCAGCACCGGGCCAAGCGCCCCGGGGAGGCGCGGGCCTGGTTCCGCCGCGCGGTGACCTTGCAGCCCGACGGGGCCGCCGGCTGGACCAACCTCGGCACCCACGCCATCAAGGCGGGCGCCTTCGACGAGGCGGTCACCCTGCTGCGCCGGGCGCTGGCCCTGCGATCCGCGGAGCAGGAGGCGCTGGCAAGCTCCAACCTCGGCGTCGCCTTCATGGCGCTGGGCCGCCATGGTGAGGCGGTGGCCGCCCTGCGCGCCGCGCTGGAACGCGCGCCGGGGGACGCGGAGGTGCGCTCCAACCTGCTGTTCTGCCTGTGCTTCGCCGAGGACGTGGACCTCGGCGCGGTGTTCGCGGAGCATCGGCGCTTCGAACGGGCGGTGATGCCGGTGCCGCCCGCCGCCCCGCGCTTCGCGGCCACGGACCGCGATCCGGACCGCCGCCTGCGCGTCGGCTATCTGTCGCCGGATTTCCAGCGCTATCCGGGACCGGGCTATCATTTCCTGCTGCCGCTGATCGAGCGCCACGACCGGTCGGTGGTGGAGGTGACCTGTTACTACAACGACCTTCCGAAGGACGCCGCGACAGCCCGTTTCGCGGCGTTGGCCGACCGCTGGCGCGACGTCGCCGCCCTGCCGGACGGGGAGCTGGAACAGCTGATCCGGGCGGACGGCATCGACGTGCTGGTGGACTGCGGCGGGCACATGTCGCGCAACCGCATGCCGCTGTTCATCCGCCGCCCGGCCCCGGTCCAGGTCAGCCTGCCGCTCTACCCCAACACGACCGGGCTGACGGCGATGGACTACCAGTTCTCCGATCACCGATTCGCCGCGGCGAGCGCCGACGCCCTCCATACGGAGGCGCTGATCCGCCTGCCGGGAAGCGTGCTGTGCTACCGCCCCGCGGAGTCCGCCGTGGCGCCGCCCGACCGTCCGCCGGTGGAGACGGAGGGGGTGTTCACCTTCGGCTCCTTCAACAACCTGACGAAGCTGAACGCCGGCACCCTCGCGCTGTGGGGGCGGGTGCTGGCGGCGGTGCCCGGCGCGCGGCTGATGCTGAAATGGCGGGGGCTGTCCGGCGGCGGGGTGGCGCGGCGGGTGCTGGACGCCTTCGCCGCCCATGGGGTGGACGAGACGCGGTTGCTGCTGCGCGGCACGACGCCGGACCCCTACGAGGATTATGTGCGGCTGGACTGTGCGCTGGACCCCGTCTTCGCCAACGGCGGGACGACCACCTGCGACGCGCTGTGGATGGGGGTTCCCGTGCTGTCGATGGTGGGGGAGGCGATGATTTCCCGTTGGGGTGCCACGATGCTCGGCAGCGTCGGGCTGGGCGCGCTGGTGGTGGAGCGGGCGGAGGATTACGTGGCGCTCGCCGTCCGGCTGGCCACCGACCGCGCCTTCCTGGACGCGCAGCGCGCCGGGCTGAGGGGGCGGATGGCGCGTTCCTCCCTGATGGACGAGGCGGACTACACCGCGGCGGTGGAGGCCGGTTACCGCATGGCGTGGCGCCGCTGGTGCGCCGGCCTGCCACCCGCCCGCATCGACATGGGCGCGGCATGACGGACGCTGTTTTCGACCTTGCCGCCGCCCGGCGCATCCTGGTGGTGAAGCTGGACGAGGCGGGCGACTTCGTGCTCGCCACAGCCTTCCTGCGCGGCTTGCGGGCCTCGGCGCCGCAGGCGCGCATCCTGCTGGCGGTGCGCCCCGCCGTGGCCGACCTCGCCGCCCCTTGCCCGCATGTGGACGCGGTGGTGTCGCCCCAGCCGAAACCGGGCGGCGGCATCGACCTGCGCGCCGTCACGCCCGGCGGCGCCGCGGCCTTCGCGGAGGCGTTCCGCGCCGGCTTCGACCTGACGCTGGTGCCCCGCTACGACTTCGACCGGCACGGCGCCACCTCCCTCGCCGCGAACAGCCGCGCCCGCGCCGTGCTGGGCTTCTCGGAGACGGTCACCCCCTGGAAGGCGTCGGGAAACGCCGGCTTCGACCGCGCCTACACCCACCGGCTGACGCCCCCGCCGGGCCGCCACGAGGTGGAGCAGAACCTCGCCCTGCTGCGCTTCGCCGGCGGCGTGCCGGACGGGGATGGGGTGGAGCTGTACCTGACGGCGGAGGACCGGGCGGAGGCGGCACGCCTGCTGGCCGTGGTCGAGGGGGAGCGCGTGATCGCCGTGGCGCCGGGGGCCGCCGCCCCGCGCCGCGAATACCCGCCGGACCGTTTGGCGATGGTGGTCGCCGTGGTGGCGGTCGGGCTCGGCGCACGGGTGGCGGTGATCGGCACCGAACGGGAGCGGGCGGCGGCGGCGCTCATCGCCGCGGCCCTGCCGGGGCGGGTGATCGACCTCACCGGGCGGACCGGGCTGCGCGTGGCGGCGGCGGTGATCGAACGGACGGGGGGGCTGATCGCCATGGATTCCGGCCCGGCCCATCTGGGGGCCGCCGTGGGCGTGCCGGTCGCCGTCTTCTCCTGCCATCCGAAGGGCGGGGACCCCAACCACCACCACGCGCCGGAACGCTTCCGCCCCTGGAGCGCGCGGACGCAGGTGCTGCGGCCCTCGGCGGCGCTGCCGCCCTGCCCGGCGGAAAGCTGCACGGCGGCGGAGGCCCATTGCATCGCGTCCATCCCGCCGAACCGGGCGGTGGCGCGCATTCTCGACCTGCTCGGCGGGCATGAAAGCGGATTGCGATCCGCTTTGGACCGCGACGGCGGTCCCGGTCGCCCATGCGACCGAAGCCCGCCGGCGAATGAGGCGATATGAATCCAAAGCGAACGGAAGTTCGCTTTAGGGGTCAGGCCGGACGGTTCATGCCGGGGAACGGGGCCGCTGGCGCAGGGCGGCGGCCATGGCCCGCTCCAGGTCGGTGCGGGTGAAGGGTTTGCGCAGGATGGCCGCCGGCCCCACCGCCTCCAGCAGGGCCGGGTCGAAGCCGTGATAGCCGGACATCAGCACCACCGCCAGCCGGGGGAACATCCGCCGCGCCTCGCAGGCCAGCGCCACCCCGTTCATGCCGCGGGGAAGCATGATGTCCGTCACCAGAAGGTCGAAATCCTCGTCCGCCATCAGGTCCAGCGCGTCCGGCCCGTCGGCGGCGGCGGCGGTCCGGTGCCCACCCTGGGCCAGCATGGCGAGAACCCCGGCGCGCACCTGGGGGTCGTCCTCGGTCACCAGCAACCGCAGGGGAGGCAGGACGGGCGGCGGTCCGTCCTCCTTGCCCGCACCGTCCGCGTCCGCCGCCGCGCCGGGCGGGCCGTCCCCGGAGGTGCCGCGCAGGCGGATGGTGGCGGTGGTGCCGGCGCCCGGGCGGCTGGCCAGCAGGAAGTCGCCGCCGGACTGGCGCGCGAAGCCGGCGACCATGCTCAGCCCCAGCCCGGTGCCCTTGCCCTGGTCCTTGGTGGTGAAGAAGGGCTCGCACGCCTTCTCCAGGATCGCCGGGGACATGCCGGTGCCGGTGTCGGCCACGGCGATGTGGCACTGGCCGGGCTCCGGGCCGGGGCCGGCGGTGATGGTGATGCGCCCGCCGTCCGGCATCGCGTCGCGGGCGTTGATCAGCAGGTTCAGCAGGGCGTTCTGAAGTTGCGTGCGGTCGGCCATGACGGCGGCCCCGGCGAGGATGGGAGGGGCGGCGATCTCCACCGCCACGCCCAGCAGCGGGGCGGCCAGCCTCTGGATGTCCTCCACCGCCGCGTCCAGCGGCACCCGCACCGGATTCAGCGGCTGGCGCCGGGCGAAGGACAGCAGCCCGTCCGTCAGGTTGCGCCCGCGGTCGACGGCCTGGACGATTTCGGCGGCGTGGGCCGCCGCCTCCCCGCCGGCGTGGGCCAGCACCATCTCGGCGTTGGCCCGGATGACCATCAGCAGGTTGTTGAACTCGTGCGCCACGCCGCCGGTCAGTTCCCCCAGCGCCTGGATGCGTTCGGTGCGGCGCAGGTTCTCGGCGGCCAGATTGCGCTCGGTCACGTCGCGTATGAACAGGGTAAAGTGGCGCACCCCGTTGTTCATCCACGATCCCATGGAAATCTCGGCGTCGAACGCCTTGCCCCCCGCCCCCACGGCGCGGACCGGCACCAGCGGCTCGCCCAGCAGCGGCAGATCCTGAAGCTGGGGCAGCAGCCGGGCGATGGGCTGGCCCCGCATCGCGGCGGCGGAGCAGCCGAACCGCTCCTCCGTCGCCGGGTTCATGCTCCAGATGGCCCCGTCCTCGTCCACCGTGACGAAGCAGTCGCGGGCGGCATCGACGATGGCGTGGTAGCGGGCGCTGCGCTGGGCGCGCAGCTTGCGCTCGCGCTCCACCGCCGCGGTCTGGTCGTAGATCTGGATCAGACACCCCACCCCGCGGCCCGTGCGGGTGGGGCGCACGACGATGGACTGCGCCACCCGTTCGTCGGTCATGCCGTCGCCGCGCAGCAGCGGGAACAGGTCGTGGTTGACGTGGTGCGAGATCACCGCCGGCAGGCCGGTGTCCAGCGCGTCCCGCACCGCCAGCTCCACCCGCCCCCCGGCCATGGCCGGCAGCAGGGCGGACAGCTCCGCCCCGATGGCGGTCCGGCGGGAGATGCCCGAATGGCGGACCATCCAGGTGTTCCAGACGACGATGCGCCGGGCGTCGTCGACGATGACCACCCCCATGTCCAGCTCGTCCAGGACGGAGGGAATGACCAGGGGGACGGCGGCGGAACCGGCGGCGGGGTCGCTCATGATCGGACGGGGGAGCGGGTCACGGGGATTCGCGATCGGTCAGCGACCGGCGCACCCCGTCCACATAGCGGGCGATGGCGCTGCGCAGGTTCGACATGGCGTTGAGGTCCAGCAGAAGGATGATGAAGCCGCCAATGTCGCGGTCCCGGATGGAGAAGTCGATGGACATGAACAGGATCACGCCGTCGTCGTCGCCGCGGATGGTGCGCTTGAAGATCTGCTCCACCCCGCCCTGGAAGCAATGGGGCAGGGTGGCCTCGATCCGGCAGCCCAGCATGTTGGCGATGCCGGACAGGCAGTTGTTGAGGATGACGTTGCCGACCTCGGTCATGGCGTCCTCCTCCAGGTCGGCGATCTCCTCCAGCGTCAACTGGTCGCCGACGATGGCCTGGACCAGATGCAGGCTGCGCGCCTCGGGGAACACCAGCAGGGCGCGGCCGGAGAACGGGCCGCTGAACTGCTCGCCCACCGCGATCAGGGGGGTGTTGCGGTTGCCGCCGATGGCGTTCAGCGCCTCGGCGCGCGACAGGATGCGCACGTTGGGGACCGACATCGCCACCGGCTTTCCCACCATCCGGCTGAGCGCCGCCGCCGAGCGGCTGACGGCCACGTTCAGAAGCTCGGTGACGGCGTCCTGTTCCAGCGCGTCGAACATCGCGGCGGTCACACCCTTTCCGCCACATCCGACCCGGAAATGAAGCGCAGGACGTCCTCGCGCCGCACCGGCTTGCCCAGGAAGGCCAGCCGCAGCCGGCGCGCCTCGGCCAGGATGTCCTCCTGCGCGTTGGCGGTGACCAGGGCGATGGCCGCCTCGGGCTGGCGGACGCGGATGACCGCGGCGGCGGACAGCCCGTCCACCCCCGGCATGTTGTAGTCCATGAACACCGTGTCGAATCCGGTCCGTTCCGTCAGCTCCAGCGCGGCTTCGGCGTCCGCGGCCTCGGTCACGTCGGCCTCCACGCCCAGGTCGTTCAGCACGGCGCGCAGCGCCATGCGGGCCAGCTTGCTGTCGTCCACCAGGAGGATGTGTTTGCAGGTGCGCATGATCGGTCGCTTTCCGCCAAAGAAGCCGTTTCTGTGACAGTCAAAGGGTTGCGGGATGGCGCAGCACCATCACCATCTGGTCGTCCACGCGCCCGCAGCCGTCGCGCATCAGCACGGCGGCGGCCAGGGCAGGGTGGGTGTGGAGGAGCCGCCGGTCGAGGAACAGGTCGGCCAGCCGGGAACAGCCGTCGCTGTGCAGGACGATGTGGTCCCCGGCCTGCCAGGGAAGCCAGGCGGTGGGGGGCGGGGCGGCGTTGTAGCCCACCACGCCCCAGCGCCCGGGCAGGCTGGCGGCCTCGCCCCGGCGGATCAGGGTCGCGGCGATGTTGCCGACCCCGGCGTAGCCGATGCGCCCCGCCTCCAGCCGCAGGACCACGGCGACCGCCCCGCGGGTGGTGCGGAGGGCGCCGTGGAGCGT
>NZ_JAUJFI010000238.1 GCF_030849505.1 Azospirillum isscasi | reverse complement strand
CAAGTGAACCTTGCTGCCCATGCCAAATCAGGTGGAGCGGGCCAGCCTCAATGGAAGCCTTCACGCGCCGTCCGTATCATTCCGCCGATCGCGCCAGCCGGAACCCCACATTGCCGAACTGCGCCGCCGGCCCCAGCCGATAGCGGTAGGATGGCCGAGCCGAGCCGGGAGATCGGGAGAAGGATCCGCCGCGAACGACGCGAAAGGTGCAAATCGCCGAATCGACCGCCCCGCCCCCCTGGGGAGCGTCCAGCAGAGTGTCGGTCCAGCAATCCTGCACCCATTCGGCGACGTTGCCCGTCATGTCGTGAAGCCCCCAGCGGTTGGGTGGAAAGCTTCCCACAGGGCGCGCCGCGTCCATGTCCACGCCGCTGGGGCAATCGCCCTTGACGCGGGAACAGGCGGCGTAATCGGGCGTGGTCCGCACGGTGTGCAGGCAGTTTTCGTCCTCCGACGGCGGTGCGCATCGCCGCACCTGATCTTCCGCCAGATACTCGACGGTGTGGCGGCCGGCACTACCGGCGCGGGCGGCGATCTCCCATTCGGATTCGCTGGGCAGGTGATAGCGCTTTCCGGTCTTGCCGTTCAGCCAGACGATATAGCGTTGCGCCGCGTCCCACGACACATTGGCCACCGGATTGCGCCCGCGCGCCTGCTCCTCGGGATGCTGGTCGTCCTCCACCCAGTCGCAGCCGCCGTCTACGTAGCAGGCGTCCCATTCGGCGAAGGTCACCTCGCGGGCGGCGATGTCGAACGCCGCGATCTCCACCATGCGGGCGGGTAATTCGCTTTCCGGGCAAGGCGGCTTGCCGCCGGGGCCTTCGACGCATCCCACCAGTCCCAGCGTGCGGGGGATGGCGATCATGCCCGGTTCGATCACCCGATCCGCGTGGTCACGCGCCGCTTTGGCCCGTTCGCGCTGGAAACGGGCGATGCGGTCGATCAGCCCTTGCAGCTCCTCCCGGCTGAAGCCGGGCGGCAAGCGGCTCCACAGCCGCTCCCGCGCTTCGGGGGAACCTTCCAGATAGGCGTCCATCCACGACCACATCGCCTTCCTGCGGGCGTCCTCCTCCGCTACCGTGTTCCTGGGGGGCGGCGCCGGATGCCAGGCGATCAGAGGCTCCAGCCCCCGCAACTGGGTGCGGTGGACCAGAGCGCCATAGATTTGCAGCACCGCCAAGCCGATGACGGCCATTTGCCCGCAGTACCATGCCGTGCGCCGCCAGGAGAACCCGGCCTCCTTGCCGCCCACCCGGACCATGAAGACGACGAACAGGAAGAAGATCGAGACGACCAGGCATTCGGTCCAGATGTGGATGAACGCCAGGGCGACCCGCGGGTTGCGCCAATCGAAATGCGGCGCGTCGAGAAAGCTCCCGATGCCCAGCATGAACACCACGCCGATCCAGACGATCACATACCCCAGCCGCGCCACGTCGAGACCGTAGCGCCACAGCCAGCGCGGTCGGACCCACCGCGATTCCACCAGCGCACGATGATGCCCGGCGAACGGCGGGTCGCCGGTGCGGTTGAACCAGTCCCCGAACGTCTCCCCGGCCTGCCGTTCGCGGCGATAGACCAGATAGGGAAGCGCCAGGACGGCGATCAGGAAGGCGAGGGATAGGTATGCTTCCACGGAAGACGGAAATCCACGGCCCATGATCAACCTTGCAGGCGAACGGCTCCCGCGCGGGCGTGCATTCGGCACGGCCGGCGACCGGTGTGGCAATGAACGCCATTCGCACGCCTCGCGCCTATGGGGGATTTTCCCCGTGTGCCGCGTCGCCCCTTTCCATGGCGAGCCGATCATGCAATCAAATTGGTCGAGTAACCCGGAATGATGCCCTGCCATGGATGCCCCGCCGTTGCCCTTTCCCGTGACGCCTGCAATCCTCCAGGACGGCCGTTTCGTCCTGTCGCGCATGGTGCTGGGAACCGCCGCGGCGAGCTGGATGCTCGCCAGCCCGGTCCTTGGGATGCTCCCGCCTTTCGTCCTCGCCGTGATCCCGGTGGTGGCCGCTTTGGCTCTGGTGGCGGGGCGGTTCGACCTTCTGGCGAAACTGGCCGCGGCGGGCGCCTTCGTCGTCGGCGCCCTCGGCTGGTGGATCGCAAGGGGACCGGGTGGGGATGTCACCGTGGCCCTGGTGTCCGCGCTGCCGGCAGGGTGGCTGATCTGGTACGTCCTCCACCTCCTGCGGGAGGACGACCGTGCCGGACTGTGGAATGCCCCCCACGCGGTGTCTGCCGCCATGGCCTGTTGCGCGGTGATCGCCTGTGGCGCGTGGAGCGTCGCCCTATGGGCGCTGCGGGAAGGAGGGCATGCGGAGTTGTACGGCCTGCAAGTCGCCCTGCTGTGGGTGTGGATGCTGGCCAGCCTGTGGTGCGCCAACACCGGCTATCCGGCTCTGAAGGCCATGCGGGAACGGTTCGGCGCCGGATCGGCGCCCCATGACCGCCTGCAATCGCAGGAAGGCGTGGCGCTGTTCGGCGTCTGGTTCGCTCCCTGGGCGTTGGGCGCGGCGACGCTGTTCATCGACGTTGCCGGACGCGGGCCGTTCGATCATCTGCTGCATCCCGAACGAACCATGCCGCTGTGGGTTTCGGCCATTCCTCTGGTGGTCGGCCTCAGTGCGCTCAACGCCTTGCGGGTGCTGCACGCTTTGTTGACCGCGCCGCGACTGGCGGCCGATGCGCCGCGCGACGCCATGCTGGAGGAAGACCGATGAACACGCTTGTCCAACGCTGGCTGATGGCGGCACTGGCCGGGCTGTGCCTGTGCGGCGGGACGCCGCCCGTCGCCGCCTTCAGCTTCGACGACATGGAAAAGATCGATCAGGCGGAGCAAGGCGAGTTGCTGGAGGCGGCCAAACTTGCGGCTGCCGCGGAGGACTTCGCCCGCGCCCGTGCCCTGATCGGGCAGGCGCGTGTCAAGCATTACGCGCCCCAGGCGGTGGCGGAGGCGGAAAGCACGCTGCGTCAGGCGGAAGCGGCGCGTGACGAACGGGTGCGCCGCGAGGTGCAGGCCCGCCTGGCGCGGGAGGAGGCGGAACGGCGCGCACGGGAGCAGGCGAACGCCCGTACCGGCGGCGCAAACTGCAACGCAGTGGCCACCAACGGCGGGCTTTGGCAGTACTGCACGTCGGGCAGTTGCAACGGCTTTGTCCGAAATGACGCCCTGTGGACACTGTGCGAGCGGGACAGCTATGCCGGCTACGCCAGTAATCTTTGGGTGTGGCGCTATCTGGAGCAGGGAGATGTTTCCGGCTTCGCCAAGGATTATCCGGTGTGGAGCGCGGCACAAAAACAAGCGGGATCTTTCGCCAGCCGCAAGCGCTTCATCATCTATTACATGAACGGCTACATTTACGAATAACGACCCGCCGCTTTTCAGCAAGGAAAGGAAATCCGGAGGATGAAACTGTACCAAACGGTTTGGCGGGCGGTCGCCGTCGCCGCGCTGTGCGGCGCACTTCTATCGCCCTCGGCGGCACGGGCCGATGATCGTGGCATGTTGCGTATCGTCACCGAACCGGGCGATGCGCAGATTTTCATCGACGGCAAGCGCAGGGGCAGCAGCCCGGCGGAAGCGGGGCAGTCCTTCGCCGTGAAGTTGGAGGAAGGGATCCATGTGGTGGAGGCGCGTAAAACGGAGGGTAGCAGTTTTGAATACTACGTCCGCCGTGACGACGTGTTTGTCGCTGACGGCACCATGCAGACATTGACATTGAAATTGGCTCGTAAATTTATTGGGAAGGGGTTCGAGCCGGAAATGGTCGCCGTGCCTGCCGGCAGCTTCCGCATGGGCTGCATGGACAACAGGGAGGGCTGTCCAGATGCCTTGCCAGTGCGCTTAGTGAACGTCTTCGCCTTTGAAATCGGCAAGTATGAGGTGACCTTCGATCAATGGGACGCCTGCGTTGCCGACGGCGGCTGCACCCATATGCCAGGTGATGAGGGCTGGGGCCGGGGCAACCGTCCGGTGATCAACGTGTCCTGGAACGACATCCAGAGCTATCTGGCGTGGCTGAACCGGAAGACCGGCAAGCGGTATCGCCTGCCCAGCGAGGCGGAGTGGGAATACGCCGCCCGGGCCGGGACCGGAACCAGCTATTGGTGGGGCAACGCAGTTGGGTCGAACAACGCCAATTGCTACAATTGCGGTTCTCGTTGGGATAACAAGCAGACGGCGCCGGTGGGGTCGTTCAAGCCAAATCATTTTGGCCTGTATGACGTGCATGGCAATGTCGGGGAGTTGGTGGCGGATTGTTGGCATGGCAGCTACAAGGGCGCACCTTCCGATAGCTCGGCTTGGACGACTGGGAAATGTGAAGACCGCATTACTCGCGGAGGTTCCTGGTTCAGGTATCCGTGGAATTTCGCCTCCGCCTACCGCGTCTACATCTCGCCCGACTTCCGGGTCAACGACGTTGGCTTCCGGGTTGCTAGGACAATCACCCCATAATTCTTAGCCGCTTTACTTCGTGAGAGACGCATCCGATGGAAAGACGGAGACGGGAGGGACTAGGGAGGGGCGGAGTCCCTCCCTGGTCGTGCAGCGACCCGAATCGGTTTCGAGGGTGAACGCCTTAATTCAACGCAACCAACAGGCCGACCGCCGCCAGCGCGAGGGGCAGCGCCGCCGGCCCGGCGAGGCGGGCGAACCCGCCCCGGTCGGCGAAGCGGCGGGCGAACAGGAACCAGCCAACGCCGATTCCGATTCCTGCCAACCAGCCGACCCATTCCAGACCCTCCGGGATCTTTCCGGCCTGGATTAGCACCTCCCGCATCATCATCGCTGCGATCAGCGACCACACGGGGCGGATCCACACCTCCGCCGTCGTGCGTGCGGCGCGGGCGAACGGGTTTTGCGTGGCGGGATCGGGTCGGCGGCCCCATCCCCGGAACATGCCCGACAGCCACCACGCCACGGGCAGGGCCAGCGTGAAGCCCAGGGGGATGGGCAATCCGGTTTTCAGCGCCAGCATGCCGCCAGCCGCCTGCGCCAGCACCAGCGTCCACAGCACGCGGAAGAACAGAAAAGCAATACGCCCGAAGGTCCAGGGGTGCGGAGAGTCCATGATCGCGAGTCCGACGATGTCTGCCTCGTTCCGATTGATGACAGGGGAAGGCCGCGAAGGAAACCGGCAATGTGAGCGAGACGGGAGGTTTCCCCTTTGCTCGCCGTCGGCCCTGCGTGCCCAGCGGGTCAGTGACGGTTTTCGCCTGGGTGAGGGATGGGTGCGATGCAGGACGGTGGCAACACTGACCGGCATCGATTCCTCGTCCAGGCGCGTGCGGAGGTTCACAAAGGTCTTTTCAAACTGTCGCGACCTGATTTGGGTTGAGGCAGTTTGCACGTTTTCGCCTCGAATCGTCGTGCTTACGCTTCAGTGCTCAACGAAATCGTTGCGCGGTCTTGCTGAGATGAGTCCAGCATGTGCGATGTATGCAAAATTATTTCTGCCAAAAATTCTTTTGTCAGCGTATTGTTGTAAATAAATTTATGTATGAATACTGATTTCATGAAGAAAAATAGCTCCTAAAGAACCGCTGTTCGGTTATCTCTGGAGAGGAAGTCGGGAAGGAAAGCAAGCCATGGCGTCTACGACACCGCTTGCAAGGGGGCTGCCACCCCCGTTGACCCCCGCATCACTCTGGGAGAGCAAGATGATTTCTGCCGAAGATCCTTCAACGTACGCCGCGAACTTTTGGGGGCGCTGGCTGCTCGACACCCTGGAAGATACGCTCGACCAGGCGGCCAGCGACGGCGTCCCGTGCGATGCGCTCGGCATGGCGTCCGCCTTCATCGCCTTCGGCACGCAGCTCGGCGTCCATGCTGGCGGCGTCTCCTCCGAGGACATGGCCCGCTACCTGCGGGCCGTTGCCGCATCGTTCGACGCGGGGCTTCCTTTCCTTCCCGCCCTGGCCTGGTTCGACGTGGAGGGCTGACCGATGGACTCGGCCCGCCCGGCAAAACGCATCCACGTCGTGAGCTTCCGGTTGACCGACGCCGAGGCCGCCCATGTCGATGCGGCCGCCGGCACGGTGCCGGGTCGCTCGCGGCAGGACTGGTGCCGCGCCGCCGCCCTTCGTCTGGCCGGTGCGGTGGTGCCGCCCCCGCCGGCGACACGGCGCACGCCGCCGCGTCGGCTCCCGAAGGCCGATCGTGCCCCGGGACGTGGTGTCTGAGAGGGCCTGTGTGCTCTTCGGCGAGCTGAAGCTGCCGGGCTACTCCGCT
>NZ_JAUJFI010000237.1 GCF_030849505.1 Azospirillum isscasi | reverse complement strand
CGGTTGCCGCGGCCAAGCCGGCCCCGGCATCCCCCCCGCCGAAGGAGGCCGCCGCAGCCCCGGCGTCCGCGAAGCCGGAGGCGGCGAAGCCCGACCCGGCCAAGCCCGACCCCGCCAAGGCCGAACCGCAGGGGCCGACCCTGGTTTTCGATGTGGGCGGCCCGTCCTCCATCGCCGTCTATCCGCGCGCCGGCCATCTCTACATCGTGTTCGACAAGCCGCTGCCCATCGGCGCCGGAAAGGCGATCGGTGCCGGTACCGGGACGGTCGGCGCGATCGAGCCGGTGCCGGCCACCGGGGGCAGCGCCTTCCGCACCCGGATCGGCCCGCTGGTCTGGCCGAAGATCGAACGGCAGGGGACGAGCTGGAAGATCACGCCGACCAGCCGCCTGACCGGCACGCCGCCCTTCCAACTGAAGATCGACCCGGAGCCGGACTTCCTTCTGGGGGGCCGGCTGGTGGTGCGGGCCGCGGACGCGGCGAATGTGGTGACGCTTTCCGACCCGGATGTCGGGGATCGCCTCCAGGTCGTCCCGCTGCCGGTTCCCGGAAACGCCATCCCCGAATCCCACCGCTACGCGGACCTGGAACTGCTGCCCAGCTACCAGGGTGTCGTCGTGCGGCCCATCGCCGACGCCGTCACCGTCCGCCCGGTGAAGGAGGGGGTGGAGGTGACGGCGGCGGGCGGCCTGCATCTGTCGCCCATGGCCGATGCCGGGAACCGCCCGGCGGCGCCCGCGCAGACGGCGGCGCTTCCGCCGAAGCCCACCCCCGGCGCCGCTCCCAACACGCTGACGCCGCCCGCCGATCCGAAGCCGGTGCCCGCCGGGCGACGCCTGTTCGACCTGCCGGCCTGGAAGAAGGGCGACCTCGACCATTACACGGAGGCGCGGCAGAACCTTCAGCTCGGCGTCGTCAACGCGCCGGATTCCGAGCGCCCCCGCGCCCAGCTCGACCTCGCCCGCTTCTATCTGGCGAACGGTTTCGGGCAGGAGGCCATCGGCATGATGGATGTGTTGCAGGAGGCTCAGCCCGACCTGGAGGGCTGGCCGGAATTCCGCGCCCTGCGCGGGGCCGCGCGCTTCCTGGCCGGCAACACCGACGCCGCGGCGGAGGATCTCGCCCACCCGAACCTCGCCAACAACGGGGAGGCCGCGCTGTGGCGCGCCGCCATCGCGGCGGACCGCAACGACTGGCCGGCGGCCCAGGCCGGGTTCAAGGCGGCGGCGCCGATCCTGAACTCCTACCCCGACCCGATCCTGACCAAGCTGGCGACCCGCGCCGCCGAGGCCGCGCTGCGGACCGGCGACATGCCCTTCGCCAAGAGGCTGCTGGACCGCATCGTCGAACGCGGCGGCACGGACGCGGAGGAGCGGCCCGACATCCAGTATCTCCGCGGCCTCTACTACGCCCAGACCAACGAGCCGGAGCGGGCGCAGGAGCAGTTGAACGCCTCCTACAACAGCCTCGACCGCTATTACCGGGCCAAGGCCGGGCTGGCGCTGGTGAACCTGCAACTGGCGGAAGGCCGCATGTCGCCGCCCGCCGCCGCGGAACGGCTGGCCGGGCTGACCTTCACCTGGCGCGGCGACGAGCTGGAGATGCAGATCCGCCAGCGCATGGGCGAGGTGCTGATCGCCGCCGGCCAGTATGCCGACGGTTTCAACGCCATGAAGGAGACCGCCGCCCTGGTCGCCGACACGCCGCGGGCCGAGGAGATCACCCGCGAGATGTCGCGCATCTTCTCCGACCTCTACAAGGACGGGGCGCAGAAGCTGCCGACCATCGAGGCGCTCCAGCTCTACGACCAGTTCCGCGAGCTGACCCCGGTGGGGGAGGCCGGCGACGAGGTGATCCGGCAGCTTGCCGAGCGGCTGATCTCCGTGGACCTGCTGAACCGCGCCGCCGACCTGCTTCAGCATCAGGTGGAATACCGCCTGTCCGGCGAGGACAAGGCGCGCGTCGGCACCCGGCTGGCTTCCGTCCGCCTGCTCGACAACAAGCCGGAGGAGGCCCTGCGCGCGCTGGAGCTGTCCAACGTGCCGAACCTGCCGGCGGATCTGGTCGGCGAGCGCCGCCTGATGCAGGCCAAGGCGCTGGCCGAGTTGGGCCGCGGCGACGAGGCGCTGCTGCTGCTGTCCGAGGACGACAGCAAGCCGGCCAACTCGCTGCGGGTGGACATCGCGTGGCGCGCCCAGAAGTGGGAGGCCGCGGCCTTCGCGCTGAACAAGCTGATCGGCCCGCCGCCGCCGCCGACCCAACCGATCAACCCGGCGACCTCGCAGCTCGTGCTGAACCGCGCCGTGGCGCTGGCGCTGGCCGGGGACGGGACGAACCTGAACCTGCTGCGCAAGGAGTTCGGCTCGGCCATGACCAACGGCCCCGACGCCGACGCCTTCCGCGTGCTGACCCGCCCGGAACAGGCGCTGGGCCTGATCGACGTCAACACCGTCCGCTCCCGCGTCGCGGAGGTGGACATGTTCCAGAAGTTCCTGAAGAACTACCGCGGCAAGCAGAGCGCGGCGATCAACTAGGCCCTTCGCCGGATTCGACCGGGGCGGGAAGGCGTGTCAGGGTTTTGCATCGGAATGCATGCGCCCGAGGGGGGTCGGGGATGGACCGCGAATAGGAAACTCTGCCGAAGCTCGACCAGATCATCGCCACCCAACGGATCGACGGGGAGCGTCAGCGCGCTGTGGAGGGCGACCTCCGTTGAGATGAAGGGGCAGTTGTCCATCATGCTGACGTGGCTGCATTCCATGGATCAGCGCTTTTCGGCGCTGATGGCGTCGGTCAACCCGCCGCGCAAACCCGCAGCCTGGCCATTTCCCAACCACCAAAAAAGCCCCTTTCCATGGGAAAGGGGCTTTTTCATTGCCATGACGGCCGGGTTCAGAGCTGAACCTGGGTGCCCAGCTCGACCACGCGGTTCGGCGGGATCTTGAAGAAGTCGGTGGCGCTGACCGCGGTGCGCGACATCACGACGAACAGCTTCTCCCGCCACTGGGCCATCTGCGGGTTGATGCGGGGGATCAGCGTCTCCCGGCCCAGGAAGAAGGAGGTCGTCATCACGTCGAACTCCAGCCCGAACGCCTTGCACAGCCGCAGCGCCTTGGGAATGTTCGGCTCCTGCGAGAAGCCGTAACGGACCGTCAGCCGGTAGAAGCCGTCGGCCAGCCCCTCCAGGACGACGCGCTCCTTGGCGGGAACGCGGGGCACGTCCTCGACCAGGACGGTCAGGAAGACGATGCGCTCGTGCATCACCTGATTGTGCTTCAGGTTGTGCAGCAGGGCGATGGGCACCGTGTCGGCGCTGGAGGTCAGGAAGATCGCCGTGCCCTTCACCCGCTGGATCTCGGAGGACTTGGCGTGCCGCTTGACGAAGCTCTCCAGCGGCAGCGAGTCCTCGGCCAGACGGCGGTTCAGGACGGCACGCCCGCGGCGCCAGGTGGACATCAGCCCCAGCGTCACCGCGGCGATGACCAGCGGCACCCAGCCGCCGTGCGGGATCTTCACCGCGTTGGCGAGGAACAGCGCCAGATCGACGCTGAGGAACAGCGCGCCCAGGGCCAGACAGGCGGGCAGGCTCCAGTTCCAGCGGCGGTGCGCCACGACCAGCGCCAGGATCGTGGTGATGACCATGTCGCCGGTCACCGCGATCCCGTAGGCGGTCGCCAGACGGCTGGAGGACTCGAACCAGACGACCAGACCGATGACCGCGAACAGCAGGCCCCAGTTGGCGCGCGGGATGTAGATCTGCCCGCCCTCCTCCTGCGAGGTGTGGCGGATGTCCAGCCGCGGGCACAGGCCGAGCTGCACCGCCTGCCGCGTCAGCGAGAAGACGCCCGAGATCACCGCCTGGCTGGCGATCACCGCGGCGCAGGTGGACAGCAGAACCATGGGGTAGAGGCCCCAGTCCGGCACCAGCAGGTAGAAGGGGCTGCGCACCGCCGTCGGGTCGCTCAGCAGCAGGGCGCACTGGCCGAGATAGTTCAGCAGAAGCGCGGGCAGGACCACCGCCAGCCACGCCACCTTGATGGGGCGCCGGCCGAAATGGCCCATGTCGGCGTACAGCGCCTCGCCCCCGGTGACGGCCAGAACGACGGCGCCCAGAACCAGGAAGCCGATCCAGCCGTTGGACGCGAAGAAATGCACGGCGTGGCGCGGGTCGAGCGCCGCCAGCACCTGCGGCTCCTTCACCAGCTCGATCAGGCCGAGCAGGCCCAGCGTGGCGAACCACGCGACCATGATCGGGCCAAACAGCCGGCCGACCTTCTCGGTGCCGCGGCTCTGGATCGCGAAGAGGACGATGAGGATGCCGACGGTCACCGGTACCACGACGCGCTCCAGCGCCGGCTGCGCCACCTCCAGCCCCTCCACGGCGGACAGGACGGAGATGGCCGGGGTGATCATGCCGTCGCCGTAGAACAGGGCGGCGCCGAACAGGCCCATCGCCATCAGGCCGGACAGCCGCCCGGTGGAGTCGGGCCGGCTGTTGGTCGCCAGCGCCAGAAGGGCCAGGATGCCGCCTTCGCCCTTGTTGTCCGCCCGCATGACGAACAGCACGTATTTCACCGTGACCACGAGCACCAGCGCCCAGAACACCATGGACATGATGCCCAGGATGTTCTCCGGGGTCAGGGCGAGCCCGTGCTCCGGCGAGAAGCATTCGCGCAGCGTGTAGAGCGGGCTGGTGCCGATGTCGCCGTAGACGACGCCAAGCGCACCGAGGGTGAGCGCGGCCAGCCTGCCCTTGTCGGGTGCCGCGGCTTTCAGGGTCGTGTCTGACATGTGGGACGTGAGGAGGGTCCGTTGGGAGTCCGAGCGGGGGACGAAGAAGCCACAAGCTGCGGGTACGGCGGCGGTCGGCGGCGCTCGCGCGGGCCGATCCTCTTACGCTCTTCCCTGACCCGATACTAGCGGAACCCGATGCGCGCGTCCGCAGGCCGTTTCGCCTGCGACGATCTGCGCCGAACTCCAATTTCAGGTTGTAATGATGCGCAAAGGACGCCTAGAGCGTGCCGAAGCTGCGGGCCAGCGAACCGGCGATCAGGTACCAGCCGTCGACCAGCACGAAGAAGATGATCTTGAACGGGATCGCCACCATGGTCGGCGGCAGCATCATCATGCCCATCGACATCAGGATCGACGACACCACCATGTCGATGATCAGGAAGGGCAGGAACAGCAGGAACCCGATCTCGAAGGCGCGCTTGATCTCCGAGATCATGAAGGCCGGCACCAGGACGTGCAGCGGGGTCTGCTCCGCGTCCGTCACGTTCTCGATGCGCGCCATGTCCATGAACAGGCGCAGGTCCTTCTCGCTGGTGTGCTTCAGCATGAACTCGCGCAAGGGGGCGACCGTGCGCTTGAACGCCTCCACCTCGTCGATGTCCTGGTTGATCAGCGGCTGGATGCCCTGGTTGTAGGACCGCTCGAACACCGGGGCCATCACGAAGAAGGTCAGGAAGACCGCCAGCGACATCAGCACCGTGTTCGGCGGCACCTGCTGGATGCCCAACGCCGAGCGCAGGAAGGACAGGACGATCACGATGCGCGTGAAGGCCGTCATCATGATCAGGATCGACGGCGCCAGCGACAGCACCGTGATCAGCGCGACCATCTGGACGATGCGCCCGGTGGTCGATCCCCCGGCGTCGCCCAGGTCGAAGGTCATGCTCTGCGCCAGCGCCGGCCCGGCGGCCAGCGCCCCGGCGATTCCGATCGCCAGGGCCAGAAGGCCGGCGAGCGCCAGTCGTCCCGTCACGCCCGCGCCGATTCTCATGAGCGCTCCCCCGCGGACGGCGGGGTGGAGGCTTCGGCCAGCGCGCCCTGGAAGCCGCCGCGCGGCGCCTGATCGACCACTTGGTCGCCGAAGGCGCTCAGCAGCAGCAGATGCTCCCGGTCGTCGCGGCGGACCAGCACCAGCCGGCGCTTGCCGTCCAGCGGCAGCACCTCGACGACGCCCAGCCGGCGCTGGCGTCCCGCCGTGGCGGTCATGCCGCCGAAACCGATGCGGCGCATCACCCAGGCCACCAGCATGATCAGCGCGATGACGAACAGGAGGGCGAGAACGAATTGGATGTACTGGTCGAGGCCCATGAATCTGGTCAGCTCTGTCAGGCCGGCTTCGTCGGCGGGGCGGGCGGAAGGTCGCCGGGCGGGGCGGCGGCGGGGCGGCCATAGGCGGCGCCGGCGCGCTGGCGCGCGGTGTGGGGATCGTGCCGCCCCTCGGCGGCGGCGGCCAGGGTTTCCCTCTGGCGGGTCAGCG
>NZ_JAUJFI010000236.1 GCF_030849505.1 Azospirillum isscasi | reverse complement strand
CCAGCCGCGGCGGCGGCGGCTCCAGCGACGCCAGGGCGTGCTCCAGATAGGCGGCGGCCTCCCGTTCCAGACCCTGCGCCGCGGCATCGCCGGGGTGGAGCGCCGCCGCCGCCGCGGCGATCTTCGCGCGGATGGCCGCCCGCGCCGACAGGAACAGGGGCAGCAGGGCAAGGGCGGCGTAATCCTCCGTCGCATCCAGGCTGCGGTTCAGAAGCGCGTTGCCGAGCGGGCGGAGCCCCCGCCGCTCCAGATCCATCAGCAGGAAGGCGAGGTCGTAGGCGACGTCCACGACGGCCAGACGCTCGTCGAACTCGATGCCGTCGAACAGCACCGGCTTGCCGTCCAGAACCACGATGTTGCGCAGATGCAGGTCGCCGTGGCCGTGCCGGACGAAGCCGCCGCGCCGCCGCTCCTCCAGCAGCGGGGTCAGGCGCGCCAGCGCGTCCGCCGAGGCCGCGGCCAGCCGCTCGACCCGCTCCGGCGGGAACAGGGACGGGCTGGCGCGCAGTTCGGCGACGCTGCCCTCCACCACCTCCCGCATTGCCGCGGCCCCGCCGCCGTCCGGACGCGGTTCGGCCTTGCGGTGAAAGGCGGTCACGGCGTCGGCCAGATCGCGGATCAGGCCATCGGTCAGGCCGCCCCGCTCCGCCATGCGGTCCATCAGGGCGTCCTGCGGAAAGCGGCGCATGACGACCAGCCAGTCCAGCGCCGTCCCGCCCTCGCCATCCTCCCCACCGAAGGCGAGCGCACCGCCCGCCCGGCGCACCACCGACTCCAGGCCGAGATAGAGGGACGGCGCGGTGCGCCGGTTCAGCCGCAACTCCTCCACGCAGGCCGCGCGGCGCCGCGCGGCGGTCGAGTAGTCCAGGTAGGGATAGCGCACCGCGCGCTTCAGCTTGTAGGCCCGGTCGCCGGCCAGGAAGACGATGGCGGCGTGGGTTTCGACACGCTCCACCGCCGCTCCGCCGTGGCTCGCCGGGTCGGCGAGGAAGGCGGCCACCACCGTCGTCGGGGACGGCGTCGGATCGGGAGCGGCGTGCTGCATGGCGGGAATCTAGCACGCCCCGCCGCCCCCGGAGAGCCCCGCCATCCGCCTATGCCGCCGCAAACAGGGCAGCCCTCCCACCATTGACGCGGGAGGCGAGGCGCACGACATCTTGGAGTAGCACCGTTACGCGCTTGCCCGGGGGTGCGGTGCTACGCGTAATGCCACAACCGTCCCGGGATCGGACGCGGTAGACTGGGACAGCCGGAGTAGGACGGTCAACGAACGATCGGGAGCAGGCCGCCGTGCGTCATGGGACCTCGTGCCTCTGTCTGGTGGTTGCCGCCGCGGGCATCGCGCTCTCCGCTCCCGCCGCCGCGCAAACCCCGTCCACGTCCGACGGCCGGATCGGCAACTGGACCGTCGGCGGCCTCGCCTACGGCATGGGCGAGCCGCCGGAAACCAAGGTTTCGGACCTGCACAACAAGATCCGCATCGGCTCCTCCCTGCTGCCCAAGCTGGACGGCTACGCGGAGGTGCGCCCCTGGGTGTCGCTCGGCCCCAGCGCGCCGGACGGCAGCCTCTACGGCATGGGCGGCATCCTGATCGACGTGCCGCTGGGCTCCTCCTTCGTCTTCACGCCCAGCGTCGGCGCCGGGACCCTGCCGGTCGCCCCGCGCGATCCCACGGCGGCCGGCAGCGTGGTGGAATTCCGGTCCCAGCTCGAACTCGGGTACCAATTCGAGAACAAGGCCCGCTTCAGCCTGGGCTACAGCCGCATCGACACCAGCGGAGCGGCGGCGGACGCCGCGGCGCCGGCCAACAACGTGTTCGGATTCTATTACCGCATGCCGTTCGGGGCATTGACCGGACGGTGAAGGCCCGCCGGTTCTTTTGCAATGCAGCATAGCCGCCCGCGAATCATCTTCGATGTTTCCTGACGCAGGGGCTGCGCAAAAGGGCTGGAAATACTCGTCTTAACCACTTGTTAATGACGGCTGGTTTTATTGGCCTCGGGGACTAACGACGGGGATTCGATCATGGCCAAGCGCAAGACCGCCACCGCAAAGACCGCCGAAACCACACCGTCGCCCGAGGCCGCCGAGGCGCTCGCCACCGACACCGGGGCGGAGATCGTCCTGAACACCAATTTCGTGGCCATCGAACAGGACGCGGTCGCCCTGCTGCACGCCGCCAGCCTGCTGGTCGAGGCCGACACGCCGGAGAAGGCGAACTTCGCGCTGGACCACAACCTGCGCCTCTGGGTCGCCATCAAGACGGTGCTCCAGAACGAGGAGAACACGCTGGACCCGGAGGTGAAGGCCAATCTGCGCAACCTCGCGCAGTACGTCACCCTCACCACCATGGAAGCCACCCAGGGCTCCATCGAGGCGCGCAAGCTGGTGTCGCTGTCGCGCATCAACATGCACATCGCGGAGGGCCTGCTGCACGGCCAGAAGGGCCGCATGGTGCAGGAGCGCGCCTATGAGATCTGGGAGCGCGAGGGCCGTCCGGACGGGCGCGAAATGGACCATTGGCTGCGGGCCGAGGCCGAGATCGCCGAGCTGCTGAAGGACCGCTGACAGGTTCGGCGCCAGGCCGCCCGGATTCGGACCGCAATCCGGCCATTCCGCCAGGACATGACCACCCGCGTCGCGGCAACGTGACGCGGGTTGTTTCGCTTGATAGCATCCGGGCGTGACTGCGCCCTCCCTCTCCCCCGCTCCCGCCCGTCCCGCGACGCCCCGCCACACCCGCGTGGAGAACATCCCCCTCGGCATCGCCATGATGCTGGGGTCGGTGCTGTTGTTCTCCATGATGAACGTGCTGGTGAAGCTGCTGTCGGAGACCTACCCGGTCATCGAGGTGACCTTCTTCCGCAACGCGGTGGCGCTGGTCCCGGTGGCGGCGGTCATCTCGCTTCAGGGCGGGTGGATCGCCAGCCTGCGCACCGAACGCCCGTTGGGCCATGTCTGGCGCTCGGTCGTCGGGCTGACCGCGATGTCGCTGACCTTCTGGTCCTTCAGTCTGCTGCCGCTGGGCGACGCGGTGGCGCTGAACTTCTCGGCGCCGCTGTTCCTGACCGCCCTGTCGGTGCCGCTGCTGGGCGAGAAAGTGGGCATCCACCGCTGGAGCGCGGTGCTGGTCGGATTCGTCGGCGTCCTGATCATGGTCCGCCCGTCGGGCGAGATGCTGACGCATCTGGGTGCGCTGGTGGCGCTCGGCGCCGCCTTCTGCCAGTCCTTCGCGATGGTGGCGATCCGGCAGCTCAGCAAGACGGAGCACGCCAACACCATCGTCTTCTACTTCACGGCGATCACCACCCTGATCCTGGCGCTGGTCATGCCCTTCGTGTGGGTCACCCCGCACAGCCTGACCGACCTCGCCCTGCTGTCGGCCACCGGCATCCTGGGCGGCGGCGCGCAGCTTTTCCTGACGCGCGCCTATTCGCTGGCCCCGGCGGCGGTGGTGGCGCCGTTCAACTACGCCTCGCTGCTGTGGGCCGTGCTGTTCGGCTGGCTGCTGTGGAGCGAGGTGCCGACCCTGCACATGGCGCTGGGCGCCGCCGTGGTGGCGACGAGCGGCCTCTACATTCTGCACCGCGAAACCCGCCGCCGCCTTCCCCCCACCCCGCCCGCGGCGGGCGGCGGCGGCGACTGACCGCCCTATCGCCTATTCCGCCGGCTGAAGGGACCGTTCCATGGCCCCGGCGAGCTGACGCGGGGTCACCGGCTTGTGCATCAGGCCGAAGCCGTGGCGCACGGCGTCGCGCTGGCATTCCGGTCCGGTCTCGCCGGTCACGATGATGGCCGGGATGTCGGCGTCGAACAGACGGCGGATGTCCAGGATGGCGTCGGTGCCGACCTTGCCCTCGCGCAGGCGGTAATCGGCGATGATGATGTCCGGCTTGCGGTTGACCGTGCGCAGCTTGTCCACCGCCTGCTCGCCCGAGCCGGCGATCAGCACCTCGTACCCCCATTCGCGCAGGATGGCCTGAAGACCGAGCAGCACGATGGCGTCGTCGTCGACGACCATGGCCAGCCGCTCCGCCCCCTCGCCCGCGGCAACGGCCGCTGCGGGGCCGAGCGCCGCCTGGAGCGGTTCCGCGGGCCGCGACGTTTCGCCCAGCGGCACCTCGATGGTGAAGACCGAGCCTTCGCCGGGCGTGGAACGCACGGTGACCGGATGGTCGAGAAGCTGCCCGATGCGCTGCACGATGGCGAGCCCCAGCCCCAGCCCCTGGCTGCGGTCGCGCTCCGGGTTGCCGACCTGGTGGAACTCCTCGAAGATGCGCGGCAGATGCTCGCCCGGAATGCCGATTCCGGTGTCGGTCACCACGATGCGCATGCGCCCGCCCGCGGTGACGCAGGTGATGGAGATGCCGCCCTGTTCCGTGTAACGGATGGCGTTCTCCACGAGGTTGCGGATCATCCGGCCCAGCAGCACCCGGTCGGAGCGGATGTTGTGCGGGCACCCCTCCATCGTCCAGTCCAGCCCCTTGCCGCGGGCCGCCGGGGCGTAGCCCGCCGCGATGTGGTCGAGCAACAGCGCCACGGGGAAATCCTCCAGCGTCGGCTTGACCACCCCGGCGTCCAGGCGCGACACGTCGAGCAGGCTGTCCAGCAGCCCCTTCAGGGCGTCGAGCCCGTTTTCCAGGTGACGCAGCGCCCTCATCCCCTTCTCGCCCTGGACATGGCCGTGCAGCGCGCCGGAGAACAGGAACAGCGACTGCATCGGCTGGCGCAGGTCGTGGCTGGCCGAGGCGAGGAACTTCGACTTGGACAGGGCCGCCCGCTCCGCCTCCTCCTTGGCGCGGCGCAGGGCGTCCTCCGCCTCCAGCCGGTCGGTCACGTCGGTGTTGGTGCCGAACCACAGCACGATGGCGCCGTCGCAATCGCGCACCGGCAGCGCCCGCGACAGGAACCAGCGGAAGGCGCCGTCCCGCCCGGCCATGGGGAAGGTGTCCTCCCACGGCTCCCCCGTGCCGAAGGAGCGCTGAAGGCTCGCCGTCACGCGCTCCGCATGGTCGGGGGGCAGGATGCCGGCCCACAGGGGTCCCGCCGGCGTGTCGGCGCTCTCCATCCCCGTGTAGTCATGCCAGCGGCGATTGTACCAGAAGATGCGCCCGTCCGGGCGGGCCATCCAGGCGAGCTGCGGGATGGAGTCCGCCAGCGTGCGGAAGCGCAGCCCAACCTCCTCCGCCTCCTCCTTCGCCGCCTGCATGGCGTCGCGCGCCTCGAAGATGTCGGTGATGTCGGTGGAGGTGCCGAACCAGCGCTCCTCCCCGCTCTCCGGGTCGGTGATCGGCAGGGCGCGCTGTTTGAACCAGCGGTAGGTGCCGTCGGCGCCGCGGATGCGCGCTTCGGTGTCGTAGACCGTCCGCTGTTCGACCGTCTGCATCCAGACCGCGAGGAGGCGCTCCCGGTCACCGGGGTGAATGGCTTCGGCCCAGCCGTAGCCGCGGGCCGTCTCCTCCATCTGGCCGGTGTAGGACAGCCATTGCCGGCTGAGGAAGTCGCAGCAGCCGTCCGCCCGGCAGGTCCAGACCATCTGGGGCAGCGCCTCCAGAAGCGTGCGGTAGCGTTGCTCGCTGGCCCGCAGCGCCGCCTCCGCCGCGCGGTGGGCGGACACGTCGCGGAAATAGATGGACAGGCCGCCGCCCGCCTGCGGGTAGACATTGAACATCGTCCAGCGCTCGAAGATGCCGGACAGCGCCTCGAACTCCCGCGGCTGCTGGTCGGCCATGGCGGCCTCGAAAGCCCGGATGACCGTGTTGCCCGCCACATGGGGGAACATGTCCAGCAGGCTGTGACCGATCATCTCCTCCCGCGGGCGCCCGAACATCTCCTGGGCGCGCTTGTTCACGTAAGTGATCCGCCAGTCGCGGTCGATGGCGTAGAAGGCGTCGCCGATGCTCTCCAGGATCTGGTTCGCCTGTTCGACGGCGCGTTCCAGCGCCCGTTCGGCGAGAAGGCGTTTGCTGATGTCCTGGAAATAGACGGCCAGCCCCGCCGCCGACGGGAAGACCCGCAGGAACAGCCAGACACCGAGCGGCGCGAAGTAAGCCTCGAACTCGTCCGGACGCCTGTCCTTCATGGCGGTGTGCAGGCGGTCCCAGAGCACCGTCCCCATGGCGTCGGGAAAGATGTCCCACAGACGGTAGCCGGTCAGGTCGCTCCGGCCGCCCATCAGGCCGCGCGCCCGCCCGTTCATGAAGACGATCCGCCAGGACCGGTCGAGTTCGTAGACGCCGTCCGTCGTGCTTTCCAGGATGGCGTGGGACCGCCGGTCGGCCTCCGCCGCCGCTTCCGCCACCCGGGCGCGCCGCTCCGCCTCCTCCCGCCGGGCGTGGGAGCGGGCCAGGACCCAGGCGAGCAGGGCCGCCACCGCCAGCGCGCCG
>NZ_JAUJFI010000235.1 GCF_030849505.1 Azospirillum isscasi | reverse complement strand
GGCGGCGGCGGGGTCAGGCCGGTCCGCGTCAGGGCGGTGCGGAGGGTCCTGGCGGCGGGCGGGACGGCAGGGGCTGTGACGGCGGGCGCTGTGATGGCGGGCGCCGCCGCCGGCTGGGCCGCCGCGGGATTGCCGCCGGGACGCGGCTTGCGGTAGAGGGTCGCGCCGGGCACCGGCACCGGGGTGAACAGGCTGTTGACCTGCTGCCCCGTCTCCGCATGGCCGACCACCAGCCAGCCGTTCGGCACCAGCACCTCGAACAGGCCGTCGAGCAGCCGGGTGCGCGTCGGCTCGTCGAAATAGATCATGACGTTGCGGCACAGCACGACGTCCAGCGCGCCCAGTCCCCGCGGGTAGTTGGGCAGCGGCCCGTCCACGAGGTTGAAGACGGAGAAGCTCGTCCATTCGCGGAAGCGCGGTTTCACCGCCCACAGGTCGCCCTGCCGGTCGAAGCACTCCGCCAGCACCGCCGGGTCCAGCCCGCGCACCGCCCAGTTCCCGTAAACGCCGCGCCGCGCCGTGTCGATGAAGCTGGCGTTCAGGTCGGTGCCGACGATGCTGACCTGCCAGTCGCGCAGCTGGTCGGCGAAATGGCGCTTCAGAAGGATTTCCAGCGTGTAGGCTTCCGGCCCGATGGAGCAGCCGGCGCTCCAGATCCGCAGCAGGCGGCTGTCCTGGTTGCGGCGCAGGCATTCGGGGATGGCGACGGCGCACAGCGCCTCGAACTGCTCGGCGTAGCGGAAGAAGAAGGTCTCGCCGACCGTCAGTTCGTTGATGAGCGCCTGATACTCCGGCCCCGCCGGCCCCTCGGCGGCAAGCCGCCCCAGATAGGCGGCAAGGCCGACGGCGGGCTTGTCGGCAAGGCGGCGGTTGATGCGCTCCGCCAGGGCGGCGTCCTTGTCGGCGTAATAGGCGAGGCCGGTCGCCGCGATGACGGCGGCCTTGATCCGGGGGAAGACGGGGTCGCGCAGGATGGCGTCGATGCGGTTCATCGGGCCGCCTCCCCGGCGTCTTCGAGCGGACCGGACGCGCCGAGCCGGGCCAGCCGCTCGTCGGCCATGGCCTGGAAGGCGGCGAGCAGCCGGCCCTCCGCCGCGGTCAGCAGGCGGGCGGGCTCGATCACCGTGGCGGTGCCGTCGCGGTAGGGGATGGTCCCGGCGGCGCAGCCGTTGAAGGTCAGGCCGGCGTCGGTCCCCGTCCGCTCCGCGTCGGGAACGGGCAGGATGTCGAACACCCGGTCGGCCAGCAGGGCCAGCGGGCGCCCGTCCCAATCGGTCAGGAACAGCGGTGCGTACAGCTCCGGCGGCGCGGCCTCGCCTCCGAACAGCAGATCCAGCCGCAGGACCGGAACGGCGCGGCCCTGGTAGCGGAACAGTCCCGCAACCGCCGCGGGTGCCGCGGGCGGGCGGTCCAGCCGGGGCAGCGGCAGGAACCGGCGCACGGACTCCGCCGGCAGGGCGAGCGTCCTGCTGGAGACGGAGAAGATCACGTACCGTGTCGCGGATGCCGTCGCAGCCATCGCGGGCGCACACCTTCCTACGCTTGGTCTGTTGCCGGGTTTGGAAAGCGCAACCGGACCCCGACCCTATTATTGGGTGGCGCCGCGGGGCAGGAAACCGGCGCCGAACATGCCGCATCGCATCGGGGATGGAAATACCACCAAAGGCAAAAGCTACAGCCCAAAAAGGCAAAAGCTTCACCCCAAGGTGGCGGTATGGCGCCGGTCATACTGCGGGTGCCGGAAGGCTTGCTGTTTTCGCAATTGCGGTTACAAACGTTCATCGCCGTTCCCGGCTGCATCGGGGCCGCGGCCACCGACCGGAGAGGGACCATGATCAAGGTTGTCCGAGCGAAACTGCATTGCCTGCGCGTCACCGATGCGAACCTGAACTATCAGGGATCGATCACCCTCGATCCGGAGCATTGCGAGACGGTCGGAATTTACCCTCTGGAATTCGTGGAAATCTGGAACAAGAACTCCGGCGCGCGGATCAGCACATATGTGATCTATGGCGAGCGCGGGTCGCGCTGCTGCGTGCTGAACGGCTCGGCGGCGCGGAGCTGCCAGCCGGGGGACGAGGTGATCATCGCCGCCTCCTGGTACTGCCAGCCGACGGAGCTGGCGGCGCTGCAGCCGCGGGTGCTCACCTTCCATGCGGACAACAGCATCGACCGGACGCTGACTTACGACGTGACGGCGCTGGACGGCGGGCGCTTCGACTTCGCGATCCGCGAAGGCGCCTTCCTGGAGCCGGAACCGGCCTGACCCGCCGGTCCCGAGTCCCTGCAAATAAAGAGGGCGCCGCGGCGCGAGTCCACGCGCAAGGCGAGCGGTGCGGCGACTTGCGCGTTCTTTGCGAGGGATAGGACGTGAGTCCACTTGAACGCGCGGCAATTTCTGCCTACTCTACTTGAGTGGGAGTGCGGACAGCGAGGAGTGCGTGTCATGGGCGTCAGCGGCATAGGGGGCTTTCAACAGCAAGCCTACACGACACCGTTAAGCAGCGGGCCGGCGGCCCTGCAGCAGACACGGGGTACCGATCCGAACCAGCAGGCCCAGAAGGCCGAGGAGGATCGCCGCCAGCAGGTCCAGGCTCAGGACCAGCAGGCTCAGCAGAGCCAGCAGGCTGTGGCCGGCGGCGGCAACACCACCCCGACCCGCGGACAGAACCTCAACATCACGGTCTGATCGCGCGTCGTCCGTTCGGGGCCCGCCCGGGCGGTCCGGGGCAGGGCCCGCAGGGGAAAGGCGGCCAGCCATGGACATCCGAAGCGTTTCCGGCCTCCAGGCGAACCGGCCGGCGACGGCATCGGCGGCACAGACCGTGGCCGATGCCGCTGCACAGACTTCCGAAACATCCGCTTCCAAGACCCGATCCGCGCCGGCGGCGTCCTCGTCCGACCCCGTCGTGGTGGCGGGCGGCTACATCAGCCCGGTCCTGCGCTATGACCAGGGCGCCCGGCTGGCCGTCATCTATTTCCGCGACCGCTCCTCGGGCGAGACCCAGAACCAGATCCCGGCGCAGCAGGTGGTCGAGGAATACCGACGCACGGCCAGCCGTCTGAACGGCCAGACCGGCACGGCGGCGGAGGGCGAGGGCTCCGCGGCGTCCGCCGACGGCGCCCCGCCGGGCGGTGCGGGGCGGTCCGGCTCTTCCGGCTTTGGCCCGCCCTTGGCCGGCAGCGCCCCAGGCTCCGGCGCATCGGCCACAGGCACGGGGACCGCTGGCACGGGCTCGGCGGCGGCCGGTTCGTCCACGGCGGGCCTCGGGGCTTCGGGTGCGGCCCCCGGCGCCGGTTCCTACGGCATCGGTTCCCCCGGCGCGCTGGTGTCCGTCACCGTCTGATCGGGCAACGCCTGTTCGGGCAGTTCGAAGCGGGCCACCAGAGGCGCGTGGTAGCTTTCCGGGGAATGGCTGACCGTGGCGTGGGCGATCAGCTCGTCCCCCAGCGCCTCGTTGTGGATCTCGGCGGAGCGGAACCAGCCCAGCAGGGCGCGCGACACCAGAAGATGGTCCAGCATCACGGCGTCCCCGCCGTGCAGCACGGTGAATCGCCGCTCCTCCGGGACGGAGCGTTCCAGCGGCACCAGCGAGCGCCCGGCGAGATGGCCGTTGCCGGTCTCGTCCAGGTCGGCGCGGATGATGCGGACGGGGGTCTGCTCGATCTCCGCGTTCAGGTCGCCGGCCACCAGGATCAACGCCTGCGGATCGGCGTCGAAGACGCGCTCCACCGCCAGCCGGGCTTCCAGCGCCTGCCCGGCCCGCTTGATGGAGGCCAGATAGAACCCCTCCGCCCAGCCGCCGACGCTCTTCCAGGTGGAGGCGTTCTTCTTCTGCCCCGGCACCGGCGCCGCGATGGGTGCGCGCAGATGCAAATTGAAGACGTGCAGCCGGCGCCCGCCCGGCAGCTCGATTTCCCCGTGCAGCACCGGGCGGTCCCAGGTCACGGCGTCCCCGCCGGGCTGGGCCGGGTCGGCGGTGACCATGCGGACCTGCGGAGGCGGCACCAGATCCTGCCGGTACTGCCGCGCCGCCAGGATGGGCCAGCGGCTCACCAGCACGAGGTTGTGGCGGTCGGCCAGCCGGGTTCCCTCGCCGCCGGAGGTGCGGTGGAACGCGGCGTAGGGTCCGCCCTCCAGCAGCCGGGCGAGCGCGCGCAGGGTCCGCGGCTCCCCCTTCGCTTCGCGCTGGCCGTTCACCTCCTGGAGGCACAGGATGTCGGCGTCCAGCCGCTCCAACTGGGGGCGCAGCACGGCGGCCCGCTCCTCGAAGGACAGGTCGCCGGTGTCGTCCAGGCTTTCCAGGTTGAAGGTGGCGATGCGGATGGTGCGGCTCATGACCCCTCCCCGGACGCCCCGCCCGCTCCGGCGCGGGGGCGTGCCAGGAACAGGTGGTTGCGGTTGATGCGCCGCCGCCGCCGCCGGTGCGCGCTCAGCATCGCCGTGGAGGCGACGAGCGTGGCGACCAGCCCGGCCTCGGCCATGCGCTGGGGTGTATCGGTACCATAGATCCGGTAGTGATAGGGGTGACCGAAGGCCGCAAGCCGCTTGGCGGGGGTGTCCATCGCCGGGTCCTCCCGCGTCGGCCCCTTCGGGTCGTAGGGGAACAGCAGGACGGCGCGGCCCGAGGGCTTCAGCACGCGGGCGATCTCGCGCAGCGCGGCGCGGTCGTCCGGCACATGCTCAAGCACATGGCTGGACAGCACGAGGTCGAAGCGCCGGTCGGGGAAGGGCAGATCCGTCAGGTCGGCCTGCACGTCGGCGGCGGGGTTGAAACGGTCGAGCGTGACGTAACGCCGCCCGTGCCGCGCCCGCAGCAGCGGTTCCAGGCAGGGTTCGGGGGCGGTGTGCAGGATGCGCAGCGACCGGCGCAGGACGTCGGTCCGTTCCGCCAGGAAGGTCCACAGGAAGCGGTGCCGCTCCAGCGATCCGCAATCGGGGCAGCGCGCGTTGCGCCGTCCGCCCAGCCCGAAGGGCAGGAAGCGCGCCGCCTCCCGCCCGCAGATCGGGCAGAGCAAAGGACCGGCGGCGGGCGTCAGGCCGCGGGAGCGTTCGTAACGCGGGCGCTCGTACAGCGCCTCCCGCCGGTAAATGGCGGCCTCGTCGAGATTTTGGTCCGCTATGGCGGGCAGCAGTCCGGACAATCCATGGAGCATGGGGATCAGAACAGTTCGACGTCGCCATCGATCCCGGTTTTGCGCAGCCGGTCCATGAAGGACGTTTCGGACCGCGCGATGTCCCGCACCGTCTCCTCCGCGATCAGGCGGCGCTGGGTGCGGCCCGTGGTGGGATAGAAGCGCACCGCGCGGGCCGCCGGGCCGCCGACGTCCCAGCTCATGGTCGGGATGCCTTCCGCCGCCAGATACTCCATGACGAATTCGACGTTGCGCTGGCCGATGCCGGCGCTGCGCGGGGCGCCGTTGACGCTGGCCCCGCCGAAGATCTTGGCGCGCAGCCGGTCGCGCCGCCCCGTCGCCGCCAGCAGCCGGTTGATGAGCTGCTCCATGGCGGCACTGCCGTAGCGGGAGGCGACGGACAGCCGGTCGCCGTTGTGGTCGGGCAGAAGGAAGTGGTTCATCCCGCCGATGGCGGCGACGGGATCGAACAGGCAGGCGGCGACGCAGGAGCCCAGCGTGGTGGTGATGACGACGTTCGGGTCGCCGCTGACCACGCAGCCGCCGACCACGATGTTGACCACCTCCGCCCCCAGCCGCCGGTCGTGGTAGCGGTTGGCCGCGATGTCCGGCGTGTCGGAACCCTGCTGGTGTCGGCGCGCGCGCGGGGTGATCGGCATCCAGAACCTCGGTGGGACATTCCGTCGCAGTGTACAACCACCCGTCCCCGTCCGCCAAGCGTCGCGGTCACGATACCGCCCCTCTCCCGCCCCGGGAGAGGGATGGAAAGCCCTCACAAACCGGCGATCCACAGCTCCAGCAGGTCGGCCTGGAGCTTGCGGGCGCGGACCAGCCAGGCGCGGGCCTCCGCCGGGATTTCGGCGATGCGGCGGTCCATCGTCCGGTCCATGGCGGCGCGCCGCTCCTCGTCGGTCACGAAGAAGGCGAAGCCCAGCACCCGCCCGTTCGCGGTGGTCAGCGTGCCGGCCAGCGCCTTGGCGTAGGCCAGCGTGCCCGATTTGGCCCGCACGCCGGGCGGCAGGACCTTGCCCTCGTCCTCGCCGGGCAGAAGGGCCAGCACCGCCGGTCCGGCGCCGCGGATCAGCGCCATGGCCTGGGCCGGGGTGATCCGCGACGCCGCGCTGAGGCCCGAATGGTTGACCAGCCGCAGCCCGCTCCAGTCGGTGCGCGGGGCCGCCAGCACGGCCGGCGCGGTCAGCACCGCCGCCGACTGCGGCAGCGTCGCCACCGCCGGGTCCAGCCGCCGCGCGGCGGCCAGCC
>NZ_JAUJFI010000234.1 GCF_030849505.1 Azospirillum isscasi | reverse complement strand
GCCAGGACCACACGCCGGGGTCGAGCGCCACCGCCCGCCCGCAGGCGGGCAGGGCCGCGGCGGGTTCCCCCGCCTCCCGCGCGCTGTCGGCCAGGACGCCCCACGCTTCCGGCGCCGCCGGATCGGCGGCGCAGGCGAGGCGGAAGGCACGAGCGGCCCCCGCCGCATCGGCGGCGTAAAGGCGGTCGTAGCCGGTCTGGAACAAGATGCCCGGAACGTCTCCGGGCTGGACGAGGGGGGCTTCCCCCTCCCGGTCGGCATCGGCCGTCGAATCGCGATCCACGAACACTTCGCTCTGGGAAGATGGGCTGCCGCCATCCCCGCCCCGGGACTCCGGGCGGCGAGGGAAGGCACAGTCTCCTGCACCAGCTTGCCCGCGCGCGCAAGAGGGCTTCCGAAGATGCTCATACGCGCCGATTCGAGCGGCAGACCGTCGCATTAAGCCATTCGGACGATTTTCCGCATCTTTTGCACAAATCACCTCTTTCGATTTCCCGAACGGGTTCGAAATCAGTGCCTTAATGGTCGACGGCACGGCATAGGCCGGGGTCCGCAGCCCGCCTTGTGACATCGGGCGATCGAAAGGCGTGGTATTACCGGGCAGCAAATTGATTGACGCTGTATAAAATTTTTGGAAGTGTGGCTTCGGCGCCCGATGGTGGGCGCTGAACTTTCGGGTAGGAGGCGGTCACCGTAAGCGACTCGGTGACCGGTAATGGCGGCCCCGCGCGGGGGGCCAAAACGAAGCCGGACACGAGCCGGCAACGGACAGAGGGGACCGAGGACATGCAGGATCGAACTCAGCGCGTGCGACGCACGTTTGGCGGCTGGATCGCTCTTGCACTGGGGATAGCCGCCGCCCCGATCCTCCTCGCCAAGCCCGCCGCCGCCCAGGACAGCACCTGCGTCTCCCACGCCGTGGAGGCGGAACGCAAGTTCAACATCCCCTCCGGACTTCTCGTCGCCATCGCCCTGGTGGAGAGCGGCCAGGACGGCGCCCCAACCCCCTTCGCGATGAGCGTCGAAGGCCGCCCGGTCTTCGCCCGCAACGCCAGCGACGCCGCCCGTCACCTGCGCGACAAGCGCGGGCAGCTTCGCCAGAACGTCTATGTCGGCTGCATGCAGATCTCGCTGGGCACCCACCGCGGCGAATTCCAGCCGGTGGAGCGGATCGTCGATCCCCGCGAGAACGTCTTCTACGCCGGCCGCCTGCTTCTCCGCCTCCATGGCGAGCAGGGAAGCTGGAAGACCGCCGTCGCCCGCTACAACGGCGGCTCCACCCGCCAGGCCCAGAACTACGTCTGCAAGATCTGGCAGCATCTGAGCGAACTGGACGCGAAGAGTGCCAAGCTTCTGGAATCCGCCCGCTGCGGCGACTCCGAACCCGCCAGCATCGCCCCCAGCACCCGCCGCACCTTCCGCAACGCCCAGCAGGTCGCCTCCCTGGATTGATCCGGGGTTCGCGGGGGATGGCGCGGAACGCCCCGATGGGCTAAATCCCTGCGTCATGAACTACCGTCACATTTTCCACGCCGGCAACCCCGCCGATGTGATGAAGCACGCCGTTCTGGCGCTGATCGTCGATCATCTGCGCGCCAAGCCGGCGCCCTTCTGCGTGCTCGACGCCCACGCCGGCATCGGGCGCTATGACCTTGATTCCGAACCGGCGCGCAAGACGCTGGAGTTCCAGGACGGAATCGGGCGGCTGTTCGGCCAGATGGCGCCCCATCCGGCGCTTCGGCCCTATCTGGACGCGGTGGCCGCCCTCAACCCCGACGGGCGGCTGCGCTGGTATCCGGGATCGCCGCGGCTGGCGCGGGCGCTGCTGCGCGAGCAGGACCGGCTGGTCCTCAACGAGCTTCACCCCGACGATTGGGAAACCCTGAAGGCGGAGTTCGCCGGGGACCGGCAGGTCTCGACCTCCAGGACCGACGCCTATCAGGCGCTGAAATCCCATCTGCCGCCGCGGGAGAAGCGCGGCCTTGTCCTGATCGACCCGCCCTTCGAACAGCCGGACGAGTTCGCCCGCATGGCGGAGGGGCTGAAGGCCGCGCACCGGCGCTGGTCCACCGGCATCTACGCCCTGTGGTACCCGATCAAGGAACGCCCCGCCGTCTGGCGCTTCCAGGAGGCGGTGGAGAACACCGGCATCCGCAAGATCCTGACCGTCGAACTGACCTGGCACCCGGAGGACACGCACACCCGGCTGAACGGGTCCGGGCTGCTGATCGTCAACCCGCCCTGGACGCTGGACGACACGCTGCGCGCCATGCTGCCGGCGCTCCACGCCGCCCTGCCCGCCACCGGCGGCGGCTGCACGGTCGATTGGCTGGTTCCGGAGGCGTAAAACCGCGCATTTCAACGGGAAAGCGGCAAGCGGTCACAGAGGTTGCCGTTGCGCGGCCCCTCCACTCGCCATAGGGTGAATGGGACTACCCCGTTCCGGCAAGGCCACGATGTCCCGTTCCAACGATTTCGCCAGCGCGTTCGCCAAGGCCCATGCCGACGCGGGGCTGGAGCGCGTGTCGATCGCGCACATCCTCCAGACCATCCAGAAGGACCCCGCTTTCCTGTTCAGCCCGGACCTGCGGCAGGGCGGCGGCCAGTGCCCCATGCACGCCGCCCCCAACACGGACGACGCGGACAAGGTGACGGTCAACACGCTGCTGGCCTATCTGTTCGAGCGGCTGCGCGACCATGTGGCGACCAAGCTGCCGCTGGACGAGCGCGGGCAGGTGATGCTGCCGATCCCGCCGCGCTCCCCCCACGGCATCCACCCCGCCGACCGCGCGGTCATGGCGGCGGCCCCGCTGGACGTCATGGCCTCGGTCCTGCGCGACGCCACCTGCCATCTGCTGGACGGCCTCATCACCGGCTGGGCGGCGGACCTGCTGACCGAGGAGGAGCATTACCGGGCCCAGGGCTCCGGCGAGATCTCCGCCGCCGCCGCCGCCACCTTCATCCTGCGCTCGACGTTGGAGGATTCGTCCCTCTACCAGCGAGCCGGCTACGACATGCTGTCGATCACCAAGACCGGCAGCCACACCGCCATCCACATCTGCTGGGCCATGGTCGAGGCCGCCCCCCTGCTGGTGCCCGGCCGGGAGGCGGCGGCCTACGACGACCTCGTGCGGCGCAGCCTGAAGCAGGTGGTGCCGCTGTCGATGGCCAGCCTGGGCATGCTGGTCCATTACATGGAGGCGTCGGGGATCGAGCCGCACGACGGCCTCGCCATCCATCTGCTGCCCAAGGACCAGACGGCCTTCGTCCTGGACGAGTCCGGCCTGATCTGCCTGAATCCGGAGCCGATCACCCGCTTCGCCAAGCCCGAGGAGCGGCACTACACCGGCTGCCCGGCCTTCTACACGCCCGGCTTCATCAAGCTGTATCTCGACATCGTGGCCAGCATCGCCATGGATTACGGCGTCTACGACCGGCTCCGCGACCGCTGACCGTCCTTTCCACAGAACAGACGTCCTCCGCCATGGCACGCTCCAACGATTTCGCCCTGACCTATCTCGCCGCGCATGAAGAGGCCGGGATGGCCCGGGTCAATCTCGCGCCGATCCTGCACCGCATCACGGAGGACCCGAACTACCTCTTCACCGAGGAGCTTCAGGGCCTCGCCGGCCATTGCCCGGCCCATGCGGACACCCGCAAGGAGGATTACGAGAAGGTCGCCATCAACACGCTGCTGGCCTTCCTCTACAACGACCTGCGCGACCACATCACCAACCGCATGCCGTTGGACGCCGGCGGCCATCTTCTGCTGTGCAACCCGCCGGATTCGCCGCACGGGCTGGACGTCGCCGACGCCGCCGGGCTGGACGCCGCCCCGGCGGAGACGCTGATCGGCTTCCTGCGCGACAGCGTGTGCCACCTGCTGGACGCCATCATCAAGGACTGGGCGATCAAGGTGACGCTGGAGGAGGAGCGCTGCCGGGCGGAAGGCGCCATCACCCCGCTCGCCGCGGCCAGTTTCGTGCTCGCCAACACGCTGGAGGCGTCGGTGCTGCACGCGCCGTCCGGCTACGACATGCTGTCGATCACCAAGACGGGCAGCCACACGGCGCTCCACGTCTGCTGGAACCTGTGCGAATCGGCGCCGATGCTGAAGCCCGGCCTGACCCTGGCGGAGTATGACGACCTGTCCCGCCGCAGCCTGAAGCAGGTGCTGCCGCTCGCCATGGGCAGCCTGGGGATGCTGTGCCAGTTCATGGGCGCCGGCCACATCGAGGCCGACGACCACCAGGCCATCCACCCCCTGCCCCGCCACCAGACCGCCTTCGTCTATGACACGGAGGCGCCGGGCGGCATGATCGTCCTGAATTCCGACCTCATCGAGCCGACCGCCCAGCCGGGCGAGCGCCATTACACCGGCTGCCCGGCCTTCTACGCCAACGGCCTGATCAACCTCTACATGGAGATCGTGCTGTCGCTGGCCGCACGCTACGACATCTACGGGCGCGTCCTGCGGGCCGGGTGATCGAACCGCCGCCATGATCAAACCGCCGCACGGCCCGCCGGTGCGGCGGTCTTGACGCCACGCAAAGTGTGCCTATCTTGGCGGCCTTGTCGATTTGGAGACTGCTGCGTGGCCACCACCCGGAAGATGTTGCGCCGTTACACCACCACCGCGCTGGCCGACGGGATCAAGCGCGCGCGCGGGCGCATGGTCTCCCCCGTGCAACGGGCGCTCGGCCATGTCGAAAGCGTGTTCATCGACCACGCCTGCTTCCGGCTGATCTATTCGAACACCCACCGCATCTCGCCCAACATGTACCGGGCGAGCCAGCCCTCCCCCTCGCACATCCGGGAGGCGGCGCGGCGCGGGGTGAAGACCATCCTGAACCTGCGGGGCAGCCGCGACTGCGCCTCCTACATCCTGGAGGCCGAAGCCTGCCGGGCGGCGGGGCTGACGCTGGTGGACTTCCCCGTCAACTCCCGCGACATGCCGAAGAAGGAAACGCTGCTGAAGGCCCGCGACCTGTTCGCCGCCATGCAGTATCCGGCGCTGCTGCATTGCAAGTCGGGCGCGGACCGCGCCGGCTTCATGTCGGCGCTCTACCTCTTCATCCACGAGGGCGTGCCGCTGGAGCGGGCGACCAAGCAGCTCCATTGGAAATACGGCCACTTCAAGCAGGCGAAGACCGGCATCCTCGACTATTTCTTCGACCTCTACGCCGCCTACAACGAGAAGCGCCCCACCCCCTTCTGGGACTGGGTGGAGCGCGTCTACGACCCGGTGGAGGCCAAGGCCAGCTTCCGTTCCCGCGAATGGGCCGACACGGTGGTGGACCGGGTGCTCGGGCGCGAGTGACCGCGGTGGATCACTTCGCCCCGACGAAGTCGCAATAGGGGAAGTTCAGGAAGTCGAAGCGGTGCACCCGGACCGGCTCGTGCCGCTTCAGCCAGTCCAGCACCGCGTAATGGGCCATCTGGTCGAGCATCCAGTAGACCTCCGCCCCCGCCAGGAAATGCGCGGTGTAGGCGCCGAGCAGCGACAGGAAGCGGTCGCCTCCGGGCGTGTTGTTGTAGACGTTGAAGCAGACCGTGATTTCCCGCGACGGCCCGCGGCGGCGCCCGTCGAACAGGAATCCGACGTCGTGCCCCGCCATCTCCGTCTTCAGGGATCGCAGGTCCCGGGCGATCCGCGCGTCGGTGTCGATCACCATCATCGGACGGTCCAGCCGGCGCAGCCATTGCAAGGCGCGGATGAAGCGGGCGGAGGCGTAGTAGGTGACTCGCTTGATGTCCGTCCAGCCCGCCATGTCCGGGCGGTCCGCCGAGAATCCGACCCGCAGCCGTCCGTCGTCCCGCCAGCGGGCCATGGCCTGTTCCGTCTCCGGCGACGGCGTCACCACATGGACGGCGACCGTGGCCCCCGGCATCCGCTCCGCCAGGGACTCCAGGAGCGCCGGGGCGAAACGGCGGAAATACACGTCGTCGCAGCAGAAGAACACCACGGGCTCCGTGCGCGGCTCCGGCTCCGGATCGAACCGGATCTCCAGCGGCGCCATACCCTCCAGCACCGTCTCGACCGGCGGCAGGGCGCGGAAGAAGGCGTCGTCGGCGCGCAGCATGGTCCAGATGCCCAGTTCATGCTCCCGCGCCACCTCCGCCGCGGTGAAGCGCCGCCGGAAACGCTGGTTCAGCCAGGACGCGAGAACGAGCCGGTCCCGGCGGTAGACGTGGAAGCCGATGACGGAGGCCGCCACCGCGTCCTTGGGGTGGCGGTGCAGGCGGGCCCAGGCGGCCCGCGCGCCCTCGCGCAGCACCCCGTCCGACGCCATGCCGACCTGGACCAGCGTCGCCACCGCGGCGACATGCAGCCAATCGGCCTCGTCGTCGTCCGGGCGGACCGCCACGGCCCGGCGCAGCGCGCCGATGGCCTCCTCCACCAGGGGTTGGTCCACCGCGAAGGGCTTGCCGGCCTGAACCCCCATCGCCCCGCTGCGCTCCAGCAGCAGGCGCGCGAGCAGCCGGTTGGCCCGGTGGTGATGGGCGTCACGGCCCAGAGCGGCGCGCGCCCCCGCTTCCGCCGCCGCACCGTCCCCGACGGCCG
>NZ_JAUJFI010000233.1 GCF_030849505.1 Azospirillum isscasi | reverse complement strand
GAGCCCTGGACGCCCGATCGGGCGCCCCACGCCCGCGCCATGGCGGCGGACGAGGGGCTGGTGCTGCCGGGCGGCAGCCCGTCGTCCGGCGGCATGACGGCCCCGTGAGACGCCGCCGCCTGGAGGCCGGTCAGGACCAGCCGTCCTTCGCGCATCTGTCCGATGGGAAGCTGCTGGAAATCCACCGGCGGCTCTGCCTGATCTTCGGCTGTCCGATCGCCTATTTCCGCGCGCTCGACCCGCTCAGCGAACTGGTGTCGTCGCTGCTGTCGCACCGCACGCGCAACGCGGCGTCGGGGGCGGCCTTCCGCGCCTTGCGGGCGCGCTGGGGAGGGGATTGGGCCGCGGTGCGCGACGCCGACCCGGCGGAGGTGGAGGCGGCGATCGCGGGGGTTACCTGGCCGGAGCAGAAGGCGCCGCGCATCCAGGCGATCCTGCGGCGGATCACGGAGCTGCGCGGCGGGCTGTCGCTGGATTTCCTGGCGGAGATGACGGTGGCCGAGGCGCGGGCCTGGCTTCAGGCGCTTCCCGGCGTCGGCCCGAAGACCAGCGCCGCGGTGATGAGTTTCAGCAGCCTGCGCCGTCCCGCTTTGCCGGTGGACAGCCACCATCACCGCGTCGCCGTGCGCACCGGGCTGATCCCGCCGACCGTGGCGGTCGGCCCGTCGCACACCATCCTGGAGGCGCGGCTTCCAACGGACTGGACGGCCCAGCAGATCTACGACCATCACGAGGTGATGATGCTGCACGGGCAGCGGGTCTGCCTTTACCGCAATCCGGCCTGTGAGCGGTGTGTCCTGCTGGATTTGTGTCCCGAGGGGCGGGGGCGGATGGCCGGGTGAGGGGGAGTGTTCGGGTGCCGAGTTTGCCCCCACCCGGCCCTCCCCTGCGTCAGCTCTCGCGCAAATCAAAGGTTTGCATTGTCGCGGCAGGCGGACCTTCGGTCCGCCGAGAGCGGGGGAGAGTTGGGATGGGGGCCGGTTTTGCAGGGCGATCAATTGACCAGTGGCGGCGGGCGGCGCACGGGGAAGGGGTCGCTGCGTTGCGGACGTTCGCCGGAGGCGGCCTGTTCCGCGGCGTCCAGCATGGCTTCGGCCTGCTTCTGCACGGCGGCGGCGCGGGCGCGGTCCATGGGGTCGGGGCTTTGCGCCCGGACATAGCCGGCGGCCTGCTCGGCGAGGTCGAGGGTTTCCACCACCTCGTCCATCGTTTCCTCCAGCGCGGTCACATCGACCTTCTTGCCGGTCATTTCGTCGTCTCCCGTCGTTGCGGTCGGTCAAGCCAACAGGGGCGGGGCGGCGCCCGTTCCCAATTTGGTAATCCGGGCGGTCCCCCGTAAAAAATTCGACGCGGGCGCGGGAATAGTTTTTTGCAGCGCACGTTCGTCTGGATGTCCGGTGGCGCCCGCCACCCATCCCATCCAGGCTTGCGAAATCCCCACATGAGCAACCCGAAGCGTTCGATCCGGTCTGCGGCCTTGGCCGCGGCGATGCTCGCCGTGACTGCCGGCCACGCGTCCTTCTGGTCCTGGCGCAACGCGCCCACTCCTGTGGACGCAGTGCCGGGGCGCATCGAATCCGTCTCCTACTCCCCGTCGGGCCGCGACTACGACCCGAACCACCAGCCGGTGGTCGATGCGGTGGAACTGGACAAGGACATGACCGCCATCGCCGGCTTCGCCGACGGTGTGCGCACCTACTCCACGCTCGGCTCCCAGGGCGACGTGCCGGCCATCGCGGCCAAGCACGGGCTGGACGTCACGCTGGGCGTCTGGCTGAGCGACGACAAGGCCCGCAACGAGCGCGAGGTCGCCCGCGCCATCGTGCTGTCCCGCACCGTGCGCGGCATCGAGCGCGTCGTGGTCGGCAACGAGACGCTGCTGCGCGCCGAGCTGACCGACACCGAGCTGGCCTCCTACATCCGCCGCGTCCGCGCCGGCGTGCCGAAGCACATCAAGGTCGGCACCGCCGACGTGTGGTCGGAGATCGTCAAGGCGAAGGAGACCATCGCGGCTTCCGACTACATGGGTGTCCACGTCCTGCCCTACTGGGAAGGCGTGCCGGTGGAGAACGCGCTGACCTGGATCCGCGACCGGCTGGACACCGTGCGCAAGGCGCATCCGGGCAAGCCGCTGTTCGTGGGCGAGGTGGGCTGGCCGTCGGGCGGCGAGAACTTCCACGACGCCTACCCGACGCCTCAGGCCCAGGCCTTCGTCGTCCGCAACTTCGCCGCCGAGGCGGGGATGCTGGGCATCGACTACAACGTGGTCGAGGCGTTCGACGGCGTGTGGAAGTCCAGCATCGAAGGCTCGCCCGGCCCGACCTGGGGCGTGCTCGACGCCGACCGCGCGCCGAAATGGCCGCTGGCCGGCGCCGTCCCGGCGCCCTGGGGCGACCGCGTGGGCGCCGGTGTGGCGCTGGCCCTCGGCCTTGCCCTGTCAGCCTTCGCCGCCTTCCGCCGCCGCACCAACATGACCTACGCACTGGCCGCGTCGGTGGGCGCCAACATCGTCGGCTTCGGCGTCGGCTCCGCCGTCGCCGGTGCCTACGCCGAGTATTTCACCTTCGGCGCCGCGACCACCTGGGGCTCCGCCTTCCTGCTGGGCGCGCTGATGATGTCGGTGGCCTTCGCCGACCTGACCGAGGTGGCCCGCCGCCTGTTCACCGGCCGCGCCCCGGCCCTGCTGCCGCGGGTTCCCGCGGTGCCGGAGCACAAGCCGATGGTGTCGGTGCACATCGCCGCCTGCCGCGAGCAGCCGGACGTGCTGGCCGCCACGCTGACCTCGCTGGCCCGCGTGGACTACCCGGACTACGAGGTCGTCGTCCTCATCAACAACACCGAGGACGAGGCGCTGGTCCGTCCGGTCGAGGAGCTGTGCGCGGAGCTGGGCCCGAAGTTCAAGTTCCACTGGTACAAGAAAATTTCCGGCTTCAAGGCGGGCGCGCTGAACGCCGCGCTGCGCCACACCGACCCGCGGGCCGAGATCGTCGCCGTGCTCGACGCCGACTACACGGTCGAGCCGGACTGGCTGAACAAGCTGGCCCCGACCTTCGCCGATCCGCGCGTCGGCATCGTCCAGGCCCCGCAGGAGCACCGCGACGGCCATGAGACGGCGCTGAAGGCCGCCATGACCGCCGAATACCGCCCCTTCTTCGACGTCGGCATGCAGGAGGGTCTGACCTCCCAGGCGTTCGTCTGCCACGGCACGATGATCATGCTGCGCCGCTCCGCCATGGATCGGGTCGGCGGCTGGTCGGAAGAGGGCATCTGCGAGGACACGGAGCTGGGCATCCGCATCCTGTCGGCGGGCTACCGCGCCGCCTACACGGACGAGCGGCTGGGCCAGGGCCTCGCCCCCGACAACTTCATGCAGTTCCGCAAGCAGCGCGACCGCTGGGTCTTCGGCTCCACCCAGATCCTGCGCGCCCACTGGCGGAAGTTCCTGCCCGGCGCCACGGAGCTGACGTTCGGCCAGAAGATCGGCTACCTGACCAACTGGGCGCGCTGGTGGTCGGACGCGGTGGGCGTGCTGGCCGCCGGTGCGGCGGTGACCTGGACCTTCGCGTCGCTGGTCCTGCCGCTGCACCTGCCGCCGGTCCAGGCCACCGCCGCGGTGCTGGGTGCGCTGGTCCTGCGCGCCGGGTCGAGCCTGCTGGCCTCGCGCTACGCCTCCGGCAACTCGTGGAAGGAGAGCGTCGGGGCCTGCGCCGTGGGCATGGCGCTGTCCACCACGGTGGCTCTGGCCGCGCTCCGCGGCGTGGTCCGCAAGCGCGACGCCTTCCGCGTCACCGCCAAGGGCGGCAAGCGGACCCAGGGCGCCTTCTGCGCCAAGCCGGAAGCCTGGCTGTCGGGTGCGCTGCTGGCCGCCGCGGTCACCGCGTGGTTCGCCAACCCGCTGGGCACCCTGTCGCTGGACCTGTGGGCGATCCTGCTGGCGGCGATGGCCGTGCCGAACCTGATGGCCGTCGGCCTCGCGATCGGCGACATGCTGCCCGCCGGCACCCCGCGCCCGGCGCCGCTGCCCGCCCCGCAGGGCGCGGTCCAGCCCGCCGCCCCGGCGAAGACCGCCAACCAGCCGGTCGCCGCGTAACCGTCTCCTTCAGCCCCGAACGGGAAAGCCCCCTTGCCATCGGCAAGGGGGCTTTCCTCGTTCCGGAGGGGGGCGTTCAGCGCTTGCCCTTCTTGCCCTGGAAGCTGGTGATCTGCTGGGTGGCGCTGTTGCCCTGACCCATGGCGGCGTTGAAGGCGTTGCCGACGTTGTTGAACTGGATGCCGCCGCTGGCCAGCGCCGCGGGCAGGTGCGGCAGCGGGCCGAAGTTGCTCATCAGCGGGTCGAAGAAGCCGTCGGGCGGCGGGCCGCCGTTGCCGGTGGTCACGCCCGGCTGGGGCTTGGGTTGGGGCTTGGACTGGGTCTGCGACTCGGGCTGGGGCTTGGGCGCCGGGGCCTTGGCCTGGACCGGAGCGGGGGCCTGGACCGGAGCGGGGGCCTGCACCGGAGCCGCCGCCTGCACCGGGGCGGGCATCTGGCCGGTGGGAACCGGCTCGGCGACCTGTTCCGTGATTCCGCCACCGCCACCGCCACCACTGACACCGCCACTGCCGCCACCGCCGCCGGAGCCGTCCCCGCCCTGGACGATGAACTGCTCCGTCACGTTGCTGTCGCCGAAGGACAGGGCCAGCGAGCTGTCGAAGTTGTTCACGATGAAGGGCGCGTCGATGAAGGTGAAGGACGGCACGATGGGTTCGGGCGGCGGCTGGCGGCTGGCGGCCAGGGCCTGACCCTTGTTGAAGCCGCCCAGGAAGCCGGCGTCGCCGCGGATCTTGGCGATGGCCTGCTGGTGTTTCGCCTGACGGCTGACGTTGGGGTTGGTCACCGTCGCACCTGGAGGCGCGCCGCGCGGGGCGGCGTTGACGAAGACGGGCTGGCGCGGCAGCAGCGGCGGCATTCCCATGCCCATCCCCATCGACATGCCGACCGCCGCGCCCAGCTGCGGGTTGACGGAGAAGCCGCCCGCGTCCTGGGCGGCGGCCTGGGTGACGGCGGTCCCGCCCAGCAGCGCCAGGGCGGCCAGTCCGGAAAGCAGCGGCGCAAAGCGGCGGCGGATGCGGACCATGGCGGGGCTCCTCTGTTCGGCGGTGTGCGCTGATCCTAGGGCGGCAAGCCGGGGAGCCGCTGTGAGGCGGGCCACAGGTCCGGTGCTTTACGCCTCTTCCTCAAAAGGGAAGTTCTTGCCGAAGGGGTGGTCGGGCAGGGGCACGGCCTGCGGCGGCAGCGGCGGCATGGGCATGAGCTTCAGGTCGGGTTGCGACGGGCCGCGGCGGCAGGCGGTGTGGCCGTTGACGGTCTCGCAGGTCAGCACGCCCGGCCCGGTCGCGCAGGTCGTCCGGTCGTTGACCGTCTGGCACGACAGCGAGCCCGAGCCGCGGCTGCACACCGTCTTCCCGTTGACCGTCTGGCAGGCGAGGTTCTCGGCGGCGGCGGTCTGCGGGGTTCCGGCCAAAACCAGGATGGCGGCGAGCGTGCCGAAGGCGGGCAGCGCGAAGCGAAGCATGACGGCAGTCCTCCAGTGAGAGGAATCCGGGAACGGACGCCGCCGGGCAAAGGCCGTTTGAGATTCTGCCCGGCGGCGTCCTGCGGGGTGGATCATTGGGCCTTGAGACCGAACAGATTCTGCGCCGCGGCGTTGCCGATGCCGGCGCCGACATTGGTCGTCACGCCGACGTTGGTGTCCAGCAGGCCGCCCTTGCCGAAGCCGAAGGTGACGCCGGTGACGTTCTGCTTCGCCTTGTTGCCGATCCCCGCCGCGACGTTGGTGGCGACGCCGACGTTGGTGTTGACCAGCGAACCGCCGGTGCCCTGCTGCATGGAGAAGACGTTCTGCTTGGCCTTGTTGCCGATGCCCGCGGCGAGGTTCGTCGCGACGCCGACGTTCGTGTTCGCGACGGAGGGCGCCGCCGCGAAGGGGTTGCCGAAGCCCGGCTGCTGCATCGCCATCGGGTTGACCGGCACGCCGCCGGTCTTCACGTCATAAGCAAATGCGGGAGCGGCGAACAGCGTGGCGGCAGCGGCGGCGATCAGGGTCAGGCGGCGCATGGGCTGGGTCTCCTCCGGTGTGGGGCGATGTCCGTGGAGGAGAGGGTAGGCGGATGGCGCCCCCGCCGCTGTGGCCTGGGCCACAGTCGGGAAGGGATTCGGAGATGATTTGGAAACCATGGCCCCCTCCCTAACCCTCCCCCTCTACGGGGTGGAGGGGACAATTCTCCCTCCCCTGCGAGAGCGGGGGAGGGCCGGGGTGGGGCAAGCCGGCGCTCAGCGCGCGTGCCGGTCCAGGAACTGGCGGCAGGAGTCGAAGTCCTGGAGCACGGCGTCCGGCAGTTCGACGCCCTTGCGGTCGGCGAGGCTGCGGGCGAAGGCGACCATCTTGTCGGTCGGGGCCTTGCGCCGCGCGCCGTTGGGGAGCGGGGCGGGCGTCGGCGGGGCGGCCGCGGCGGCGGGAGTGATCGAGTCGAGGACCTCCGGCGCGGCCTTCGCCTTGCGGCTGCGGCGCGGCGTCTTCGGCGCCTCGCCCTCCGCGCCGACCGCAGC
>NZ_JAUJFI010000232.1 GCF_030849505.1 Azospirillum isscasi | reverse complement strand
GGGCCGCAGAAGGCCGCCGGCCATGTCCCGCGCCGCCGCGGCCGGCAGGCGGTCCTGCCCGGGAGGAAGCTCGTAGACGCCGGGGCGCTTCAGCGGACCGGCCAGCGCCAGGGTGGGGCCGAGCGGCGGCACGAAGATGCGGTCGCCGTCGCGCAGCCGGATGCCCGCGTTCGTGCCGTCCCCGGTCATGAACAGCTCGTACAGGTCGATGGGCAGCCTGGCGGTGGCGGCGCTTGGCACGGCGCCCGACCGGAACAGGCGGATGCGGCGCAGCGATCCGCCTCGGGTGACGCCGCCCGCCACGGTCAGTGCATCGATCAGCGTGGCGAAGGCGCCGACCTCCTGCCGGCCCGGGCGGGCGACGGCGCCGGTCACCAGAACGCCGATGCGCCGGGTCCCGGTCACCGAGACATACACGTCGGTGTCGGGAAAGGAGGCCGTCACGGCGTCGGAAAGCTGGGTGCGCAGTTCCGCCAGGGTCAGCCCCTGCGCCACCACGGGCCGCACGTCGTCGGCGGTCAGCAGCCCCGTCCCGTCGATGGTGTGGCGCTTGCTGGAGGATTTCTGGCCGCGCAGGGTCACCAGAAGCTCGTCGCCCGGACCGAGCGTGTAATCCGCCTGCACGCCGCCCGAACCGTCGCGCCGGCCCGGTTCCTGACCGGAAGGGTCGTTGCCGAACTGGTCGTAGCCGAACTGGCGCAGGACCGTGCCGGCCCGCTCGCTGTAGGCGGCCTCGACCGGAGACAGCGTGTCCGGGCTGGGGAGGGCCGGGGCTGCCGATGATGGCGTTGCCGGATTTCGGGCAACGGGTGCTGTGCGCCCCGGTTCGGCAGCCGACACGGCGTACGCCCACAGCACCAACGCCGCCAATGGCACCAACCAGGCGAGTATTCTGCGCGCAGCGGCAAACATAAATGGCTAAGACCCCGTGATATGGCATCCCCATGATCGGCAAGGCCGGGCAATAGGAATACTAATGCGTGCGGTTCGTGAAAAAGGCAATGCTCAAGCAGCGTTGCCGCGGCGCCGCCGCGCGTGTAGATTTGGTCCGTCGCGTGGAGCGCGCAGGAGCCGCGGGCCATGGTTGCGGGTGTATCGTCCAGTGGCGTTCATGGGCTGCCGGTCCTGCGGACCGGCCTGCCGGCGCGCGACCGGAAGCAGGACGGCGCTCCTTCCGCCGATCAGGCCCAACCCACCGATCAAAAAGAGACGGGCCAAACCGCCGCCGGTCTTCCCGGCAAGCTGACCGACGATCAGCAGCGGCAGGTTCAGGAACTCAAGCGCATCGACGCCAGCGTCCGCCAGCACGAGGCGGCGCATCAGGCGGCGGGCGGCCCCCATGCGGGCGGCGCCTCCTTCACCTTCACCCGCGGGCCGGACGGGAAGAACTACGCGACCGCCGGCGAAGTGCAGGTGGATGTCAGCGCGGAGAGCGATCCCGAAGCCACCGCCCGCAAGATGGATACGGTCAAGGCGGCGGCGCTGGCCCCGTCCGACCCGTCCGCCCAGGACCTCCGCGTCGCCCAGCAAGCCGACGCCGCCAAGATGCAGGCGCAGCAGGAAATGCGGAAAGGCCCGGGGCAGGGCGCGCGGAGCGGCGACTCTCGCAACGGGGAGGACGGCGTGACGGGAAGCGACACCGCCGCACCGGCGCTGGCGGCGCGCGGCACGGCGGCGTATGCGTCGGCCTACGGGATTGGCCGGCGGACCGGCACCGCCGGCATCATGGTCTGACGCCGGACGGTCCGATTCCGGTTCTCACCGATGGACGGATGTCTGTCCGTCGAGGGTCAGCAGCGGGCCGTAAAGCTCCGGGCGGCGATCGCGGAAGATGCCCCACGACGCGCGCTGGGCGGCGATGCGGTCCAGGTCGAAGCTGGCGGTCAGAACCGTCTCGCTCTCCCGGTCGGCCTGCGCCACCAGTTCCCCGGTCGGCCCGGCGATGAAGGACGACCCATAGAAGGTGATCCCGCAGGCATCGCCCTCTTCCCGCCCGATGCGGTTGGAGGCGACCAGCGGCATCAGGTTGGCCCCGGCGTGGCCTTGCATGACCCGCGTCCAATGGGCCTGGCTGTCCAGCGAGCCGTCCTGGGGCTCGGACCCGATGGCGGTGGGGTAGAAGAGGATCTCCGCCCCCTTCAGCGCCATGGCGCGGGCCGATTCCGGGAACCACTGGTCCCAGCAGATCGCGCAGCCGATGGCGGCGTAACGTGTCCTGTAGACCTGGAAGCCGGTATCACCGGGGTTGAAATAGTATTTCTCCTGGTAGCCGGGGCCGTCCGGGATGTGGGATTTGCGGTAGACGCCGAGGACCGAGCCGTCCGCGTCGATCATCGCCAGCGAATTGTAATAGGCGTTCTGCGCCCGCTCGAAGAAACTGGTGGGGATCACCACGGACAGTTCGCGGGCGAGCGCGCTCATCCGCGCGATCACCGGATGTTCCGCCGCCGGGTGGGCGAGGGCGAACAGATCCTGCTTCTGGTCCTTGCAGAAGTAAGGTGTCTCGAACAGTTCCTGCGGCAGGATGATCTGCGCGCCGCGCGCCGCCGCCGCGCGGACGAGGCGTTCGACGCCGCTCACATTGGCTTCGCGGTCCCAACCGCAGGCCATCTGGGTCGCCGCGACGGTGACGGTGCGTCCAATGGTGGGGCGCATAAGCTGGTGCTCCTGTGCTCTTGCGTTGGTGCTGTGCCGTGTTAGTCGGCGGAAGGCCGGGCGCGCAACCCAATCTCCACCCTGTCATAAACCTTTCAGAATTCCCGAGCGTTTCAGATTTGCGCGCGTTTGGGGCCGGGCGGTCTGTCCGGCGGCCCGCTCCGGCCGGAGAGGGGTGCAGAATTCGACAGTCATACGCACAATTACGAAAGAGTGGCTATGATGACCCGCGTTGCGGATGTCCGGCATATTGTTGCACGCACAAAAAATTTAATTTCATATTTTCTTTGCGCTTTTTCCGAGAAAAGCTATGATCGGAGAAGTTGATTTTGTCCGCTGCACCGGACCACCGGCTTGACGGACGGCTGCCGAGAGATCGTCGTCATGGTTGGGCGTTTCAAGAGACAGGAGCCGATGTTCCCGGTGCCGGACGGGGAGTATGCCGACACGTTCCCCCAGTCCGGCATCACCCTGCCCCGTGCCGCGCGGGAGGTGCATCGCGCCATCACGCGAGCGCTGCAAAACCGCGTGGCTGATCACGGCGTCAGCATGGGGCAATGGTATTTCCTCCGCGCGCTGTGGGAGGAGGACGGCCTCACGCAACGCGAACTGAGCCAGCGGGTCGGCATGATGGAACCCACCACCGTGACCGCGCTGAACAATCTGGAACGGTGCGACCTCGTCCAGCGGGTGCGCAACCCCCACGACCGGCGCAAGGTGAACATTTACCTGACGCCGAAGGGCAAGGCGCTGCGGGCCGACATCCTGCCTTGCGTGGAGGAGATCGAGGAGACCGCCACCCAGGGAATCTCTCCGGGCGAACTGGCGCTCACCATCAGCGTGCTGCGCCGCGTGTCCGCCAACCTCGACGCCTTGCCGCCCATCGGCGCCGACGACGATTTGGGGTGACAGGCGGCGCGGCAGGCGGATCAGTCGTCGAGATCGGGCGGCGGCGGCAGGCTGGCTCCGGTCAGGTTGGCGCTGGTGAAGCGCGCGTCGCGGATGTTCGCGTCGCTGAGAATGGCTCCGGTCAGGTCGGCGTTGGAGAAGTCGCAGCCGGCCAGATTCGCTCCGCGCATGTTGGTGCGGATGCAGGAGGCCCCGGTGAAGTTGCTGCCGGTCAGGTTCGCCGCCCACAGCCGCCCGGTCGGCTTGCCGTCCGGACCCTTTATATCGACCCAGCCGATGCCTGCCCCGTCGAAGCGCGCGCCGGAGAGGTTCGTGCCACGAAGGGTCGCCCCGTCGAGGATGGCGCCGCTGAAGTCGCTGCCGGTCAGGTCGGCGGCGGAAATGTCGCACATGATAAGCAGGGAATCGCGCATCTTGGCACCGACCAGCCGCACCCCGCGCAGGTTGGCACCCGACAGGTTCACTCCGTGAAGGTCGATGTGCGACAGGTCCGCGCCGCTGAGGTCGGCGCGCGAGCCCATGGCGCCGTTGGTGTTGATCCAAGTGTAGTGATTGTGCAGCGCTTCCTGGATCTGGATCGAGAAATTCTCGGCGGAGCGCGCCATGTTGGCGCCGGTGGTGTCCGCCCCGGCGAGGTCCGCCCCCTCCATCTTCGCGCCCTGAAGGTCGGCGTTGCGCAGGTTGGCGCCGGCCAGCACGGCGCCGTTCAGGTTGGCGTCGCGCAGGACGGCCCCTTGAAGATTGACGCCGGACAGATTGCAGCCGCGCAGATCGGCGCGGGCGAGGTTGCAGTTCTTCATGGTGGAGCGCATCAGCGTGGCCCCGGCCATCAGCGCGCCTTCGCAATCCGCCCCGTTCATCGAAACGTCGGTCAGGTCGGCGCCGGACAGGTTGGCGTTCGACATCATCGCGTCGTCCATGTCGCTGCCGGACAGGTCGGACCGCACGAAATCCAGACCCTTGCCGCCGTTCGCCCCGGACCCGCCGTAGAGCAGGGCGCCGCCGCGCAGGTCGGCCTCTTTCAAAATGGCCCGCTTCAGCTTGGCGCCGCGCATGTGGGCGCCGCGCAGATCGGCCCGGTAGAGGTTGCAGCCGGTCAGATCGGCCTTCGTCAGATGGGCGGCGAACAGGTCGGCGTGGCTGAGATTCGCGTTGGACAGGTCGCAATGGGCCATGTTGGCCCCCGACAGCTTGCCCTGCGTCAATTCTACCCCGGCGAGGTTCGATCCCTCCAGGTTGGCCATGGTCAGGTTGGCGCGGTTGCCGCCCGACCGGTTCTTCAGCCAACGCTCGTGCTTATCCAGCACGGCAACCAACTCATGTGGCGTCATGACCCCGTCCGACAATCGGCCCGTTCCCGGCGCGGCGCAGGGTTCTGGGCGCGGTTACTCCAGCGCGTTGGAAGTGTCATAAGATAATCTGGTTTAATTGTTAACATGCTGTTCCGCGGCCGGGCGCGATGCGACGCCGGACCGGCGCGGCGAAGGGAAATGGGGAGAGTTCGAAATGACCGGCGGACACACGGTAGCGGCCTTCGACGCCGAACTGGCGCGGCTGCATCAGATCATCGTGACCATGGGGCGGCTGGTGGAAGGCCAGTTCGCCGCCGCTCTGGAGGCCATCGCGGAGCGGGACGCCGGCAAGGCCACCCGCGTGATCGAATCGGACGCCGAGATCGACCGGCTGGAGCTGGAGCTGGAGGCGCTGAGCGTCCGGCTCCTGGCCCTGCGCCAGCCCATGGCGAAGGATCTGCGCGACATCGTGTCGGCCCTGAAGATCGCCTCGAACCTGGAGCGCATGGGCGATTTCGCGGGATCGGTCGCCAAGCGCGCCGTCACCCTGGCGGCGCTGCCGGTGGAGCCTCCCGCCGCATCGCTGGCCTGGATGGGAGAGACGGTTCTCGGCATGATCCGCGACGTGGTGGCCGCCTACGACGCCCAGGACGCCGAGCGCGCGATGGCCGTCCGCAACCGGGATGGGCAGGTCGATGCGGCCTACACCAGCCTGTTCCGCGAATTTTTGACCTACATGATGGAATCGCCGACGCAGATCACCGGCTGCACCCACCTGCTGTTCGTGGCGAAGTCCATCGAGCGCGCCGGGGACCACGCCACGAACGTGGCGGAGAACATCTGCTACATCGTCCAGGGCCGCCTGCCGTCCGAGGAGCGGACCAAGGGCGACCTCAGCAGCTACACCGTGGTGGAGAAAGGGTAAGGACGCGCGTGCGGCGCGTCCATCGGCAGGGCTTGGCGGCGCCTCAATGCTTGGGGCGCCAGCCGCTCCCGTCCGGCTCGTACCGCCGCCGGACCGCCGCCCAGGCGACCTTGTGTGCCAGCAGTTCGCGCTGCATCGCGTGACGCGCCTCCGGCGACCGGCAGGCTTGCCAGGTATGATTGAAGGCGGACCGGTAGATGTCCTGCGCGGGCAGCGGCAGGCACCGCTTTACCGACTCGGGCAGCTCGGTGTTCCTGCGGAAGGTCATGGGGCGTTCCTCCGGGATTTATGATTGGTTCGTTCTCTCCACTATAACCTGTATTCCACCGGAGCCTGTAGGGCTTTTTCCTGATGCGTTGGAGGTAGGCGCCCTGGGCCGGAGACCTATGTCCACGGCCTATGCCCCCGGCGCCGGCCACAAATCCGGAAGCCCATGAAAAAGCCCTTCCCCAACCAGTGGGGAAGGGCTTTCCGACAACCCAAGCAGTGCCACGACGACCCGTTCGGATGGCTCGGTCTTACGGCGTGCGGCGCGCGGTGCGATGGGCCGGGATCGGAATGGGCCGAATCGCCTGCTCTTCGCGGCGGCTGGCCGACATGTCGATCTCGATGCGGGCCAGGGCCTTGCGCAACTCGTGCACCGCCTCCGACAGCGTCTGGATCGACGACTCGCCCGGTTGCTGGCGCCAGCCGCGGTAGGCGTTCAGGCACCCGCGGGCGGTGTCGCGCAGCCGCGCCTCGACGGCATCGACCGGCGGGGGATTGGTGCCGGCGGGGCGGCTGCCCTCCGCCACGGCGGGCTGGGGAGCCGCCTGGGCGGGTG
>NZ_JAUJFI010000231.1 GCF_030849505.1 Azospirillum isscasi | reverse complement strand
GCTCCACGGCGCCCGGGCCCAGGCGGCCAAGGGCCGCGGCTCCCGCCGCCGCCATGCGCCGGGTCACGCCGTCCTTCGGGTCGAAGCGGACGGCGCCGGCGGTCTCCGGAACCGCGGCGGCCAGCAGGGCGGCGAAGTGGATGGCCAGCGACTCGGCCAGCGTGGCGGTTGCGCGCCGGCCCGCGTTCAGGTCGGCCAGCACCTCCGGCGGGATGTCGCTCCGGCGGGTGGCGCCCTTGCGCGGGGCGGCGGTGGGGGCCGTCGCCACGGTTCAGGCCTCCGGCAGCAGGCGCCAGACGACCGTCTCGCGCATCTCGCGGTCCTCCAACTCCAGGGAGGTCGGAACGCTGTACTGCCCGACGCGCTCGATCCCGCTGGTCGGGACATAGGCGCGGCCCGGATCGCCCAGCAGCACCAGCGTGCCCGTCGCGGCGACTCCGCGCAGCCAGGCGGTCACCCGGTCGGCCATCGGCTTCTCGTAACAGACGTCGCCGGCCAGGACGACGTCGATGCCGGGCAGCGGGCGGCCCACCAGATCGGCGCTGACGGCCTTCACCTCCACCCCGTTCGTCTCCGCGTTCAGGGCGATGGCGCTCAGGGCGAATCGGTCGATGTCGCAGGACTGCACGCGCGCCGCCCCGGCCATCGCCGCGGCGACGCCGACCAGCCCGGTGCCGGCGGCGAAGTCGAGAACCGACTTGCCGGCGACCAGCTCCGGTCGGTCGAGCACGAGCCGCGCCACCGCCTGGCCGCCCGGCCAAGCGAAGGCCCAATAAGGAGGAGGGACATTGGATTCCCTCAAGGATTCCTCAGTCGCCTCCCACAGCGGCGTGATCTCCGTCGCCAGATGCAAGGCGATCTCGGGCAGCAGAGGAGTCCTCGTTACAGCCGTGTTGGACCGGATGAAGTCGATTTGAGAGACATTGTTCATAATTGGACTCCCGGCGGGGGCGGCGCGGGCGTGGATGATCTATCCACAACCGGTTTCGGTTACATAATTCAAACGGAGTAGACACACCTGCCGTCCCGTGTTACCCGTTCGAAAGGAGAAAAACAAAGGGCATGGGGCTGATATGCGGTCGAAAGGGATTGCACTCTGCGCTTCGTTCGCGGCGTTCATCGCTCTCAGCCCGTTCACCATATCCCAAGCCCAGGCCCAGGACGGCGATTGCGTCCGCACGGTGCGCTCCATATCGGATTTCGAGATCCGGGGCGATGCCTGGACCTGGTGGAACGCCGCCGCCACCCAGTACGAACGCGACCAGCGCCCGGCGCTCGGCTCCGTTCTCGTCTTCAAGCGGTCGCCCCGGCTGGGCCGCGGCCACGTCTCCCTGGTCAGCCACATCGTCGACCGCCGCACCATCGAGGTCGATCACTCCTGGCTCGACGGGCGCGGCCTGCGCCGCAACATGCGCGTGGTGGACGTGTCGCCGCGCAACGACTGGTCCGCCGTCCGCGTCTGGCACGAGCCGTCCGACCAGCTCGGCATGCGCGTCTATACCACCTACGGCTTCATCCTGCCGGAAGACGAGACGCCGGAAACCCGCCAAGCGGGCTCCGCGGGCGCCGGCATCGGCAGCACCTTCTCCGTCGCCCCGCAGGGCCGCTCCACGCCAAAGCCCGCCGCGTCGCCCCGCCTGATGGAAGCCTCCCTGAAGGGCCACGCCGTCGCCGTTCCGGGCCGCAAGCCGCAGGTGCTGACCGCCTCCCTCTCCCTGTCCGGAAAGGCCGCGGCCGCCCGCATGCCGGAGCCGGTGGTGGCCGTCGCCGTGCTGCCGTCGCGCAAGCCGACCCTGCCGGCGTCGCAGAAGGGCGTCGCGGCGGTCGCCTCCACGGAGGGTGTCCGCGCGGTCCTGCCGCCCCGCAAGCCCGGCCTTGGCGACAGCGCCGTCGCCGAGCTGGCGACGCGCTAACCTCTCTTCCGCCTAGATTTTCCCGGCCAGGAAGGCCGCCAGCACTAGCCAGCCGAACCAGCGGTTGGAGCGGAACTTGTTCAGGCAATCCGTCTGGTCGTCGGGATTCCAGGTCGCCACCTGCCAGGACAGGTGCAGCGCGGCCAGCGACAGCAGCGGCAGGAACAGCCCGCCCAGCCCGGCCAGACGCCCGGCGATGCCGATCCCCACGAAGGTCAGCGTGTAGAAGCCGTAGATCCAGATCTTGCTCTGGTCGCCCAGCCGCAGGGCGGTGGATTTCACGCCGATGCGCGCGTCGTCCTCCTTGTCCTGATGGGCGTAGATGGTGTCGTAGCCCAGCGTCCAGACGATCCCCGCGGCGTAGAGCGCCAGCGCCGGCCAATCCAGGTCGCCGCGCACTGCCGTCCAGCCCATCAGGGCGCCCCAATTGAAGGTCAGCCCCAGGAACGCCTGCGGCCACCACGTGATGCGCTTCATCAGCGGGTAGGTGAAGACCAGCACCAGCGACAGCACGCCCAGCCCGATGCTGAACAGGTTGAGCTGGACCAGCACCGCCAGCCCGATCAGAAGCTGAAGGGTGAGGAAGGCCAGCGCCTGTTTCACCGACACCTGCCCGGAGGGGATCGGGCGCGTCCGGGTGCGCTCGACCATCGCGTCGAAATCGCGGTCCAGGATGTCGTTCACGGTGCAGCCGGCGCCGCGCATCACCACGGCGCCGATCCCGAACAGCGCCATCAGCCACAGGTCGGGCAGCGGCCCCGCGCCGGCCAGCGCGATGCTCCACCAGCCGGGGAACAGCAGCAGCCATGTGCCGATGGGCCGGTCCAGCCGCGCCAGCCGCAGGTAAGGGCGGACCGCCGCCGGGGCGAAGCGGTCGATCCAATCGCCGCGCCGGATGTCGGTGAAGGCGCCGGGGGCGGGGGAGGCGGGGCTGGTCATGGCGGGCTCGGGGCGGGCTCGGGATTGGGAAGGAGGGCCGTGGGCAAGGTAACGGCGGGGGTGGACCATCGCAAGGCCGGGCCATTGCGGCTATAGTCGGCGCCGCACACCGGAGACCTTGCGCCATGTCAGACCAACCGAAAACCCGCCTGTACGTCGACAGCCCCCTGAGCGAGGGGCAGGCGGTGGGCCTCGACCACGAGCGGGCGCATTTCCTGCGCCATGTGCTGCGGCTCGACAAGGGCGACGCGGTGGCGGTCTTCAACGGGCGGGACGGCGAATGGCTGGCCGCCATCGACGGGTTCGGCAAGGGTTGGTGCTCCCTCACCGTGACGACGCGGCGGCGCCCCCAGGCGGACGGGCCGGACCTATGGCTGCTGTTCGCCCCGATCAAGCGCGGGCGCATCGACTTCGTGGCGGAGAAGGCCAGCGAGCTGGGCGTGTCGCGGCTGTGGCCGGTCTTCACCCGCCGCACCGACCCCAACCGCGTCAACACCGACCGCCTGCGCGCCAACGCCATCGAGGCCGCCGAGCAGTCGGAGCGGCTGACCGTGCCGGAGATGGCCGACCCGCTGCCGCTGGACAAGGCGCTGGCCGGCTGGCCTTTGGGGCGTACGCTGTACCTGTGCGCCGAGGCGGGGAACGTACGCCCCATCGCGGAGGCCGTCCGTGGCCGTCCGCGCGGGCCGGCGGCCTTCCTGATCGGGCCGGAGGGCGGCTTTGCGCAGTCGGAACTTGACGAAATTTGTAAACTACCCTTTGTTGTTCCCGTCGGTCTGGGGCCCCGCATTCTCCGGGCCGACACGGCGGTGGTCGCGGCACTTGCCTGCTGGCAGGCCCTTTCCGGGGACTGGACGGCGGACGGCGGCGACACGAGACCGCCCTTCCGCGCGCCGGCCGACCCCACCGCCGGGGAATAAGGGCCGTTCGACGCGCCGCTGTTCCAGGCGGGTTATTCGATTTTTTGAAAGCGGGAGCTTCCATGTCCGCACCTCCGAAGACGCGCGGAGAACCGATCACCGACCGCCGCCAGCTGGCGGCCTATCTGGAATCCGGCTGCAAGCCGGCGGACCAGTGGCGCATCGGGACCGAGCACGAGAAATTCGCCTACCGCGTCTCCGACCACCGCCCGCTGCCCTACGAGGGGCCGGACGGCATCGGCGAGCTGCTGACCCGCCTGCAGCGCTTCGGCTGGGACCCGGTGGAGGAGAAGGGCAACCTCATCGCCCTGACCCAGGGCATGGCGAACATCACGCTGGAGCCGGGCGGACAGGTCGAGTTGTCCGGCGCCCCGCTGGAGAACCTGCACCAGACCTGCGCCGAGGTGCACCGCCACCTGGATCAGGTGAAGGAAGTCGGGGCGGAGCTGGGCATCGCCATGATGGGGCTGGGCTTCCAGCCGAAGTGGCGGCGCGACGAGATCCCCTGGATGCCCAAGGGCCGCTACCGGATCATGGGCGACTACATGCCCAAGCGCGGCAATCTCGGCGTGGACATGATGACGCGCACCTGCACCGTGCAGGTGAATCTGGACTTCGCGTCGGAAGCCGACATGGTGAAGAAGTTCCGGGTCAGCCTGGCGCTTCAGCCCATCGCCACGGCGCTGTTCGCCAACTCGCCCTTCACCGAGGGCAAGCCGAACGGCTTCCAGAGCTTCCGCAGCCACATCTGGACCGATACCGACCCCGACCGCACCGGCGATCTGCCCTTCGTGTTCGAGGACGGCTTCGGGTTCGAGCGGTATGTGGATTACCTGCTCGACGTGCCGATGTACTTCGTCTACCGCGACGGCACCTACATCGATGCGTCCGGCCAGTCCTTCCGCGACTTCATGGCAGGCCGGCTGCCGGCCCTGCCGGGCGAGGTCCCGCTGATCACCGACTGGGCCGACCATATGACCACCTCCTTCCCCGAGGTGCGTCTGAAGAAATACCTGGAGATGCGCGGCGCCGACGGCGGTCCGTGGCGCCGCCTGTGCGCCCTGCCGGCCCTGTGGGTCGGGCTGCTCTACGACGGGCAGGCGCTCGACGCCGCCTGGGATCTGGTGAAGGACTGGACGACCGAGGAGCGCGCCCATCTGCGCGCCGAGGTGCCGCGCCACGCGCTGCGCACGCCCTTCCGCGGTCGCACGGTGCGGGAGGTCGCGCTGGAGGTTCTGGAGATCGCCCGCGGCGGTCTGGCCCGCCGCGCCCGCAACGACAACTGGGGCGACGACGAGGCGCATTTCCTGAACACGCTTCTCGACATCGCCGAGTCCGGCCAGACCCCCGCCGACGAACTTCTGGCGAAGTTCAACGGCCCCTGGGGCGGCAGCGTGGACCCGGTGTTCAAGGAATACGCGTACTGAGCATACAAGAAAGAAGCCCTCTCCCCCCTTGGGGAGAGGGTTGGGTGGGGGGCGTTACGCCCGGTAGGGCTGACGATGTTCGTGCGGCCTGGAGCGCCTTCGGCGCCCCGTTCATCCCAACCTTCTCCCCGGGGGGAGAAGGAACAGGGTGGTCGCTTCTTACCTCTTCCACGCGATCAGCCGGCGTGCCGCCTCGGCGATGGTCGCCTCCGACCCGGCGAAGCTGAAGCGCACGAAGCGGTGGCCGCGGGCCGGGTCGAAATCGACGCCGGGCGTGCAGGCGATGCCCGTCTCCGCCAGGATGCGCTTGCAGAAGGCTTCGGCGTCGTCGGTCATCTCCGTCACGTCGGCGTAGATGTAGAAAGCCCCGTCCGCCGGGGCCAGCTTGTCGAACCCGGCCTTCGGCAGTTCCCTCAGCAGAAGTTCGCGGTTGCGGGCGTAGCGGGCGACATGGCCGTCCAGCTCCTCCGTGCAGGCGAAGGCGGCGACCGCGGCGGCCTGCGACAGGCTGGGGGCGGAGATGAACAGATTCTGGGCGAGGCATTCGACCGAGCGGATCAGGTCGTCCGGCACGATCATCCAGCCGAGCCGCCAGCCGGTCATCGAGAAGTATTTGGAGAAGCTGTTTACCACCAGGGCGCTCTCGCTGACCTCGGCGGCGGTGACGGCCTCCGGCCCGTAGGTCAGGCCGTGGTAGATCTCGTCGGAGACGAGCCGCACACCCCTGGCGTCGCACCAGTCGGCGAGCGCGGTCAGCTCCTCCCGGCTCAGCATCGTGCCGGTCGGGTTGGCCGGGCTGGCGACGATCAGGCCCTGGATGGGCGTGTCGAGCTGTTCCAGCAATTCGATGGTCGGTTGGAACCGGTGCTCCGGCCCGGTCGGCAACTCCACCGGCTCGACCCCGATGGCGGTCAGGGTGTGGCGGTAGGCCGGGTAGCTGGGCGAGGCCATGGCCACCCGGTCGCCCGGATCGAAGGCCGCCAGGAAGCCGAGCTGGAAGGCGCCCGACGAGCCGGTGGTGACGACCACGCGCCGCTCCGGCACCTCCACCCTGTAGCGGTCGCGGTACCAGCCGGCGATGGCCGACCGCAGCGCCGGGATGCCCAGCGCCCCGGTGTAGCCCAGCACATCGGCGTCGAGCATGCGGTGGGCCGCCTCCAGCACGCCCTTCGGCGCGCCGGTCGAGGGCTGCCCGACCTCCATGTGCAGGACCTCCAGCCCGGCGGCCTCGCGCTCGGCGGCGGCGCGCATCACTTCCATGACGAAGAAGGGCGGGATGGCGCCCCGTTTGGACACTTTGGGTGCTTTGCTCATGATTTCAGGCTTCTGGCTCTGGGCTTCTGTGCGTCAACGCTCGGTTTCGACCAGGATGCCCAGGGCGTGGGCGCGCGGGTCGGCGGCGATCTGGCATTCCTTCCAGCCGCTCTCCATCGAGGTCTGACAGGTGACGAAGGTGGCGCGGCCCGGTCCGTTCGCGGCGCGGCTGACCCGGACGGCGGCGCCCGCTTCCTTGTCCAGCGCGGCGGGCAGGGCGGCGGTCAGCAGGGCGGCGGCGCGCTCCCTCC
>NZ_JAUJFI010000230.1 GCF_030849505.1 Azospirillum isscasi | reverse complement strand
CGCCGCGCTCGCCCTGATGGGCGCCCTGCTGTGCGGGCCGGCGGCGGGGCAGGGGATGGCGCCGTCCGGGCTGCCGCCGTCCGGGACGCCGCCGTCCGATGGCGGGCTGGCGCTGTTCCAGTGCAGCCGGTATCTCCGCAACGGGGAGACGCTCTACGGCATTCCCCGCGGCATCCTGCACGCCATGAGCGTCGTGGAATCCGGGCGGGCGGGCACGCCCTGGCCCTGGGCGCTGAACGTCTCGGGCCGTCCCCACTTCCCGGCGACGCGGCGCGAGGCGCTGCGGCTGATGCAGGACGGCGAGGGCGGCCTGCGCGGCGACGTGGCGGTCGGCTGCATGCAGATCCACACGCGCTGGCACGCCGGCTCCTTCGCGACGGGGGAAGACATGCTGGACCCCGCCGTCAACGTCGCCTACGCCGCCCGCTTCCTGCGCGGGCTGTACGACCGCCACGGGTCCTGGACGGAGGCGGTGCGCCGCTACCACGCCAGCGACCCGGCGGCGCAGGACGCCTATCTCTGCCTCGTTCTCGACCGGCGGGTGCGGCTCGGCTACCAGCGCGAGACGGCGGAGATGCGCCGGCTGTGCGGCGGCCCGGAATCGTGAGGGTGGTCATGAGGGGGGTGCCGTGAAGAAGCTCCTGATCGGACTGGCGGCGCTGTTGCTTCTGCTGGTGGCCTTCGCGGGCGGTTACTTCCTGGCCGGCGGCGGGATGCCCGGCACGGAGGAGGAGGCCCCGCCGTCCGCGGAGGCGAGCGCGCTCCCTGCGCCCCAAGCTGCCGCGCCCCAACCCGCCGTGCCGCCGGAGGCCGCGAAGACGGAACCGGACAAGAGCGCTCCTCCCGCGGTGCCCGTCCGCCCGGTCGCCGTGGCGAAGGCGGGAACGGCGCGCTTTTCCATCGAACTCGGCGTGTTCCGCTCGGCGGACAACGCCGGGGACTTCGCCGCGGCGCTTGCCGGGCGGGGGTTGCCGGTGGAGATCGTGGAAACCATGGACGCCGCCGGGGGGCAATGGTTCCGGGTGCGCGCCGGGGCCTTCGCCGACCGCTGGCAGGCCGAGGCGCGCCGTCCGTCCTTCGAGCGGACCGCCGGGATCGGCGGGGTGGTCGTCGAGGAGCCGCTTCCCGCCGCCCAATCCGCAAAGGCCGGCGGCGGCGAATGATCCAGTTCGGACCAACGGGGTAACCCGCCGGATTTGCGGGCTTTTCCGCAAGGCGGGAGCGATGTCCGCGCATAGTCCGCGGACCCGCCCGCGGACTACGCCAGAACGAACCAGACAGCGCGCGGATTCGGGGCGCCGGGATGCTTCTATCAGGCTGGGCCGCCGACCCCTGCGGCGGGTGGCCCGCCCGATGGTTCCTTCCCAGGATTTCCCGCGATGGCGACGATCACGCTCGGACGATGGCAGGTGGCGGCTCTGGCCGCCGGCGTCGCCGTGCTGACCGTCGTGGCCCTGCTGCTCGGCGCCGTGCTGGCGGCGCTGGTCCTGACGGGGGGTGGCACGCAGCCGGTGGCTTCCGCACCCGCTCCCGCCGCGGCGGCTGCGGCACACGCCGAAGGTGGCGGCCTCGCGGCGATGGCAAGGCGGACCGTGGCCGACAGCTTCGAGGCGCGCCAAGGCGTGATCGAGACGGCGGACATCTTCAGCGACGAGGCCCGCGGAAAGGCCATGTCCGCCACCGAGCCGGTGACCCGCGGTGCGGCGGACGCGGCGCGGCGCTTCCTGCCCGGCTGGATGGCCGGCACCGCCGCCCACGTCATCGAAAAGACCGGCTACCGCGTCACGGAATTCGCCGGCAACAGCGTGGAAGGCGTCGTCGAGGACACGCTGAACGACCGTCTGGACGCCATGAAGGAGGAAGGCGGAGGAAACGGGCCGGCTCCGGTCCGCCACTACGCCATCGAACTCGGGCGCTTCGCCACCCCGTCCAATGCGGAATCCTTCGCCGCCGCCGCCGCCCAGCGGGGCGTGCGCGGCACGGTCGAGTTCGCGCCGCTGCCGGGCGGCAACGCCCCCTACGCCGTGCGCACCGGGCGCTATGCCGCCGCCGACGAGGCCGCCCGCGCGCTGGACGCGCTGGCGCGGGCGAACGGCGTGACCGGAACCGTCGTCACCCTTGCCGATGCGGGAGAGCGGTAAAAGCCATGATTCCGGTGAACAGGAACCGATTGGGATTGGCCGGCGCGCTGGCTCTGGCGCTGCTGGCGGCGGGCTGTGCGGAGAAGCCGCGCGCCGCGCTGGACAGCGTGTCCTTCACGGTCGCCCCCGCCGCCAACGACACCACGCCGGTCGCCATCGACCTCGTGGCGGTGCGCGACAAGGCGCTGGTGGACAAGCTGGGCGCGCTGACCGCCGCGGAGTGGTTCGGCCAGCGCGAGCAGTCCATGCGCGACCATCCCGCCACGCTCGGCGTCACGAGCTGGGAGCTGGTTCCCGGCCAGACGCTGACGGCGGACCTGCCGCCGGGCGAGCCGGCCTGGGCGATCCTGGTCTTCGCCAACTACGCCACCCCCGGGCCGCACCGCCTGCGCGTGCCCGACACACGAACGCTGACCCTCACCGCCGGGGACAAGGATGTCGAACTGGTTCCGTGATGTTCTCCCCAACGCTGCTCCGAGGATCGCATGACCGAGGCGCGCGACATTCCCGACGCCATCGACTGGCACGACGGGATGCTGCTGGCCCCGCAGCATTTCCAGCAGCAGGCGCTGCGCCACGAGCGGCAGCTCACCTACCATGTCCGGCAGGCGCGGCCCTTCCATTGGGGGGTCGTGCATCTCCAGGTGGACCGGGTGCAGCTCGTCTCCGGGCTGGTCCAGCTGCGGGAGCTGGAGGCGATCCTGCCGGACGGCCTCGTCGTCGATTACCGCGCCGGAACGGACGAGCCGCTGGAGGTGGACATCTCCGCCTACGCCGACCCGGTGGGGCAGACGCAGATCACCATCCACCTGATCGTTCCTGCCGCCCGCGGCGACCGCGCGCCGGGGCCGGGGGAGACGCCCCGCTACGTCTCGGTCGAGGGCGCGCCGGTCGCCGACCAGCATGGCGGGGAGGAGCTGTCCATCGCCCGGCTGCGCCCGCGGCTGGCCCTGTACGCCACCACCGGACCGACCCAGAAGCCGCCGCAGAAGTTCGTCTCCATGCCCATCGCGCAGGCGACCTTCCGCAACGACGCCTTCGTGCTGACCGATTTCGTGCCTCCGGCGCTGACCGTCGCCGCCAACGCGCCGCTCGGGCGGCTGGGGGCGGAGGTGGTGCGGCGCGTCCGCGAGAAGGCCCTGTTCCTGGCCGAACGCTCCGGCGTCGGCAACGGCAACCCGGCGACCGAACTGGCCGAGGCCGCGCGGGCGGAGATCCGCAGCCTCGTCACCGGCCTGCCGCCGCTGGAGGCGCAGCTCGGCGTCGGGGTCTGCCACCCGTTCGACGTCTACATGTCGCTCTGCACGCTGGCCGGGCATCTGTCGGCCTTCGCCAGCGGCGCCGTGCCGGCCAAGCTGTCGCGCTACGACCACGACGACCCGATGGCGAGCTTCGGCGAGGTGCGCGACTTCATCCTGCGCATGATCGACCGCGTGAAGGAGGGCGTGGCCCGCATCCCCTTCACCTTCGAGGACGGCATGTTCGGCCTGCGCATGGACGAGACCTGGCTGAAGGGCCGCGTGGTCGTCGGCGTGCGCGGCCCGGCCTCGGCCCCGGTCAGCGAGGTCGCCGCCTGGATGGAGAACTGCATCGTCGCCTCCCGCTCCCGCCTGGAAACGCTGTCCGGCCTGCGCGTGAAGGGGGCCGAGCGCGTCGCGCTGGACGACAGCGGCGAGGGCGGGGTGGCCGCACCGCGCGGCGTGGTGCCGTTCGAGGTCAAGGTCGATCCCCGCTACATCGTCCCCGGCGAGCGGCTGGAGATCTGGAATCCGGACTCGCTGGGCAGCCGCTTCCGCCCCGTCGAGATCACCCTGTTCGTCAGCGCCTGAGCCTGGGAAGGACCGCCATGCTGCACCGCCGGGATCTGGTCGATCACTTCCTCGCCTTCGCGCGGGAACTCCAGCAGCACCGCGCCGCGGTCGGTGTTGGCCGCCCCGCCGCCGCCGCGAAGCCGGACGCCGCGACGGGCGAGGCGGCGGAAAGCCTGCCCGCCTTCCTGACCGAGGACGCGCTGGCGATCCCCGCGCCGCGGGGGGCCGCCGCGGCGGTGCCGGCCCTGGCGCTGGAGCCCGACGCCGAGATCATCATCCGCCGCCTTCAGGACTTCCTGGAGGCCCAGGCCGTCCAGGTCGGGCGCACCGGCACCGACCTGACGATCAGCCAGCACCGCGAAGCGCAATACGCCATGGCGGCGCTGGCCGACGACCTGTTCATCCACGACGTGGAATGGAACGGGCGGGAGCTGTGGCGCAGCGTCCTGCTGGAGCAGGCGGTGTTCCGCACCCGGCTGGCCGGCGAGCGGGTGTTCGACCGGATGGAGGCGCTGCTGGCCAGCAACGACCGGCGGCTGGTGCAGTTGGCGGCGGTCTATCTCTGCGTGCTCGGCATGGGCTTCAAGGGGCGGCACCGCGTGCCGGGCGGGGAATCGACCCTGCGCGACTACAGCGCCCGCCTGTTCGAGTTCATCGCGGGGCGCGAGTCCGAACTGGGCGCCGGGGTGCTGCCTTCCGGGCGGACGCTGATCCCCGCCGCTTATGCCCACACCCTGACCGACGGCAAGGCGCGCACGCTGGCGCGGGGGCCGCGCTGGCCGCTGGTGCTGGGGGCCATCGCCGGGCTGTGGCTGGTGCTGGGTCAGGCGCTCTGGTGGATGTCCACAGCGCAGCTTTCCAACGCGGCGGACGCGGTGCTTCAGGCATCGGTCCGCGTGACCCGCTGACGGGAGGGGACGGTCATGGAACTCCTGGCAGCGGTCCTGTCCGGCATCGCCGGCAATCAGGTCTGGGTCTTCGCGGGGCTTCTCGTCCTCGTGCTGGTGATCATCGCGGTGATGGCGGCGATCCTGCTGCGCGCCCGCAGCGCGGCGCCGCCCGCCCCCGCGGAACCCGCGGCCTTGCCGCCGCCGGAATCCGGAACGGAGGAGGGCGGGGCGGTTCCGGCGCTGGCCGCCGCGGCGCCGGACGTGACGCTGCGCGACATCCGCCGCCTGTTCCGCGACGGTCTGGCGGCCTACCGCGAGACGCTGTCGCGCAACGTCTATCTGGTGCCCTGGTACCTGCGCACCGGCGTCGCCGCGTCGGACGACGCCGGGCTGCTGGCCTGCGCGGAGGAGGTGCGGCCCCCGGTGACCGCGGAGCGGCATGCCGGCTTCTCCTGGCGCTTCTACGACCGGGCGGTGGTCATCGACGTGGACGACCCGCGGGCCGTCTGGGCGGGGGTGCTCGACCTGCTGGGCCGCCGCCGCCCGATGCTGCCCGCCGACGGGCTGATCCTGACCGTGCCGCTGGCCGAACTGGACGACGTGCGCCGCGCCACCGCCCGCGGGACGGAGCTGTACGCCCGGCTGTGGGAAATCCAGCGCACGCTGGGCTTCGCCCTGCCGGTCTATGTGGTGGTGACGGGTTGCGAGGAGGCCCCCGGTTTCGCGGCGCTGGCCGAGGCTCTGCCCGGCCCGCTGACCGGCGGGATGCTCGGCTGGTCCAGCCCCTACGCGCTGGAGACCGCCTTCTCCCCCGACTTCGTCGGCGAGGCGTTGCAGAGCGTGGCGGACGGGCTGCTGGCGGTGGAGCTGGAGGTGTTCGGCGCCACCGCCACGCCGGACGGCGCCCCGCTGTTCGCCCTGACGGAGCGGCTGACCGGGACGGAGGCGGCGCTGCGCGCCCTGCTCGGCACCGCCTTCAAGCGCACCGCCTATCAGGAGACGCTCTACGTCCGCGGCCTGTACTTCACGGGCCGCCCCGATCCGGACGCGCCGGCCCTGTTCGGGCGCGACCTGCTGAACCGCAAGATCTTTCCCGAGGCCGGTCTGCCCAAGCCGACGCGCGCTCTGGCCGCGACCCGCGCCTGGCGCCGCTACGCCTGGCCGGTGGGAACGGGGGCCGCCGCGCTGGCCGCGGTCCTGCTGCTGTGGATGGGGGTGCAGCGCGCCTCCACCCTGTCGGACCGGCTGATGCCGGTGCTGGCCGACATTCCGGGCGGGCTTCAGCAGCTTGCCGACCAGCGCCCGGCGGTCGAGGCCGGGGCGCCGATGACCGCCGCCTACGCCGATCCCGCCGCCCGCTTCGTCCAGGGCGTGACGATGCTGCCCATGGATTGGACCTTCAACCCACTGCCGGCGTCGTGGATCAGCGGCGTTCCGGATTCGGTGTCGGGGGCGTTGGCGGTGGGCTACCGCCGGCTGGCCCTGTCCACCGTGCGCGACGTGGCGGAGGACCGGCTGCGCCGCCTGACCCGCGACGGCGGGCCGGGACCGGCGGGAGCGGGCGCCTTCGAGCGGCTGCGCGCCTTCGCGGGCGAGGTCGGCATCGCCGAGGGGCTGGCCCGCGCCTACAACAACGTGGACGCCCGCGACCCGGCCCTGCCGCTGGACGAGGTGCTGGACTTCGCGCTGGGGTCCGGGGTGGCGCGCGGCTTCTCCGCGCGGCTGCACGGCTGGGAAATCGACCAGCCGCCGGGCGGCACCGCCATCCCGGCGCCGGGACCGGGGGCGCAGCGCCCCATCGACCTGACCGCCCACCGGGCGGAGGTCGGGCGCCGCTTCCGGCAACACGCCGACGCCTATCTGCGCGACCTCGCCATGGGCGGCCTCGCCGCGGCGCGGCTGTCGGTCGCCGCCAATGAACTGGAATTGCTGGCCGGCGGGGCGCGCTCCGGCGCCGCCCCCG
>NZ_JAUJFI010000023.1 GCF_030849505.1 Azospirillum isscasi | reverse complement strand
AGGCCGGTCACCCCCAGCCCAAGCATCATGAAATTGTAGACCCGCAGCATGTGCTTGCGCAGGCCCTCGTCGAACGCCGCACGGTCCACGCCCGCGGCGCCGGCGCCCCAACGGCTCTGGTTGGGATACTGGTCGAACATTGTGAAAACTCCCTCGTTCAAGCCTCTGGCGTTCTAGCCTTTGGGGCGTTCAAGCCTCTGGCCGGCCCTTCGTTGGCCCGATGTTTCCGGCAAGTCCTACCCCGGCACGCCGGCGGCACGCACGCGCGAATCGCCCATTTGGCGGAAGGCGTTCAGCGGCGGATCGGCCGCGGCAAGGCGGCTGCGGGATTGGAACGGCTGCGGTGTCCATCGAAACGCCCTCCAGATGCGGTCACGCCCGTCGGCGCAAAAGCAGATGAAGAGATCCGACATCGCAACCGACGACTCGGCTGCCAGAGGGGCCCGGACCCTGAATGCCCTAATACTTGGCCGTATGGCCGGCGCCTTTCAAGATGCCCGGCATCCCGGCCAAGCGTCCTGCCCAGCATCCCGCCAAGCATCTCGAATGTTCCCGCACAAAGAGGAGCTTGGAACGGGCGCGCCTGTTCCCATATGGCGGCTTGGGCGCCCGGTCCGGCGGATCGGGGCGCCGCGTGACTGTCAACCACCGTCAGAGCCGGATACAATATGGAGAGTGCCGCGTTGGGCGACCAGCACCACAGACGCCTCGAACGGCGGGTGGACCGCATCCAGGAGAAGCTCCCAGATGCCATGGCGCGGGTGCTGCGCTGGCTCCGCGAGCCGCGGGCGACCTGGGTGCGTGTTCCCGCCGGGCTGCTGCTGATGCTGGGCGGCCTGTTCAGCTTCCTGCCGGTGCTGGGCATCTGGATGCTGCCCCTCGGCCTCGTGCTGCTCGCCTACGACGTTCCGTTCCTGCGCCCGCCGATCAACCGCGCCCTTGTGCAGGGCGAACGGCGCTGGAAGGAATGGAAGCGGCGGCGCCGCGCCGCTTCCTCGTGATCGGCCCGATCCGTCAGGAATAGGAGCCCGTGCGGGCCGGGGTGCGCTCCTGCATCCCTTCGCCGGGGCTGTAGCGTTCCGCGCCAGGGCCGGACAGGCGTTCATGCTCCTCGTCCGTCATCATCGCCTTCAGCGGGCAATGGCCGCTCATGCCGCGCGCCACCAGGGCGGCGCCGGCCAGCCCCATGATGGCGCCGCGCAGGTCGGCCCCGCGTCGGACGCCGCCAGCGGCCATAACGAGGCCGAGACCGGTGGACACGGCGCGCTCCAGCGGCCCGAGATTTTGCGCGCCCCCGAAGAAGCGGTCGTAGGTGTGTCGGATGGCGTTTTCGGCGCTCATGCCTGTCGATCTCCCGGCTGTGCCCGACGCGAGGGGGATGAATACCGAAGGAGCGCCGGGTCGGTGCTGAGTGCAACGCCCGCCCCGCCGTCCGGGTTCCCGCGCCCGCGACTCGGCAGGAGCCGGACAATAGCGACAATGCGGTGACACTTGCCGAAGGACCGGCACAATGTCATCATTGTCCCCATGACAAATTGGGTACCCGATCTCTCGGGCCGTCAAGGCCCCCGTTACCGCGCCATTGCCGAGGCCCTGTCCGACGACATCGCCGCCGGGCGGCTCCCCCCCGGCACGCGGCTTCCCACCCACCGCGACCTCGCCTACCGCCTCGGCGTCACCGTGGGGACGATCACCCGCGCCTACACGGAGGCGGAGAAGCGCGGACTGATCGGCGGCGAGGTCGGGCGCGGCACCTTCGTGCAGGGGCAGCGGCACATGCCCCCCTCCGACCCATTCACCTGGGCGCCCCGCCCCGAGCCCTCGCTCATCAACATGACGGTCGTGACGCCGGAGCACCCGATGTCGGCGACGATGATGGGCGCCACCCTGGCCGCCATCGGCGCGTCGGGAAGCCTCGGCGCGCTTCTGGAATACGCGCCGCACGCCGGCCTGCCCGCCCACCGCGCCGCCGGGGCGCAATGGCTGGCGCGGCAGCACCGCGTGGCCGCCTCCGCCGACACGGTCCTGCTGACCATCGGGGCGCAGAACGCCATGGCGGTCGCCCTGGCCGCCGTCGCCCGCCCCGGCGACGTGGTGCTGACGGAGCGGCTGACCAACTACGGCATCAAGACGCTGAGCGCGGTCGAGGGCTACCACCTGGAGGGCATCGCCATCGACGAGCATGGCGTGGTGCCGGACAGCTTCGACAGCGCCTGCCGCCGGCTGGCGCCCAAGGCGCTGTATCTGGTGCCGACCATGCACAACCCCACCGCCTCGGTCATGCCGCAGGCGCGGCGCATCGAGATCGCGGCCATCGCCCGCCGTCACGGCGTGATGCTGGTGGAGGACGACGTGTTCGGCTTCCTGGTCCACGACGCGAAGCCCATCCAGGCCATCGCCCCGGACGTGACGCTTTACGTGAACAGCCTGTCCAAGAGCGTGTCCGCCGGTCTGCGGGTCGGCTATGTGGTCGCGCCACCGCCCCTGGTGCCGCGGGTCGAGGCGGTCATCCGCGCCCTGCAATACTCCTCCCCGCCCCTGCCGCCGGAAATCGCGACGCGCTGGATCACCGAGGGCAGCGCCGACCGCGTTGCCGAGGCCCAGCGGGGAGAGGCCATGGCGCGCCAGCAGATCGCCCGCTCCATCCTGCCCGCCGGCGCCGTCTGCGGCCACCCGTCGGCGCAGCATCTCTGGCTGGTGCTGCCGGAGCCCTGGCGGCGCGACGATTTCATCGCGGAGGCGCTGCGGCGTGGCGTGAAAGTGACCGGCGGCGACGTGTTCGCCGTGGGCCGGGCCGCCGCCCCCCACGCCGTGCGGCTCGGCCTGTGCCACCCGCACAGCCGGGACGAGCTGGCGCGCGGCCTGCGCACCCTGGCCGAGTTGCTGGACAACCCGCAAACGGCAATGCTGTCGATTGTTTGAGGAAGCGGACGCCTGGAAAAAAGCGGAAAGGCCGTGCCCTTACGGGAACGGCCTGACCGTGTGCAGGTGGTTCAGCGGTCCGTGGCCATGGCCGAAGCCGGGGGCCGAGCGGATCGCCTCGTCCACATAGGCGCGGGCGCGGGCCACCGAATCGCGCACGTTCAGCCCCTGGGCGATGCCGGCGGCGATGGCCGACGCCAGGGTGCAGCCGGTGCCGTGGGTGTGCGGCGTGTGGATGCGCCGCCCCTCGAACACTTCCTCTCCGTCCTCGGTGAGCAGCAGGTCGCACAGCCGCTCGTCCTCCAGATGGCCGCCCTTCAGCAGCACGGCCTTCGGCCCGAAGGTGCGGATCATCTCGGCGGCGCGGCGCATGTCGTCCAGGTTGCGCACCGGGATGTCGGTCAGCGCCTCCGCCTCCGGCAGGTTGGGGGTGACCACCTCCGCATGGGGCAGCAGGCGCTTGCGCAGGGTCTGCACGGCGTCCGGCTCCAGCAGGAAATGGCCGCTCTTCGCGACCATCACCGGATCGACGACCAGGGGCACGTTGATCGCCCGCTCCTCATACTCGCCGGCCACCGCCTCGATGACGGCGGCGTTGGCGAGCATGCCGATCTTGATGCTGTCGGCCCCGATGTCCTCCAGCACCACCTTCATCTGAAGCGCGACGAACGCCGGGTCCACGGGCAGGACACCATAGACCCCCGTCGTGTTCTGCGCGGTCAGGGCCGCGATGGCCGTCATGGCGAAGGCATTCAGCGCGCTGACCGCCTTGATGTCCGCCTGGATGCCGGCGCCGCCGCCGGAATCGGAACCGGCGACGATGAGAACACGGCCGTTGATCGGGTTGGCCTGCATCGGGATTGCTTTCGTCCTTGGTCGTCTGGTTGGTCGATGCGCCTCAAGCGAACGTCCGTCCGCTTCAGGCGCATATCGCCTCGTTCGCCGGCTCTCAGCGGATGCCGCGGGCATCCGCCTGCCGCCAGCGGGAACCGTGTTCCCGCTGGCGGGCTTCGGCCGCATGGGCGGCCGGGACCGCCGTCGCGGTCCAAAGCGGACCGCAATCCGCTTTAGGAGGCGGTCTCCAGCCGGGCGGCGTCCGTGATGGCGCCGGCAATGTCCGCCACCACCCCGTGCACCAGCCCTTCGTCGTCGCCTTCGGCCATGACGCGGATCACCGGCTCGGTCCCCGACTTGCGGATCAGGATGCGTCCCGACCCGTTCAGCCGCGCCTCGCCGTCGCGGATCGCCGCCTGGACGGAGGCGATCTCCAGCGGCTTCGAACCGGCGGCGAAGCGGACGTTGGTCAGCTTCTGCGGCACCGGAGCGAAGACCTGGCAGACCTCGCTGGCCGCCCGGCCGCCGGACTGGATCAGCACCGCCAGAACCTGGAGTGCGGCGATCAGCCCGTCGCCGGTGGTGGAATAGTCGGAGAGCACGACGTGCCCCGATTGTTCACCACCCACGTTGTAGCCGTGCTCGCGCATATGTTCCACCACATAGCGGTCGCCGACCGGCGTGCGGACCAGCGCGATGCCCAGCCCCCGGAGATGCCGTTCCATGCCCAGGTTGGACATGACGGTGGCGACCACGCCGCCGCCCCTCAGCGTCTGCGCCTGCGCCCAGGAGGAGGCGATCAGCGCCATGAGCTGGTCGCCGTCCACGACGCGCCCGGCCTCGTCCACCATGATCAGGCGGTCGGCGTCGCCGTCCAGCGCGATGCCCAGATGGGCGCCGTGGGCCACCACCTGCTCCTGCAGGGTCCGGGTGGCGGTGGCGCCGCAGGCCTTGTTGATGTTCAGACCGTCCGGGTTGACCCCGACCGGGATCACGTCGGCCCCCAGCTCGTACAGCACCTTCGGGGCAACGCGGTAGGCGGCGCCGTTGGCGCAGTCCACGACGATCTTCAGCCCGTCCAGCCGCAGGCCGCGCGGGAAGGTGTTCTTCACATACTCGATGTAGCGGCCCGTCGCGTCCTCCAGGCGGGAGGCGCGGCCGAGGTCGGGGGAGCCGGCCAGATCCGGGGCGAAGGGCTGGCCCATGCGCGTCTCGATGGCGATCTCCACCGCGTCCGACAGCTTGTAGCCGTCCGGCCCGAACAGCTTGATGCCGTTGTCCTGGAACGGGTTGTGGGAGGCGGAGATCATCACCCCCAGGTCGGCGCGCAAGCTGCGCGTCAGCATGGCGACGGCGGGGGTCGGCAGCGGGCCGAGCAGCACCACATCCATGCCCATCGAAATGAAGCCGGCGGTCAAGGCGGGCTCCAGCAGATAGCCGGACAGGCGGGTGTCCTTGCCGATCACCACCCGGTGCCGGTGGTCGCCCCGGCGGAACTGCAAAGCGGACGCCATGGCGACGCGCAGGGCGGTTTCTGCCGTCATCGGCTCGATGTTGGCGGTACCGCGGATGCCGTCGGTGCCGAACAGGTGTCGCGTCATGGAAAAAACCTCGGGAATGGCCCAGTCACTATACCGCAATTGCGGGTGTGGTGAGAATGTCATCGCTTGCCGCGGGGGCAGGGTCAAGAACCCTTCCGCGCAGACGCCAAAGAGTTACACGCCGAACGCGATCACGGCACCCGCGCGGGGTGCAATCCCTCCCAGACGGCGCAGGCCTGAACCGTCTGGGGCACGTCGTGCACGCGCAGGATGTGCGCGCCCTGGTTCAGCGTCTCCAGCCCCCCGGCCAGCGACCCGGCCAATCGCTCCTTGGGCGGCTCGTTCCGCGACAGCTTGCCGATGAGGGTCTTGCGCGACAGGCCGATCAGCAGGGCGCAACCGAGCCCATGGTACAGGGCCGTGTGGCGCAGGATGTCCAGATTGTGCTCCACCGTCTTGCCGAAGCCGATGCCGGGATCGACGGCGATGCGGTCCAGCGGCACCCCGGCGGCCAGACAGGCGCCCACCCGCTCCTCCAGCCAGTCGAAGACGTCCAGCGCGGCGTCCTCATAGGCCGGGTTCCGCTGCATGGTGCCGGGTTCGCCCTGCATGTGCATCACCACCACCGGAGCCGCCTTCTCCGCCACCAGCGGCAGCGCGCCGGGATCGCGCAGGCCGGCCACGTCGTTGATGAGGGCCGCCCCGGCGTCGAGCGCCGCGCGCATGACCCGCGCGTGGCGCGTGTCCACCGACACCACGGCGCCCTTGGCCGCGAAATGGCGGACGACCGGCAGGACGCGGGCCTCCTCCTCCTCCGGCGACACGGCGGCGGAGCCGGGGCGGGTGGATTCGCCGCCGATGTCCAGCAGGTCGGCCCCGGCCTCCAGCATCGCCTCGCCGTGGGCGATGGCGGTCCCGGCGTCGAAGAAGTCGCCGCCGTCGGAAAAGCTGTCCGGCGTCACGTTGACGATGGCCATGATCCGCGGACGCCCGAGGTCCAGCCCGCCGAACGGCGCCCGCCCGCGGGTCAGCGCGCCCAGCCGCCGGTCCAGGCTCTGCGCGACGGCGGTTCCGCGCTCCCAGCCCCAGGCCAGGATTTCGGTCAGCGGCGCGAAGGCCCGCTCGATCCGGGCCCCCTGCCGGACGATGAGTTCGGCGGTGGCGAAGGCGAAGCGTCCCCCGGCCAACGGCACCGCGGCCCCGGCGCTCCACGCCGCGATGGGCAGCAGCCCGACCGGCCTCAGATAGACGCGGACACCGCCCTCCGCCGCCCAGGGCGCGAACGAGGCGAGCGAGCCGGCGGCTGACTTCGGGGCGGGCTTGGAGATCGGGGGCATGGTCGCGATTCGTGCTGCGGAATGGAAGATCGCAGCCTGTCACGGCGGGAAGGCCCGGCGCAAGAGACTGCGCCGGTTCGCTGCGTCATCGCGCCGCGCCGCATATACCAAATGGAGAAATCTCCCAGCGTTCGCACCCGTCGGACGGGACACATCCCGGCTGACATTCAGGAGGGCAAAGCCATGCTGGGCTGGCTGCGCTTTAGCCTGGAGTTCAGGAAGACGGCGAGCGGATGGCGGTTCCGCTTCGCCGTCGAGTACCTGATCTGAAGGTGGGGGAGTCGGGGCTACGCTCCGGCTTCCTCCCCTCCTAAACTGCGCGCCGCGGGCGTTTCGCGCAAGGTTGCAAAGACGCCCTCCGGCATGCGCTTACGCGCTCTTGGGCAGCGGGGCCAACGCGGCCAGCATGTGCTTCTTGCGCTCCGCGTAGATGCCGCCGAGTTCGGCGGCGCGCTTGTCGTCCAGCGCCTTCCTGGCCTCCTCGAACAGCTCCTCCTCCTCCTCGTCGAGGTGGTGGCGCGTGACCTCGCCCAGCACCTGGAGCTTCGCCTTCCAGGCGGTGCTGTCGGCGGGCATGGCGTTCAACTCGTCGAGGAAGCCGTTGATGATGTGGTGCTCGTTCAGGCCCTCGGTGGTTTCCTGCCGGGTGTCCTTGGCCTTGGACAGCGACTGGTAGAAGACGGCCTCCTCCACCTTGCCGTGGGCCCACAGTTCGCGTTGCAGGTCTTCGTAGGCGGCGCGCCCGTCGCCGTCCGCCTTTTCGGCCTCGTCGAGCAGGCGGCGGATGGTGTCGTGGTCCTGCTTGATCCGGTCGAAGATGCTGGTCATCGGTCCTGTCCCGTTGTTGCGGTGGCTCGACTCAAGACAACCCCGGCCCTGGAACGGTGTTCCCGGCACCAAAGGGGGTCAGCCCTGACGGACCATCCAGTGCAGGCTGAACAGGCGGTCGTCGTCGGTCCAGCTCCGTTCCGTCCGCCAGCCGGCGCGGGCGGCGAGCCGGCGGAAGCCGGGAACGGAGTATTTGTAGGAATTCTCCGTGTGGATCGTCTCGCCGCGGGCGAAGTGGACGGGGTGGCCGGCGATGCGGACCGTCTGGTCGTCCAGGCTGCGCAGATGCATCTCGATCCGCCCGCGCGCCGCGTCGTAGCGGGCGAGATGGGCGAACCGCTCCAGCTCGAAGGTGCCGCCCAGCTCCCGGTTGATGCGGGCCAGCAGGTTCAGGTTGAAGGCGGCGGTAACGCCCTGCGCGTCGTTGTAGGCGGCCTCCAGCACCGCCGGGTCCTTGCGCAGGTCCACCCCGATCAGCAGCCGCGCCCCGGCGCCGAGCCGCCGCCCCAGACCTTGCAAGAATGCGACGGCCTCGGCGGGACGGAAATTGCCGATGGTGCTTCCGGGGAAGAAGGCCATCGTCCGTTCCGGCGCCACCCCGCGCGGCAGGGCGAAGCCGCGCGCATAATCGGCGGCGACCGGCACCACCGTCACCGCCGGATAATCGCCGGCCAGACGCGCCGCCGCGGCGATCAGGTGGTCGCGGCTGATGTCCACCGGCACATACAGGGCCGGCGCGTCCAGCGCGTCGAGCAGGATGCGCACCTTGACGCTCGATCCGCTGCCCAACTCCACCAGCGTGGCCCCCCGCCCGGCAAGGCCGGCGATCTCGGCGGCGCGGGCGTGCAGCAGGGCGGTTTCGGTCCGTGTCGGGTAATATTCGTCGAGCGTGCAGATGGCGTCGAACAGGGCCGAGCCCTCGGCGTCGTAGAAGTATTTGCAGGGCAGGCTCTTGTCCGGACGGGACAAGCCCTCCAGCACGTCGGAGAGGAACAGGTCGTCGCGCGCCGGGCGGGCGCGGGCGGCGGAAAAAGCGGTCATCGGGCGTCCTCCGCAAGGCGCACGCCGCTGAACATCCAGCGTTGGTGCGGATAGAAGAAATTCCGGTAGGTGGCGCGGACATGGCCGTCCGGCGTGGCGCAGCATCCGCCGCGCAGCACATACTGGTTCGCCATGAACTTGCCGTTGTATTCCCCGACCGCCCCGGCGGCGGGGCGGAAGCCGGGGTAGCCGCTGTAGGCGCTGGCCGTCCATTCCCAGACGTCCCCGAACATCTGGACGAACCCGCCGCCCTCCCCAGCCTCGGCAGCCATCGGGGCGGCGACCGGGCGCAGCAGGCCGCTGCCCAGCGTGTTGCCGGTGGAGGCCAGCCCGGCGGCGGCGGTTTCCCATTCGGCTTCCGTCGGCAGGCGCTTGCCGGCCCAGCGGGCGAAGGCGTCGGCCTCGTAGAAGGAGACGTGGCAGACCGGCGCGTCCTCGTCCAGCGGGTGCTCGCCCAGCAGGGTGAACGCCGACCACCCCCCGTCTTCGCCGCGGCGCCAATAGGCCGGCGCCTCCCAGCCCTCCGCGTTGACGGTGGCCCAGCCGTCGGACAGCCAGAGCGCCGGGTTGCGGTAACCGCCGTCCTCGATGAAGGCGCGCCATTCCCCGTTGGTCACCGGGCGGGAGTACAGCCGGAAGGGCCGCAGAAGCACCTCGTGCCGCGGCCCCTCGTTGTCGAAGGCGAAGCCGTTCCCGTCATGGCCCACCGCGACGATCCCGCCGTCCACCGCGATCCAGCGTCCTTCATGGGCCGGGCCGCGCGGCGCCGGACGATGAGGACGGTAGGCCGGGGCCAGCGGGTTGCAGGAGAACAGGTGCAGCAGGTCCATCAGGATCAGTTCCTGATGCTGCTCCTCATGCGCAAGGCCGAGTGTCACCAGCGGGGCGAGGCGCTCTTCCCCCGCGCGCTCCAGCAGGGTCCGCATGGCGGCGTCCACATGGCCCCGGTAGGCCGCCACCTCCGCCACGCCGGGCCGCGTCACCAGCCCGCGCCGGGGCCGCGGGTGACGGGCGCCGACGGCCTCGTAATAGGAGTTGAAGAGATAGCCGAAGGCCGGATCGAAGGGCCGGTAATCCGGCAGATTCGGGATCAGCAGAAAGGTTTCGAAAAACCACGTCGTGTGGGCCAGATGCCATTTCACCGGGCTGGCGTCGGGCATGGACTGCACCACCTGATCCTCCGGCGACAGCCCGCCGGCCAGTTCCACCGAGGTGGCGCGCACCCGGCGGAAGCGTTCGGCAAGCCCGCCGGTCCGGGCGGCTGTTCTGAGCATGGGCCTGTTTCCTCCCCCGCCTGACAGGTCCCGGTAAAGCTGTGCCGCTTCGCCGGGCCGCCAACCCTCCTTTCGGAGTGGCCCGGACGGACCGCCCGGCGGCAACGCTCCGCCGCCGCGGCTGTTCACAGCGGATGCAGCACGGAAACCGCCGAACGAAGGATGGAGGAGCGACACCCATGAAACCGCGGCTCAAACCCATCGACGAACAGGTGATCGTCATCACCGGCGCGTCGAGCGGCATCGGTCTGGTGACCGCCCGCATGGCGGCCCGGCAGGGCGCGAAGGTCGTTCTCGCCGCCCGCGACCGCGACGCGCTGGCCCGGGCAGCGGAGGACATCCGCGCCGAGGGCGGCGACGCCATCCACTGCGTCGCCGACGTGGCCGACCCCGACGCCCTGCGGCAGGTCGCCGACGCGGCGGTCCGCAGCTATGGCCGGATCGATAGCTGGGTGAACAACGCCGGAGTGGCGATCATCGGCAAGATCGTGGACACCGCCCCCGACGACCACCGCCGCCTGTTCGAGACGAACTACTGGGGCGTGGTCAACGGCTCGCTTGCGGCGATTCCCCACCTGCGCCGGGACGGCGGGGCGCTGATCAACATCGGCAGCGTGCTGTCCGACCGCGCCATCCCGCTCCAGGGCGCCTATTCCGCGACCAAGCACGCCGTGAAGGGCTTCACCGACGCGCTCCGCATGGAGCTGGAGGCCGACGGCGCCCCCATCTCGGTCACGCTGATCAAGCCGGCGGCCATCGACAGCCTGTACGAGGATCACGCGCTGAACCTTATGGACGTGGAGCCGAACAACCCGCCCCCGGTCTACGCGCCGGAGATCGTGGCCAAGGCCATCCTGCATTGCGCCCGCCGCCCGATGCGGGACCTCTATGTCGGCGGCGGGGCCAAACTGTTCTCGCTGGCGGAAACCTTCGCGCCGCGGCTCACCGATTACGTGATGGAGCGGACCCTGCCCCGCGTCATCCGCTCCGGCGGGCCGCTCCGCCCCCGCAACGACGCGCTGCACAGCCACGGCGACGACGGGCGGGAGCGCGCCGGGCGGCACCGCTTCGTCCGCGAAACCAGCCTCTACACGGAGGCCCGGATGCATCCCTGGATCACCGCCGCGGTGGTCGCCGGCTTCGGCGTGCTCGCCGGGGCGGCGGTGGCGCGCGGCTGGGTGCGGGGCGGTGGAGCGTCCGGGCTTGACCGCCCCCGCCGGTCGATCGGGCACCGCCGGGACCGGATGGAGCCGGAGCGGCGCGAGATCGGCCACAACGCGAAGCCCGCTTGGCAGGCCGCGGAGGAAGGCACGGTGACCTTTCCCCGCTGACGCTTCCGGAGCCGCCCCTACCCCGCCGTCACCGGTTCGGTCTTCGAGGCGTGCTGGCTGCGGGCGGCACGCAGGGTCAGGATCGGCTCCAGCTCCTCCGCCAGCACCGGGCGGCTGAACAGATAGCCCTGGAAGCTCTCGCACTTCAGGCTGCGCAGAAGCTGGAGCTGCGCCTCCGTCTCCACCCCCTCGGCGACCACCGACAGGCCCAGGCTGCGGCCCAGCCCGACGATGGCCCGGGGGATGGAATCGCCGGCCCCGTCCTGCTCCAGGTCGTGGATGAAGGACCGGTCGATCTTCAGCTTGTCGATCGGGAAGCGGTGCAGGTAGCTGAGCGAGGAATAGCCGGTGCCGAAATCGTCCAGCGCGATCAGGCACCCGCGCTGCTTCAGCGCGTGCAGCGTCGCGATGGCCGACGGGATGTCGTCGATCAGGGTGCCCTCGGTCACCTCGATCTCCAGCTCCCACCCCTGAAGGCCGTTGCGGTCCAGCGCGGCGGCGACCTTGGCGGGAAGCTGCCCGTCGCGGAACTGCTGGGCGGACACGTTGACCGCGACCGGCACCGTCAGGCCGATCTGGTCGCGCCAGGAACGGATCTGGTCGCACACCTCGTCCAGCACCCAGTCGCCGATGGCCTGGATCAGGCCGGTTTCCTCGGCCACGGGAAGGAAGCGGTTGGGCATGATCAGCCCCGCTTCCGGGTGGCGCCAGCGCACCAGCGCCTCCACCCCGACCACGAGGTCGTCGGAAATGCGGAGCTGCGGCTGGTAGACCAGGAACAGCTCCCGGTTCTGCAGGGCGCGGCGCAGCGCCGCCTCCAGGTCCAGCCGCTCGCGCGACCGCGCGCCCATCTCCCGCGTCACGAAGCGGTAGGCGTTCCGCCCGGCGTCCTTGGCGTTGTACATGGCGATGTCGGCGCAGCGGATCAGCCCTTCCGCGTCCTCCGCGTCGTCGGGGAACAGGCTGATGCCGATGCTGGGCGACACCACGAAATTCCGCCCGCCGATGGCGAAGGGCGCGGCGAGCTGGAGCAGCACCCGGTCCGCCACCGCGGCGGCCTCCGCCGCCTTCTGGATGTTCGGGACGACGATCAGGAATTCGTCGCCGCCCAGCCGGCCCACCGTGTCGGTGGGACGCATGCCGCCGTGCAGCCGCCGCGCCACCGACCGCAGCACCTCGTCGCCGAAGGAATGGCCCAGGCTGTCGTTGATGACCTTGAAGCGGTCCAGGTCGATGAACAGCACGGCCACCTTGCCGCCGTCGCGCCGCGCCTGCCGGGCCGCCTGGGCGATGCGGTCGAACAGGAGGACGCGGTTGGGCAGGCCGGTCAGCGGGTCGTAATGGGCCAGATAGTGGATGTGCTGCTCCGCCCGGCGCTTGTCCCCGATGTCCTCCACGAAGGCCATGACGAAGGGCGGGTCGCCGGGGGTCGAGACCGGCTGGAGGTGGATGGAGAAATGGCTCTGCCGCCCGCCGGCCAGCAGCAGCCGGCCGACCTCCAGCCGCACGCTCTCCCCCGCGATGGCGGCGTCGATGGCGGCGGTCAGCGCCGGGTCCTGGGCGCGCAGCTTCGTGTCGATTCCGATCAGCCCGTCGCGCGCCACCCCGATCGCACGGGCGAAGGCAGGGTTGCAGTCGGTGATCTTGGCGTCCTGGCCGATCAGGGCGATCCCCAAGGGCGCCTGGTTGAACAGCAGGTCCAGCTCCGTCTCGCGCCGGCGCAGCGAGGCGGTGATCCGCCCGGCGATCACCAGCGCCCGGTGGCGCGTCGCCGACAGCGCCCACAGCAGGGTGGACAGCAGCACGCTGAGCGACAGCCCCGCCGCCAGGACCAGCGTGGGCTTCCAGGTGTCCACCGCCTCCTCGAAACTGGGCCGGCTTTCGTAATGGACGGACCAGACGCGGTTGCCGAAGGAGAGGTCGCGGTCCGCGGTCAGCAGCGGCGGCTCCGACGGCTCCGACCGGCTGCGGTAAAGCGGGAACTCCGTCCGCCCTTCGAACACCGCCGCCGCCACGTCGTTCATCCCGCCAAACACGGACTCAGCCAGCGGGGCGACGCGGACCGGCGTGAGCACCAGTCCGGCGAAGGCGGCCCGCCGCTGCTCCAGCGTCACGGGGCTCTGCCCGTCGCGGTAGACAGCCTGGCAGACCATGAAGACCGGCAACGGAAGCTCGCTTTCGTCGAGCCGGAGGGAGATGGCGCGGGTGATCGCCGGCTCCCCGCTGTCGCGGGCCTGCTCCGCGGCGGCGCGGCGCACCGGCTCCGACAGCAGGTCGTAGCCGAGCGTGCGCAGGTTGCGTTCGTTGACCGGGGCGGCGTAGAGCGTGACGAGCCGGTCCGGCCCGGCCACGTCCGGCCAGATGCGGAAGCTCCGCAGCCCGTCCATCCGGGCCTCCATCACCAGATCCGGCCCCGTCCATTGATCGGCCACCCGCGCGAAGGCGACGCCGGTGATGCCCGGGAAACGCTCCGCAAGGTTCAGCCCGTCCACGAAGCGGTTCCACTCCACGCGCTTCACCTCCGGGTAGGCGGTGAAAAGAGCGGCGGCGGAGCGCGTCACCTGGACATAGACCTGGATCTGGTTTTCGAGCCGGCGGTGCAGCTCCTCCACCCGCAGGGCGAATCGGCTCTCGGCGTCCTCGGCCACGCTTTGGGTGGTGTCGTACCAGGCCAGCGCGGTCAGCAGCAGCGCGGCCAGCAGCGCCAGCAGGGGAAGGCTCTTCGGAATGGCCACCGAATCCGCGGCGGACCCGTCCGGCGGGAGGTCGATCGGATCGGGGCTGGAAGACCTCTGCATGGCCGTACCGAAGCTGCCTGTCATGCCGCTGCCGCGCCCTTGCGGAACGCTGATGCCCGCCCGCCGTCCCACCGGGAGCCCGTTGGACGGCGCGACGCGCACCGGTAGACCTTAACCAGAATGAGCGTGTGCGAAAAGCGCATAAATACTAATGCAATCGCTCATTGCGTGCGGCAGCGTTCAGAACTCCTGCAACACCTTAGGGCTGTTTTCCAGAAGCGTTTCGATCATGCCCAGGATCTGCTCGATCTTGGTGCGGGTGGCGTCCAGCTCATCGGCGGTCTTGTCGTCGATGCCGGCTTCCATCAGCATCATGTCGAAGGCGTTGAGCGTCTCCGAGAACGCCTTCTGCTCCGCCTGGAGCACGTCGAAGGCGCCGAGCGAGCTGGTCAGCGCCAGCGGCGGGTCGCTGACGAAGGCGTAGCTGATGTCGGTGAAATAGGCGATGGCGGTCAGCCTTTGCCGGATCACCCATTGCGGAAAGTTGGACGGCAGATCGTCCCCCGCCTCCTGCAACCGCTCCTGGACGGAGAAGACCAGCCCCTGGATGTCCAGGTAGGCGTTCCGGATCTCCCGGAAATGCGGAAAGGTCTTTGGCTTGCCGGCGTTGCGCACGCGGCCCAGCCGGGCGATGTCGTCGGTCAGCTTCCGCGCCATCTGGACCACGATGTTCGCCACCTTCCCCATCGCCCCGTCCCATCCTTTACGTTTCGCGGCCCCTCGTTTCCCAGCCGTCGCCGATCTATAGCATGTGCGGCCCGACTGTGGGCAGGGCGATCATTCCGTCCGGCGCGCTTCCGCCTGCGGCAGGCGGTCGCCCACCCCCCGGAGCAGCGCCTCGCGCGCCGCGTCGTCGGGTGCCGCGTCCAGCGCGCGGTGCAGCTCCAGCAGGAAGGCGGCGTAGCGGTTGTGCCAATCCTGCCCGGCGGCCACCGTCTCCGGTTCCAGCCGCGGCGGCCCATCCGGCGCCTTGCTGGGCGCCGCGGCGGTCAGGTCGGCCACCTCGTCCAGCTCGGGCAGGCGGATCAGCGCCGGGTCCCAGCCGCGGCGGAGCAGCGCATCGCGCAGGCCGGCGCGGGCCTCCTCCTCCCCGTGCACCAGGAACAGGCCGCGCCCCACCCCCTGCCGCGCCGCCACCCAGGCCAGCAGGCTGCTGCGGTCGGCGTGGCCCGAATAGACGTCCAGCGACCGGATGCGGGCGCGCACCGCGATCTCCTCGCCATGGATGCGCACGCTCGGCGCACCCTGCTGCAACAGGTGGCCCAGCGTGCCCGGCGCCTGATAGCCGACCAGCAGGACCGTGGCCTCCGGACGCCAGAGATGGTTCTTCAGGTGATGGCGGATGCGCCCGGCGTCGCACATGCCGCTCGCCGCCATGATGATGGCGCCGCCCTTGATGGCGTTCAGCTTCTGGCTTTCCGCGGCGGAGCGCACGCGGCGCAGGTTGGGCCGGGCGAAGGGATCGCCGGCTCCACCGAAGCCGCCCGGTCCCAGATCGGCGAGATGGCGGCGGAAGACCCCGGTCACCGCGTCGGCCAGCGGCGAATCGAGGAACACGTCGACCAGCGGGATCTCGCCGCGGTCGAACAGCCGGTGCAGGTCGTAGAGAAGCTCCTGCGTGCGCTCCACCGCGAAGGCGGGGATCAGCAGGGTGCCGCCCGTGGCCAGGGCCGCCCGCACCTCGCCGCGCAGCAGGGCCTGCCGCTCGGCCTCGCCCACCTCCACCCGCTCGCGGTTGCCGTAGGTGGTTTCCAGCACCATCCAGTCGGGCCGCGCCGGGCCGTTCGCGTCGGCGTGAAAGGACTTGCCGCCCGGCCCGAGGTCGCCGGAGAAGAGAATCGTCTCCGCCGTCCCGCCGCGCGTCACCTCCAGTTCCACCGATGCGGAGCCGAGGATGTGCCCGGCCTGCCAGAAGCGGGCGCGGATGCCGGGCATCACCTTCACCCACTCGCCGTAATCGACCGCGTGCAGGTGGCGGATGGCCGCCTGGGCGTCCTCCTGGGTGTAGATCGGTTCGACCGCCGGGCGCCCGCGCTGGCGGTTGCGGCGGTTCAGCCGCTCCACCTCGGTCTCCTGGATGTAGCCGCTGTCGGGCAGCATATAGGCCAGCAGGTCGGCGGTTCCGGCGGTGGCGTGGATCCGCCCCTTGAAGCCCTGGCGGACCAGTTTCGGCAGCAGGCCGGAATGGTCGATGTGCGCGTGGGTCAGAAGCACCGCCTTCACGGCGGACGGCTTGAAGGGGAAGGGCCGGTAATTCAGCTCCTTGACCGTCTTGGTGCCCTGGAACAGGCCGCAGTCGATCAGCAGGTCGCCATCGCCGGTCCGGATGCGGAAGCAGGAGCCGGTGACCGTGCCGGCGGCGCCGTGGAAGGTGAGGGACAGTGCCATGGCGAAACCTCCGCCTTCTTTTGCCCTGCCTCCACCTTACCACCGAAGGGTTACCGGGCCGTCAACAGGGCGCAACCAGGGCGTCGGCGATCAGCCGGGCGAGCGGCAGGGCGTTGCTGGGGTGCGGGACCCCGTCGCAGGACAGGGGCACCCCCAGCCCTTCCGCCGCGAAGCGGGCGCTCACCGCCGTGTCGAACAGGGCGTGCACCCCGAACACCCGGATGGACGAGGCCCCTGCGGCCCGCGCGGCCCGCGCGCAGGAGAAGATGGTTTCGCCGGAGCTGATGACGTCGTCCACGATCACCACGGGCCGCCCGGCCAGCGGCGCGCCGGCGGGCAGGGTCACCGTCACGTCGCGGTCGCCGCGCCGCTCCTTCCGCCCGACCAGAGCGGCGAGGCCGAGCGGTCCGGCCACCGCCTCGACCAGCGGGGCGGCCTCCTCGTCCGGGCCGACGATCACGGCGTCCGCCGCCGTCCCCTCGGCGCGCAGCCGTTCGGCAATCGCCCCGGCGCCGCTGAGGCAGACGGAGGGACGCCCGACGAACACCGCGTCCAGCGTGTGGGTGCGGTGCAGGTGCGGCTCCACGCAGACGAAGCGGTCGAACAGCCGGCCCAGCCAGTCCCCCACCACCGTCTGGCTGACCGGCTCGCCGGGACGGAACACCGCGTCCTGGCGCATGTAGGCCATGTAGGGGGCGACCAGGCACAGCTCCGCGGCACCCTGCCGGCGCAGGACGGAGGCCGCGAGCGTCAATTCCACCAGCTTGTCGTTCGGGCGGTCGAGCGAACGGTAGACCACCGCCCTCTCCACCGGCTCGGGCAGGCGGACGAGGCTCTCCCCGTCCGGGAAGCGGTGCAGTTCGGCGATGTGGCAGGGAACGTTCAGGGCTTCGGCCAGACGCTGTGCGCCGTCCGCCGATTCCGGAAATCCATAGACGCCCGTATAGCGGGCCATGCTGTCCCCTCTGCGTTGCGCGCCCGGGATATGGGCGCCCCGTTCAGCCCGCACTATGCCGCATGGGCCGCGCCGCCGCGAGCACGACCTTAGGCGCAACGTTACCGTGAAGGCGATAGGACGGCATGAACGGGGCGCCTGCAAATGAACCGGACGGTCCCGCCCGTCATTGACCGCAGACGAAGGAATGAGGCACTTTCCCGCCATGCGCGTGCTCATCGCCGACGACACCGTCCTGATGCGCGCCATGCTGTCGGAGCAGGTGGCGTCCTATGGGCATGAAGTGATCCTGGCCAGGGATGGGCAGGAAGCGCTGGACCGCGCCAGGGCGGAGCCGTTCGATATCGCCATCATTGATTGGGAGATGCCCCGCCTGTCGGGGCTGGAGGTGTGCTGGCACCTGAAGGCCGATCCGCGCACCGCCTACAGCTACCTGATCCTGATGACGTCCCATGACGAACCCTTCTACGAATTCAAGGCGCTGGACGCCGGGGCGGACGACTTCATCCACAAGCCGGTCAACAGCGCCCACCTGAAGGCCCGGCTGAAGGCGGGCGGGCGCATCACCGGAATGCACCGCCAGTTGATCGCGCAGGCCCAGACCGATCCGCTGACCGGCATCGCCAACCGCCGCGCCTTCCTGGAACGGGCGGGTGAGGAAACCCGACGGGCGAGCCGGTTCGGCCTTCCCCTGTCGCTGCTGATCGCCGACATCGACCATTTCAAGCGCATCAACGACAGCCGCGGCCACGCCGCCGGCGACGAGGCGTTGCGGCGATTCGTCCAGACGCTGAACAGCGCCCTGCGCCCCGGCGACCTGATCGGGCGCTACGGCGGGGAGGAGTTCGTGGTGCTGCTTCCCAACACCACCCTGACGGACGCGACGGCGGTGGCGGAGCGTTTGCGCCAGCGCGTCGCCGCGCAGGACATAGGGGCGGACGGCGGTTCCTTCCGCATGACCGCCAGCTTCGGCGTCGCCGCCGTGGAGCCCGAGCTTGGCGACTCCGGCGGCATCGACGCGGCGCTCCGGATCGCCGACGCCGCCCTTTATCGGGCCAAGGCCGAAGGGCGCAACCGCGTGGTGCCCACCCCCGTCCCCTGAATCTTCACGTTCCCCCCTCCCCGCCCGTCTCCGGCAGCGGAGCCAACAGGCAAGCGGGGGACGAGCGATGCGCCATGTGTATGTGGCGTTTCTGGAGGGGACGAAGGTTCTGATCGTCCGGCGGCGCGAGGTCAGCACATGGTGGGGCCGCGGCCCCTCGGAGCCGCGGATCGTCGACGCCGCGGGCCAGTGGGCGCTTCCCGGCGGCGGGTTCGAGAGCGTCGGCAGTCCCCTCGCCGCGCTTCAGCGCCTGTTCTGCGAACAGACCGGCATCGCCTTCCCCGACGGACGGTCGGCGGAACCCTGGCGGCCCACGTCCCGGAGCTTCATGCTGTACTTCATCCCGGTGACCGGGCTGGAGCCGCTGGCCTCCTCGATCAGCCTGCGGACGGCGCCGTCCGCCGTCACGCCTGGACGCCCCGCGGGCGGCTCCATCGTGAACTGGGAACTGTCCTCGGCCCACATCGTGCCGCTTGCCAAGGTGGTCGCCCATCTGGGGGTGCGGCAGCCCGTCTCGCACGAGAACCAGCTTGCCATCACCCGGCAGGCGATGCGCTCGCCCACCTCCCAATCCATCGAACGCTACGCGACCATGGCCGCGATCATCGCGTTGCAGTGAAAGCCGGCCCGCCGGACGGTTCCGTCACCGTCATACCCCGGAAAGCAGGGCGAACATTCACAAATAGGGCGGTGTGCAGGCGCTGATCAATTCACATTCCTCGTCCCCGACGTTACGGAACCGATGGGGAATGCGGCTGTCGAAGAGATAGGCATCACCTGGACCGAGAATTGTCTTGTGTTTGCCGACCGTCAATTCGATCGAGCCACGGATGACGAGTCCGGTTTCCTCCGCGTTGTGCTGGAGCATCGTCCGCCCGGTATCGGCGCCGGGGGCGTAACGTTCATGCAGCATCTGAATGGTCCGCCCCCGCAGATCGCCGACCTGCCGGAAGGACAGATCCCCGACGGTCCCTTTCAGCTCTCCGGCAAGTTCCACCAGTTCACTGTTCTTGAAGAATATCTGCTCCGGAGGCGGCAGATTGTCGGGAGCAAAGAACTCGGCCATCGTCATCGGGATGCCTTGCAGAACCTTGCGCAGGGAAGACACCGATGGGCTGCTGCGGTTTTGCTCGATCAGGGAAATGGTGCCGTTGGTCACGCCCGCTCGCTGCGCCAGGGCCCGTTGTGACAAACCGTGCTCTTCCCGGATCTCCTTCAACCGTGCACCGACGTCGAAATCCATCACCCAACCCCCGGCTGCTGAACAGTAGGCAGTGGCGCGCACAAATTTGCCATCGAATTATAGACGGTCAAACTGATTTGCCTATTTTATTAAACGCCGGCACGCAATCCGTCGCCCCACCTTCTCACGAACCGGGCAATCGGATTGCGTTCGTGTCGTCACCCTCGGCGCCAACGTCAGCCCGTCCTCCCTTCCGGCGGCGACTCGCCGGGCGGTGTGCGGATGGCGGTCGCGGCGAGATACTGGGCCGCCGTGCGCAGGAGGAATTCCGCCACCGCCATGTCCCCCCGGTCGCGGTCGGAACCGCCCAGCCGATGGCGGCGGTCGGCGTCGATCAGGCCGGTGGCGATCACCTGCGCGGTCAGCCACGCCCGCTGGTCCGCGTCCGGCACGCCGGCCATGCGTTCCAGCATCTCGTTGCAGGCGTGGTCGATCGTTCCCAGGCCGGGACGGTCGGACGACAGATAGCTGGCCTCGTTCGACGGAGCCGGCTCCCCGACGTAGGAGCGGGCGAGCAAAGCCGTCTCCAGGGTCAGCCGGAAGGCGGTGCGGCGCGGGCGCCCCTTCCGCCGCAGACGCAGCGCCATCATCGTGAAGAGCTGGGCCACCACCTCCGCCCGCTCCGCCGGCACCTCGTCGAGGATGTCGATGATTTCGGCGCTGACGGCGTTGCGCGGTGCCTTCTCGCCGCTCCGCACGACCGCGGTGGCGAAGACGGCGATCAGGGTGCGCAGGGCATCGGCCTGCTCCACGGGGGAGATGCGGCCGATCTGGGCGGGATCGAACATGGGGCGCTCCGCTGCGGCTGAGAAACTCCTTCCTGCAATGTTGGAGCGCGCGGGCCGGTCAGGAATCCCCCTCCTTCGGGTCGATGGTCTCCGCCCGGCGGCTGATCAGCTGGAACAGCGCCAGCCCCAGCACCATGAAGACGATGACCATCAGGAGGATGGCCGGATAGACCATGGCGCTCATGTCGGCGGTCCGCGCCTCGAACACCAGAACCAGCCCTTCCAGGCTGGCGGCGATGATGATGGTGGTCAGAAACTTGGTCAGGGTGCGGCGGGCCTCGTCCGCGTGCCGCAGTTCGCGGTCGCGCACGATTTCCTCCTCGTACAGGTACTTGGCGATTTCGAAGATGGCGATGGCCAGCACGATCATGCCGACCCCGTCCAGCAGCCGGTGGGTCGCCCCTTCCAGGTCGAACGACGCGAGGCTGTGCAGCACCGAATAGGCCGCCACCCCTACGAACACCAGGGCGAAGAGGCTCAGCACGACGGTGGCCAGAAAGTACATGGCCCGCGCCGCCATCTGGAATCCCTTCTCCACGACGCTGCTCCCCCTATTTCGAGCGAAGTCCGATCCTGCCGGTGACAACGCGCCGCCAGGGGGTTCGGACCGCTCCCTTGCGGGTCACCCCGGAAGGCGGCCCCGGAAGGCAGCGTGGAACCCGCGGCGGCATGGGGGTGTTGAAGTTCCGGCAGCACAGGGGATTGTGCCTCCTCGACAGGCTCCGCCGCGCTCCCTGAAGCGGCGGAGCCTTTCTTTTCCGGCCTCTTGCGGACATCGTCTTGCAGGCGGCGGCGCCCTTATGCTTAAGGCTGGGGAGCCGGACCACGCCTTCTGGGAGCCGCCCCCATGCCCGAGACCCCGAATCCCACCGCCGACTCCCTGCACGCCCTGCTCGACCGCTATCTGCGCTGCCCGGCTGAGCCGCTGCGCGCCGAGCTGGAGCAGGCGCTCACCGCCTATCAGACCGGCTGGATACACGCCCGCGCCGGGCAGGACGCCCCGCCGGCCAACCCGCCCGCCGCCGCGACTGCCGGCCGCGTTCCGTCCAAGCCGAAATTCCCCATCGCCGCCGCCGATCTCGCGGTCCTGGAGAAGATGGCCGAAGGCTGGGTCCCGACCGCCGCGGAGGTTCCCCGCTGGGTCTGGTTCGAGAACCGGGAGCTGGTGACGATGGAGCCCAACCCCTCCGGCAGCGGGCCGGAGGTGATGCGCCTCGCCCCCGCCGGCTGGGCCGCGCTGGGCCGCAAGCCGGGCTGAAGTCCGAACCGAATTCCGGGCAATAAAAAAGGGAGGCCCGGGAGCCTCCCCTTTCTCGTCCGGCAGCCGTTTCCGGCTTACTTCGGAACCTTGCCCTGCACGCCCTCGACGTACCAGTCCATCTTCAGGATCTGCTCGTCGGTGGCCTGCTTGCCCTCGGCGATCACGACCTTGCCGGACTGGTCCTTCACCGGACCCTGGAAGGAGTGGCGCTTGCCTTCCATGATGTCGGTGCGGGTCTTCTCCGCCGCCGCGACGACGTCCGCCGGAAGCGCCGGGTTGTAGGGGGCCAGGAACAGCATGTGGTCCTTGAAGCCGCCCCAGGTGTCCTGCGACTTCCAGGTGCCGTCCAGCGCCGCCTTGACGCGGGTGACGTAGTATTCGCGCCAGTCGTCCACGATGGCGGTCAGATGCGCCTTCGGGCCGAAGCGGGTCATGTCGGAGGACTGGCCGAACACGTACAGGCCGCGCTCCTGCGCGACCTGGATGGCCGCCGGGCTGTCGGTGTGCAGCGAGATCACGTCGGCGCCCTGGTCGATCAAGGCCTTGGCCGCCTCGGCTTCCTTGCCCGGGTCGTACCAGGAATTCACCCAGACCACGCGCACTTCGGCCTTCGGGTTCACTTCGCGCATGGCGAGCGTGAAGGCGTTGATGCCGCTGATGACCTCGGGGATCGGGAAGGAGCCGATGTAGCCGATGATGTTCGACTTGGTCATCTTGCCGGCGATCTGGCCGATGACCGTGCGGCCCTCGTAGAAGCGCGCGGAGTAGGTGGCGACGTTGGCCGAGCGCTTGTAGCCGGTGGCGTGCTCGAACTTCACGTCGGGGTGGCGCTGCGCGACCTTCAGCGTCGGGTTCATGAAGCCGAAGGAGGTCGTGAAGATCAGCTTGTGGCCGGAGGCGGCGAGCTGCTCGATCACGCGCTCGGCGTCGGCGCCCTCGGGCACGTTCTCGACGAAGGTGGTGGTGACCTTGTCGCCCAGTTCCTTCTCCACGGCCAGACGGCCCTGGTCATGCTGGTAGCTGTAGCCGTGGTCGCTGATCGGACCGACGTAGACGAAACCGACCTTCGTCTTTTCCTGCGCGCCGGCCGCGCCGACGCCCAGCGCCAGGATGGCGGCGCCGGTGGCCAGACCCATCAGGGCCTTGCCCATGGTCCTTCTGTTCACGTGTTTGCTCCCTGATCCATTTGGTTGAGCACGAACGTAATCTGTGCAGACATCCCGGCACCCGTCAGGCATCGGGATGGAAGACCTTCCCGAGGCTGGCCGGCGCGTTCAGCCGGATGCGGGCGACGTCCCGCGAAATCACCACCAGGACGATGACGGTAGCCAGATACGGCAGCATCGACAAGAGTTGTGACGGAATGTCGATTCCCAGCCCCTGGACGTGAAGCTGCGCGATGGTCACCCCGCCGAACAGCCACGCGCCGAGCAGCACGCGGCCCGGCTTCCAGGTGGCGAAGACCACCAGCGCCAGCGCGATCCAGCCGCGCCCGGCGGAGATGCCCTCCGCCCACATCGGCGTGTAGTCCAGCGACAGATAGGCCCCGGCCATGCCGCTCATGGCGCCGCCGAACAGCACCGCCAGGAAGCGGATGCGGACGACCTTGTAGCCGAGCGCATGGGCCGCCGCGTGGTTCTCGCCCACCGCGCGCAGGATCAGCCCCTTGCGGGTGGCGTAGAGGAACCAGTGCACCGCCGGCACCGCCGCCAGCGCCAGATAGACCAGCGCATCCTGCCCGAACAGCGCCTTGCCGATCACCGGCAGGTCGGTCAGGCCGGGGATGTAGAGTTCCGGCACGTCGGCGATGGGGATGCCGACGAAGCCCTGCCCGATCAGCGCCGACAGGCCGACGCCGAACAGCGTCAGGGCCAGCCCGGTCGCCACCTGGTTGGCGAGCAGAAGCAGGGTCAGCACGCCGAACAGCGCCGCCATGCCCGCCCCCGCGGCGGCCCCGGCGACGAAGCCCAGGGTGGAACTGCCGGTCTGGACCGCGACGGCGAAGCCGCAGACCGCGCCCACCAGCATCATGCCCTCGACGCCCAGATTCAGGACGCCGGACTTCTCCACCACCAGTTCGCCGAGTGCCGCGAACAGCAGCGGCGTGGCGGCGGCCAGCATGGCCGCCAGGATCGGGCCGAGAAGGGCCAGTTCGGCGCTCATGCCGCGGCCCTCCCCACAACTTGCTTGGCGCCGAAGCGCACGCGGTATCGGATCAGCACGTCGGTCGCCAGCAGGAAGAACAGCAGCATGCCCTGGAACACGCCCGTGATGGCCTTCGGCAGCCCCAGCGCGATCTGCGCCGCCTCGCCGCCGATGAAGGACAGCGCCATCAGGAAACCGGCCAGCAGGATGCCAACCGGGTGCAGCCGCCCCAGGAAGGCGACAATGATGGCGGTGTAGCCGTAGCCGGGGGAGATGGTCGGGTTCATCTGCCCGATCGGCCCGGCGACCTCGCCCAGACCGGCCAGACCGGCCAGCGCACCGGACAGCAGCAGCGTCAGCCAGATGATCTTCTTCTGGTTGAAGCCGGCGTAGCCCGCCGCCGTCGGGGTCAGACCGATGACCTTGATCTGGAAGCCGATGAAGGTCCGCGCCATCAGGAACCAGCCCGCCGCCACCGCCAGCAGGGCGAACAGCGATCCCAGATGCACGCGCGTCCCGGCGACGAGCAGCGGCAGCACCGCGTCGGCCTCGAACAGGCGGGATTCCGGGAAGGCGAAGCCGTCCGGGTCGCGGTAAGGGCCGTGCATCAGGTAGTTCAGCAGATGCAGCGCCACATAGTTCAGCATCAGGCTGGTCAGGATCTCGCTGGCGTTGAAGCGCACCCGCAGGAAGGCGGGGATCGCCGCCCACAGGGCGCCGCCGGCCATGCCCGCGACGATCATCAGCGGCAGCAGCCACCAACCGCCCTCGCCGTAGAAGGCCAGCGCCAGACCACCGCCGGCGATGGCGCCGAGCGTGAGCTGCCCTTCGGCCCCGATGTTCCAGACATTGGCGCGGAAACCGATGGCGAGGCCGATGGCGCAGAGCACCAGCGGGGTCGCCTTCACCGCCAGCTCGCCCAGGCCGCGCAGCGACATCAGCGGCGCGATGAAGAAGGCGTGCAGCGCCTTCACCGGGTCGAAGCCCATGGCCCAGAACAGCAGGAAGCCGCTGGCGAGCGTCAGCGCCACCGCCAGCAGCGGCGTGGCGTAGACCATCGCGCGCGACGCCTCGCCGCGGGGTTCGAGACGGAGGAGGGTCATGAAGGAACTCCGACGCACGTCGTCCCCTCTCCCGCCCCGGGAGAGGGTGGCCGCCGCAGGCAGCCGGGTGAGGGTGACGCAAGGATCAAGCGCTTTCTCCGCGCCGGACCCTCACCCTTCCCGCGCTCGGCGCGGGTCCCTTCCCTCTCCCGGGACGGGAGAGGGAACAATTCGCGTTCACACCGCACGGTCCACCTCATCCTCGTCGGGCGGGTGGTTGAACAGGCCGCCCATCAGCAGGCCGATCTCCTCCACGCTGGTGTGGTGGGTGGGGCGGCTTTCCGACAGGTGGCCGTGGAACAGCACGGCGATGCGGTCGCTCAGCACGAACAGCTCGTCCAGGTCCTGGCTGATGACCAGCACGGCGGCACCCGACCGCGCGAGGTCGATCAGCGCCCGGTGGATCGCCGCCGCGGCCCCCGCGTCCACGCCCCAGGTCGGCTGGCCGACCACCAGCAGGCGCGGCTTCTGAAGGATCTCGCGGCCGATGATGAATTTCTGGAGGTTGCCGCCCGACAGCGACCGCGCCTCCGCCCGGTGGCCGTGGGTGACCACGTTGAAGGCGCCGATGATCCGCTCGGCGTAGGAGCGCGCCCGCCCGAAATGCACCAGCCCGCTGCGCACCAGCGGCTCGCGGGCGTAGCCGGACAGCAGCGCGTTCTCCGACAGGCTCAGCTCCGGCACGGCGCCGCGGCCCAGCCGCTCCTCCGGCACGAAGGCGAGGCCGAGCAGCCGCCGCTCCCGGGGCCCGAGATGCCCGGCGGGCCGGCCCTCGATGGCGACCGACGCCGGGTCCGGCACCAGCGCCTCGCCGCTCAGCGCGGCCATCAGCTCCGCCTGCCCGTTGCCGGCCACGCCTGCGATGCCCAGGATCTCGCCCGCCCGCACCTCGAAGGACACGTCCTTCAGGTTGGTGGCGAAGGGGTTGTCGGAGGTGGTGGAAAGGTGCCGCACCTGGAGCTTCGGCGCCCCGGCCTCGCCCTGCGGCAGCCGTTCGGGGGTGGACAGCTCGGTCCCGATCATCATCTCGGCGAGGCTGCGCGCGGTTTCCTTCCGCGGGTCGCAGCTTCCCACGACGCGCCCGCCGCGCAGCACCGTGGCGGTGTCGCAGAGCGCGCGGATCTCCTCCAGCTTGTGGCTGATGTAGAGGATCGTGCAGCCTTCCGCCGCCAGACGGCGCAGCGTCTCGAACAGGCGGGTCGCCTCCTGCGGCGTCAGGACCGAGGTCGGCTCGTCCATGATCAGCAGCTTCGGGTCCTGGAGCAGGCAGCGCACGATTTCCACCCGCTGCCGCTCGCCGACCGACAGGTTGTGGACGTGGCGGCGCGGGTCCAGCGACAGGCCGTAGCGTTCCGACACCTCGGCGATGCGCACCGACAGCGCGTCCATCGGACCGGGCTGGTCGAGGCCGAGCGAGATGTTCTCGGCCACCGTCAGCGTGTCGAACAGGGAGAAGTGCTGGAACACCATGCCGATGCCCAGCCGGCGGGCGCCCGCCGGGTCGGGGATGCGGGTGTCATGCCCGTTCCACAGGATCTGGCCGGCGTCGGCGTGCAGCACGCCGTAGATGATCTTCACCAGCGTGGACTTGCCGGCGCCGTTTTCGCCCAGCAGAGCGTGGATCTCGCCCGGTTTCAGGACGAGATCGACCTTGTCGTTCGCCAGACAGCCCGGAAAGCGCTTGGTGATGCCGCGCAGTTCAAGCCGGTGCGGAAGGGATGACACGGATGGGGAATCCAAGGAGACGGACCGGATAGGGGTGAGGACGGCAGGGCATTGCCAAAGCCATGCCACCTTTGGAGAGTCTTGCCCGTCAAGGCTGTCCGCCGTCAACAGCGGAAGCGTTTGCCCAGCCTGCGGTCAATCGCCCCTTCCGGGCGCCCCGTTACAGCCCAACAAAGCGGCAGACGACCCAACAAAACAGCAGTTGCTTCGCACACGGACAGATGCCACGCCGCCGCACGGTTGACAAGAGGGCGCCGTCATCATCAGCTATGGAAAGGGCCGCCGCTTCCGGCGGCCTTTGCTTATGGAGCCTCTCGAATGAACCGCAAGTCGATGCTGGGCGATCCGCCGCCGATCCGAATCACCCCCCAGGATCTCGGGCGTCTCGACGTCCTTCTCGCCCATCTCAGCCAGCCCGCCGGCGTGATCGACTTCCTCCAACGCGAGGTGGACCGCGCCGACGTCGCGGAATCCCCCGACGGCGGCGGCACGCCCTTCGTCCGGCTGGGCAGCCGGGTCACCTTCGTGGACGACCGCGGCACGCGGCACACCGCCACGCTCATCACACCGGACGAAGCGGCCCGGCGCCAGGACGGCATCTCGATCCTGACCCCGGTGGGCGCCGCCCTGCTCGGCCTGTCCGAGGGGCAATCGATCGCCTACGGCACGCTCGACGGCCGCACCAAATCGGTGCAGGTTCTGCGGATCGACCATCCGGCTGCCTGACGGCCGCCCGACCACGGCTTGCACCGAGGCGCGTCCGCGGAAAAGGCGGACGCGCCATGCATCCCCCCGCCCCTCGCCACTCTTGCCTCCCCCGCCCCCTTCGCCCAACTATCGGGGAAACGAACGGGATTTTCGGAGCAAGGGCATGACGGCGGAACAGGCGGGCTACGCGGTCCTGGAGGACCGGGGCGTGATCGCGGTCGCAGGGGAGGACCGCGCGGCCTTCCTGCAAGGGCTGGTGTCCAACGACCTGCGGCGCGTCGCTCCCGACCGCGCCGTCTACGCGCTGTTCCTGACGCCGCAGGGCAAGTTCCTGCACGATTTCCGCATCGCCGAATCGGACGGCGCCCTTCTGCTGGACCCGGAGGCGGACCGGCGGGAGGAATTCCTGCGCCGGCTGAAGATGTACAAGCTGCGCTCGAAGATCACGCTGGAGGACCGGGCCGGCGCCCTGGTCTCCGTCGTCCTGTTCGGCGGCGACGTCCTCGCCCGGCTGGGCCTGCCGGAGGAGGCGGGCGCGGCGGCGCCCTTCGCGGGCGGCGTCGCCTTCACCGACCCGCGCCTGCCGGCGCTGGGCGCCCGCGCCTTCCTTCCGCGCGAGGGTGCGGCGGCGGCGTTGGAGGCGGCGGGCTTCGCGCCGCGGGGCGCGGAGGACTACGACCGGCTGCGCCTGTCGCTGGGCGTGCCGGAGGGCAGCCGCGACCTCGTGCCGGAAAAGTCGTTGCCCCTGGAGAACGATCTGGACGACCTGAACGCCATTTCCTGGGACAAGGGCTGCTACATGGGGCAGGAATTGACCGCCCGCACCAAGTACCGCGCCCTCATCAAGAAGAAGCTGTTCCCGGTCACGGTGGACGGCCCCCTGCCCGCCCCCGGCACGCCGGTGATGCTGGACGGCAAGGAGGCCGGCGAGATCCGCAGCGGCCACGGCCCTTCCGCCCTGGCGTTGCTGCGGCTGGAAGACCTCACCCGTGCGGGGCAAGACGGGCTGGTCCTGACCGCCGGGGACGCCACAGTCACTCCGGCCAAGCCAAGCTGGGCAAGCTTCTGAGTTCTTGTCGATTTTTATTCCCGGAACTTCGACGGACTAGCCGAAAGATTTTTCCGAACCGTCGCGTGACCATTCGCCCGCAGCCCCTGTTGTCGTTCTGCCTTACCGAGGCACGCAACAGACACGCCGATAAGCGGAAAGGAGTGAGTTATGCGGAGGGAAATCATCGCGGCTGCGTCCGTCCTGGCGCTGATGACCGGCACGGCGATGGCACAAAGCTCGTCGCCGGCGACCGGCAGCCCCGCCACCGGCGCCCCGACCGCGACCGAAATGAACAAAAGCGGCAGCGCCGCCACGGGCAGCGCGTCCGGTCTGACCGGCGGCCAGCTCGCCAGCGCCGAGAACATGATGGGCAAGAACGTCTACGGCACCGACAACGAGAAGGTCGGCGAGGTCGAGGACGTGATCCTGGACAGCAACGGCCAGGCCCGGCAGCTCGTGATCTCCTCGGGCGGCTTCCTCGGCATCGGTGAGAAGCAGATCGCCGTGGACATCAACCAAGCGAATTGGGACGCCCAGCAGGAGCGCGTCCAGCTTTCCGGCATGACCCGCGATCAGGTGAAGGCCATGCCGGAGTTCGAGTACTCCGACACCACCACCTCGCTGAACCGGAACAAGGACCGGGCGGGCGACACGGTGAACGGCGCGGCCAGCCGCTCCTCCACCGGCACCTCCGGCACCATGACCGCCCCGGGCGGCGCCACCGGCACCCCGCCGGCGGCCCCGTCGGGCACCGGCCAGTAACGGCCGCCGGTCCGATCACGGGCCGGGCCGGTCACGGAAAGCCCCCGCGGCCACGCGCCGCGGGGGCTTTTTCCATGCCCTACGCGCGGGTCCTTACGGGCGGGCGACGTGCCAGACGTTGTTCACCCCGTCGCCGGTGGTGTCGCCCGGCTTGCCGTCCTTCGCCCAGCCGTAGAGCGGCTTGCCTTTGTAGGCCCACTGCATGGACCCGTCGTCGCGGGTGACGACCGAATAGTCGCCCATTGCCTTGGCGCCCGCCGGAGCCATCAGCGGCGGCCAGTTGGTGGCGCACTGTCCGTTGCAGGCGGACTTGCCGCCGGAATCGCGGTCGAAGACGTAGAGCGTCATGCCCTTGCTGTCGGTCAGCACGGGACCGCCCGCCGACTGGCCGGTCTTGGCGGGCATGGCCCCCTGCGCGAAGGCGGACGGCGCCAGGATGCCCAGGGCGAGCGCGGCGGCAGCGGCGGCGGTGAAGCGGGCGAAGCGGTGCATTGACGGAACCTCCCTGTCGTGACGGGGCGGACGGATCGCCCGGCCCTCACCCTCAGGACGCCCGCGGGGGCGCTTTATTCCGTTCACCGATCGCGCCGTCCGCTTCGTCCTCACTTGTCCAGGAAGCGCAGATACGGAAAGGCGCCGAAATCGTGCCAGACCACGGACGGCTCCGCGCCGGCCCGCCGCATCCAGTCGTGCACGCAGTAAGGCGCCGCCTGATCCAGCGTCCAATAGACCCGCCCGGCGTCGAAATGCCACCCGATGTAGGCGACCACCCGGTCGAGGTAGGCACGCCCGGCCGGCGTCGGGTTGAAAGCCATGAAGCCGGCCAGGAAGTCCCGCATCGGTCCGCGCCCACGGCGGTCCCGCATGATCGCGATGTCCCAGCCCGCCGGCCAATCCCGCATCGCGGCGCCGACATCCTCCAGCATCACGGCGTCGACATCGACCTGGACCACCGGAGCCGCCCCCCGGTTCAGCAGCCTCCGCGCGACGGCGAAGCGGGCCGACGCGAAGTAGGTCAGCCGCACCGGCTCGGGCAAGGCGGCGAGTTCGACGGTCTCCATGGAGCAGGACAGGCCGCCCGCCGCCCCGCACAGCCGCCGGAGGGCTTCGACCGTCTCGTCCGACGGGTTGATGAGGTGGACGTGCGCGGCGCAGGAGGGAGCCCTTTCCCGCCAGGACTCCAGGAACGCGGCGCCGAACCGCCGCCAGTAACCGTCGTCGCAGCCGACCAGAAGGACGGGCCGCCCCTCCCCCGCCGCCGGCACCAGCTCCCGGTGCGCCGCCGCCTGGAACCTGCGGGAGTCGTAGCCGTCGAGCCGGGAGAAGAAGCCGCGCGATGTCTGGACCAGCGACCACACCAGCAGTTCGAAGTCGCAGGATATCTCTTCCGCCGTGAAATGGCGGGCGTGCTTGCGGAAGAAACGGTAAGCGACCTCCAGCCGGCCGGCGCGGTACAGGTCGTAGCAGACCACCGCCAGCGCCGTCGTGTCCCGCGGGTTATGCCTCAGATGCGCGCGGGCCGCCGCAGCGACTCCGTGCAGGGTGGCGTCGTCCAGCACCCCGCGCTGCAAGGCCAGGATGGCCGTTCCGAACAGGTTGCGTCGCGCCTCCGCGTGCCCCGACCGCGCCGCGGCGCCGAACAGCGATAGGGCCTCCCCCACCCGGAGGGAATCGACGACGCGCCCGGCATCGCTCAGCGTTGCGGTCATCAGCCGGCTGGCCCCGAGCTTGGCCAGCCCCAGGCGGTAGCGCAGGTCGGGCCGCTCCGGCTGGGCCGCCAGCAGCGCGGTGTAGAAGGGGTCCGCCTCCGCCGACCGCCCCATCCCCTGCAGGCAATCGGCCAGCCGCAGGCGCAGGCTGTCCTGCGCCGGCTCCAGCCACAGCGCCCGCCGGTAGGCCGCCGCCGCCGCCTCGGGCCGCTGCGCCTCCACCAGCGCGTTTCCCAGATTGCCCAGCGGAGTCACCCAGTCCGGGGACAGCGCCAGGGCGCGGCGGTGACAGCCCGCCGCGCCGTCGGCGTTCCCCTCCGCGCGCCGGGCGGAACCGAGATTGTCGTGGTAGGCGGCGCAGGAGGGGTCGCGGGCGATGGCCGCGGCGATGAACTCCACGGCCTTGCCATGCTGTCCCACCTGATGGTGCAGAACGCCCAGCAGGTGCCAGGCGTCGGCGACGGACGGGTCGGCTTCGAGAATGCGGACGTAGAGATCCGCGGCCTCCTGAAGCCGGTTCTTCTGGTGCAGGTCGACCGCGGCCCGCAGGGCTTCGGAGACGGTGGCCATAGGCGGGGCATCCGGCGCGTGAAAGCTGTGCTCTCCGGTCTGGATACACCGGAAGCGGCACCCGTGCCTACGCCCGCAGCAGGTCCACGAAGCGGCGGCAGGCGGCGATGTCCACGCGCAGGGCGGCGCGGCGCTTGGTCGCCTCCGGGTCCTCGCCCCAGGCTTCGATCTGGAAGGTCTCGTCGAGTTGCGACACCGCGAACGCCTCCTCGGCGTCGATGCGCCCTTCGACCAGCGCCAGCGCCACGATCAGCGACCCGCAGGAGCCGGTGGCGGTCTGGAGCGCCGACAGGGTCCAGTCGTCGTAGGCTTCCACCGCGTTGCGCAGGGCACGCAGCGCCTCCGGCGGCTGCGGCTTGGGCATCAGCCCGGCGTTGACGTGCAGCGGCGCGTCGTAGCGCAGGGTCGCCCAGTCCAGCAGCGGCTGCCAGTGCTGCGCCTGCCGCTCCACCAGCGACCTGGGATGCTCCGCGCGGTAGCAGAGCAGGTCCGTCTCGGCGTAGGCGGCCACCCCGTCCACGATGGCGGCGCGGCCCTTGCCGATCAGGTCCACCGCCGTGCTGGCGAGCTGCATCAGCGGCATGCTGTCGGGGCTGATGTCCTCGGGCTGCGCCTCCCACTCGGCGGCGACGGCCTGGGCCAGCGGCCAGCTCGCGAAGACCAGCGGGGCCTTGGCCGGGCTGCGGATCGGGCGGTTGTCCAGGCGCACCTCGAAGCCGCCGCCGGCGGCCTCCGCGACGGAGGTGGTCTTGTAGAAGCGCTTCATCGGAGTCCTTCGGCTTGTCTCTTATCGATCCAACGACTAGCGATCCAACAGGGCCAGCACGGCATCGGCCACCTCGCGCCCACGATGGACGATGCGGTCGGCCCCGGCGGCCTCCAGTTCGGCCACCGCGTGGTAGCCCCAGGAGACGCCCACCGCCGCGACCCGGGCGTTGCGGGCCATCTGCATGTCGTAGGTGGTGTCGCCGATCACGACCGTCTCCGCCGCCTCCGCGCCGGTTTCGGCCAGAGCGCGGTGGACCATGTCCGGGTGCGGCTTGCCGGGGCCGAAATCGCTGGTCTGCAAGGTGGCGAAACGGTGCGTCAGCCCGTGGTGGGCCAGCACGGCGTCCAGCCCGCGCCGCGACTTGCCGGTCGCCACGCCCAGCAGCACGCCCTCGGCCTCCAGCGCGTCCAGCGTGTCGATGAGGCCGGGGAACAGCGGCTCGTGCAGGTCGCCGCGGCGGCGCAGCGCGGCGAAGGCGTCCTTGTAGCTTTCCGCGACGGCGACGTGCCGGTCGGTGTCCAGGTCCGGCAGCAGCAGCGCCACCGCCTGCACCAGCGGCAGCCCGACCATGCGGCGCACCTCCAGCGGGTCCGGCTCGCCCAGCCCGTGGGCGGCCCAGGCGCTGGTCATGGAGTCGATGATGGCGAACTGGCTGTCCACCAGCGTGCCGTCGCAATCGAAAAGGGCCAGCCGCAGCGGGCGGCCATTCGCTGAACTGCTCAAGGGAAACGCCTCCGGGACGCGGGTCGTACCGGACTTATGCGGTCCGCACTGCGAAAGCGCAACTCATACGGCCGGAAAATAATCGCTTGCATTGTTTTCCGGCCGTCAGACCCGGCAGATCAATGCCTTGACATTGATCGAAAGGGTGATGCCATCGGCATCACTTAGCCGGTTGCAGCACCGCCGGGCGCCAATGGAGCAGATGCACCGCCCCACCCAGCAGCAATCCCCAGAAGGCCGACCCCACCCCCGCGAAGGACAGGCCCGAGGCGGTGACCAGCAGCGTGACCAGGGCGGCGGTCCGGTTCGCCTCCGCCTGCACCGCCCCCATCAGGGCGGAGCCGAAGGCCCCCACCAGCGCCAGCCCGGCCACCGCCTCGATCAGGATCGGCGGGGAGCGGGTGACCATGACAGCGGTCACCCCGGCCAGCGCGGCGAACAGGATGTAGCCGACGCCGCTCACGAAGGCCGCCTGCCAGCGCCGCGCCGGGTTCGGGTCGGCGTCCGGGCTGGCGCAGAGCGCCGCGGTGATGGCGGCGAGGTTGACGGTCGGCGCCCCGCCCAGCGCCGTCAGGGCGGAGGCCGCCCCCGTCGCCAGGAAGATCGGGCGGGTCGGCGGCGCGTAGTTGTAGGTCGCCAGGACGGCGAGGCCGGGGATGTTCTGCGACGCCATGGTGACGACGAACAGCGGCAGCGCGATGCCCACCATCGCCTCCCAGGTGAAGACCGGTTGGACGAAGGCCACGCCCGGCCACGCCGCTCCGGACAGGGCCGCCCCGCCGGAGGAGTCCAGCGCCATCGCCCCCAGCGCCACCGCCACCGCGGCGGGCACGGCGTAGAGCCGCGCCACCCGTCCGACCACCGCCCAGGTCGCCAGCACCAGAAGCGCCACGCCCGGCGCCTGCGACACCGCGAGGAAGGGGGCGAGGCACAGCTTCAGCAGGATGCCGGCCAGCATGCCGTTCGCCAGCGGCTTGGGGATCGCGGCGATCCAGCGGCCCAGCGGCGACCACAGCCCGGCGATCACGATCAGCACGCCGGTCACCACGAAGGCCCCCACCGCGGCGGCGAACCCGCCCTCCACCGCGCCGGTGGCGGCCAGGAGCGCCATGCCGGGCGTGGTCCAGGCGATGCTGATCGGCTTGCGCCGGTAAAGGCTCAGCCCCATCGCCGTCAAGCCCATGGCGAAACCGACCAGGACGAGGCCGGAAACCACCTGCTCCGTGCTTGCCCCCACGGCGGTCAGCCCGTGGATGACCACCGCCACCGAACTGGCGTAGCCGACGAGGGCCGCCAGCAGGCCGGCGCCCACCGCGCGCAGGGACAGGCCAGCCGAAGGGACTGACACCGGAGCGGAGTCGGATGAAGCCATGGCGCGGAACCCTCCGTCAGGGATGCGGGGTGGAAGGATCGGTGATAGATTGGATCCAATATCCTGACAAGCGGAGATCACGCATGGCCCCCAACGACGGGCTGTCGCGCCTCGTATCCCGGACGCAGCCGCGCTACCGCACCGCCGCGGAGTTCGTGGAGACGACCCTGCGCGAGGCGATCCTGACCGGCGTCATCGCGCCCGGCACGCCGCTGCGGCAGGAGGAGCTGGCGGACACCTTCGGGGTCAGCCGCATGCCGGTGCGCGAGGCGCTGCGCCAGTTGGAGGCGCGGGCTCTGGCCGAGTTCCATCCGCACCGCGGGGCGGTCGTGGCGGAGATCTCGGCGGCGGACGGCGCCGACATCGGGGCGATCCGCATGGCGCTGGAGCCGATGGCGCTGCGCCTGTCGCTGCCCGCGCTCACAGCGGCGGACCTCGATCAGGCGGAGGAACTGATCGCGGAGATGGATGGAGAAGCCGATCCGGGCCGCATGGGAGAGTTGAACCGGCGCTTCCACATGACGCTCTACGCGCGGGCCGGGCGCCCCCGGCTGCTGGCCCTGGCCGAGCAGCATCTGCTGGCCGCCGACCGCTATCTGCGCTTCCAGTTCGCGGCGCTGGGCTATCTGCCGCGGTCGCAGGACGAGCACCGGGCGCTGCTGGCGGCCTGCCGGGAGGGGGATGCCGATACGGCCTGCCGCCTTGTTGCCGAGCATGTCGGGCAGGCGGCGGAACAGCTCGCGGCGTTCTTGAGCGCGCGCGAGGCGGGATGACGGCGTGCTTTCGATGGGGGCGATTCACCACGAAGACACAAAGGCACAAAGAACTTCACAAAAAGGTTCCCACAGGGAATTGTCCGGCCACCATCCCGTACGCTTTCGTGAATCTTTGTGTCCTTCGTGTCTTCGTGGCGAAAAATCCCGCCTTTACTCGACCCCCTCGAACGGGTCGCCCTTCAGGCTGGCGCTGAAGCCCAGATACTTCCAGGTCGTCAGCATGTGGTCCGGCAGCGGCGCCGTCACGTCGATCGTCCGGTTGCCGCCGCGCGGGTGCGGCAGGATCAGGCGGCGGGCGTGCAGGTGCAGCTTCTTCGGGACCTCGGCCCCCGGCAGCATGGCCCCCTGACCGGCGTATTTCCCGTCGCCCAGGATCGGCGTGCCGATGGCGTTCATGTGGACGCGGAGCTGGTGGGTGCGGCCCGTGCGCGGCCACATGGCGACGAAGGCCGCCTGCTTGCCCAGATTCTCCAGCACCGAGTAGTAGGTGATGGCGCGCTTGCCGTCGTCCTCGTCGCCGGCCACCCGCTCGCCTTGCGGCCCGCCTTCCTTGGCCAGCGCCAGGTCGATCTTGCCCTGGTAGGGCTTCGGCACGCCGACCGTGGCGGCCCAGTAGATTTTGCGCACGTCGCGGCCCCGGAACATCTCCGTCAGCTTGGACGCCGCGAAGGTGTTGCGCGCCAGCAGCAGGACGCCCGAGGTGTCCTTGTCCAGCCGGTGGACCAGCTTGGGCCGCTCCTTCGCGTCGAAGCGCAGGGCGTCCAGCATGGCGTCGAGATGCTTGGTGGTGTTGGTGCCGCCCTGCACGGCCAGCCCCGCCGGCTTGTTCAGCGCGATGACGTCGCCGTCCTTGAAGAGCACCAGCGCCTGGAGCGCCGCGACGTCCTTGTCCGACATGGCCGGCTTCTTCGGCGCCGGGGCCGCGGCGGCGGCCTCCGGCTTGGCCCAGTCGGCCAGCGGCGGGATGCGGATGGACTGGCCGGCGGCGAGCCGCGTCGAGGTCTCCGCCCGCTTGCCGTCCACGCGGATCTGGCCGGTGCGCAGCAGCTTCTGCAGATAGCCGTGCCCCACGTCGGGGAAATGGCGCTTGAACCAGCGGTCGAGGCGGACATCGGCCTCGTCGGACGTCACGGTCCGGGTTTCCACGCTGGGGGCTTTGTTCTCACTCATCAAACGGGCACCGAAACAAGAGAACGCACGGCCGCGAGGCCGGCAAAGAAACCCGCGATGGTCAGCACCATCGAGGCCAGGATGTAACCCGCCGCCGCCGGCAGGGCGTTCCGCCCCACCAGCACGCCGACGTCCAGCGTGAAGGAGGAGAAGGTGGTGAACCCGCCCAGAACCCCCACCATCAGCAGCGCGCGCAGCTCCGGCGAGGGCGACCACACCAGCGCCGCCAGTTCCACCAGCACGCCCATGGTGAAGCAGCCGATGGCGTTCACGATCAGCGTCCCATAGGGAAACTGCGTGCCGAGCCAGTGGCCGACCGCCGTCATCAGCAGATAACGCGCCGCCGAGCCGACGGCGCCGCCAAGGGCGACCGCGGCGAGCGTGGACGGGGATGCGATCACGGGGCCTCCGGAACGGACGGGACGACGGGTTTCCCGTGCCGCATAGAGCCAGAAATGCGGCGGCTTGTCACGCGCCGGGCACCGGATTCCCCGTGTTCCGGTCGCCCACGCCGAAGATCCAGCCTTCCTGCCGCCGCGCCTGCGCGTCCATGGCCGGCGGCGTCCACACCTCGGCCCGTCCGGCCAGCCAGCGCAGCCCCGCCGCGGAGACCAGCGCGTCCGCGTCGTGGTCGGTCACCGCCCCGGACAGTCCGGCGGGCGGCGAGCCGAGGGCGGCCAGCGCGGCGTCCACCGCCGCACCGTCGCGGATCTTGCGCAGGCCGAAGCCAGCGCGCATCAGGAACAGGCGTGGGTAGATCTCGCAGAAAACGCTCATGCCGGGCTGCGGCGGGTCGAAAGGCCAGACCGCCACACGCCCCGGCGCCGCCCGTTTCAGGGCGCGCAGCATCCGCATCCCGGCCAACCCGCCCTTCCCCACCTGCTTGGCGCCGATCAGCTTGTAGGGGCTCTGCGGGCTGCCGCAGCCGTCGGCGCGGCACACCCGCTCGGTCAGCCGGTGCGGGTCGCGGTACCAGTCCGGTTGCGTCCCGGTCCGCCAGAAATCCGTTCCATAGTCCGGATGCGCCGTGAAACTGCCGCCGGCGAAGTCCGGTTCCGCCCCGGCCACCGCCTCCACCCGGTCCCACAGGTCGAACACCGTCGCCGCATCGGGATCGCGGAAATAGCGTCCGGCGACAGCGAAGGGCAGCGAGAAGGCGCAGTCGATCCCGATCAGCGCCGGGCCGCGCTCCACCCCGTCCAGCAGCCAGTCGAACACGGCGGTGCGCGACCAGAGCCGGTCCACGGGCGCGACGATCCGGGGCGGCCCGCCGGCGCCGCACTCCGCCACCGCGATCCCGGCGTAGCGCTTGCCCGTGGCGCCCGACCAGTCGATGGCGATGAAGCGCGGGAACAGTGGAACCGCGTCGCCCGTCGTCATGCGCTTCCGCCGTCCTCGCCCTCCGACGCCTTGCGGTCGCGCAGCCGCGCCCAATAGTCCTGGCGCTTCCTGATCTCCCGTTCGAAACCGCGCTCCACCGGCTGGTAGAATTGGCGGCGCGCCATCCCGTCCGGGAAATAGTTCTGGCCGGAAAAGCCGTCCGCGGTGTCGTGGTCGTACTCGTACCCCTTGCCGTAGCCGATCTGCTTCATCAGCTTGGTCGGCGCGTTCAGGATGTGCTTGGGCGGCATCAGGCTGCCGGTTTCCTTGGCGGCGCGCACCGCGCTCTTGTAGGCGGTGTAGCCGGCGTTCGACTTGGGCGCCGTCCCCAGATAGATCACCAGTTGGGCGATGGCCAGTTCGCCCTCCGGGCTGCCCAGGCGCTCATAGGCTTCCCAGGCGGCGGTGGCCTGCGACAGGGCGTTGGGGTCGGCCATGCCGATGTCCTCCACCGCGAAGCGCGTCAGCCGGCGGGCGATGTAGCGCGGGTCCTCCCCGCCCTCCAGCATCCGCGCGTACCAGTAAAGCGCCGCGTCGGTGTCCGACCCGCGCAGCGACTTGTGAAGCGCGCTGATGAGGTTGTAGTGCCCCTCCTGCGCCTTGTCGTAGAGCGGGGCGCGGCGCTGGATGGCGGTGGCGAGCGCGTTGTTGTCCAGCAGCGCGCCGTCCTCCGGCACCGGCAGGGCGAACAGCTCCTCGCACAGGTTCAGGCAGAAGCGCCCGTCGCCGTCCGCCATCGCCTTCAGCGCGGACCGCGCGTCCGGCGTCAGCGGCAGCGGGCGGCCCGTCTCCGCCTCCGCCCGCGCCAGCAGCTTCTCCAGCGCCGCGTCGTCCAGCCGGTTCAGAACGAAGACCTGGGCGCGCGACAGCAGCGCCGCGTTCAGCTCGAAGGACGGATTCTCGGTGGTGGCGCCGACCAGCGTGACGGTGCCGTCCTCCACATAGGGCAGGAAGCCGTCCTGCTGAGACCGGTTGAAGCGGTGGATCTCGTCGATGAACAGCAGCGTGCCCTGCCCCGCCGCGCGTCTGGCCCGGGCCGCGTCGAAGACCTTGCGAAGGTCGGCGACGCCGGAGAAGACCGCCGACAGCGGTTCGAAATGCAGGTCGGTGGACAAGGCGAGCAGCCGCGCGATGGTCGTCTTGCCGCAGCCGGGCGGCCCCCACAGGATCATGGAGGCCAGCCGCCGCGCGGCGACCATGCGGCCCAGCGGCCCGTCGGGCTTCAGCAGATGCTCCTGCCCGACGACCTCGCCCAGGCTGCGCGGGCGCAGCCGGTCGGCCAGCGGGCGGGGGGCGCCCGCCTCGAACAGGCCGCCGGTGGTGCCGGAGTCGCCGCGCTTGCTCATCGCCGATCCACGAACCTTGCGGAAACGGTCACTGGTTGGTGGCCGCGCCGCAGCGCTGGTAGCAGAGGCGCAGCGAATGCTGGCAGTTGTCGGTCGGCGAGAAGATGCCGCCGCGGTCCGGACGGTCCAGCCCGCTCTGCGTCCGGGCCGCCACCGAATCCATGCAGGAGTTGTTGCTGCGCTCGCACTGGGCGCGGCAGGAATCGTCGCTGCCCGCCCCGCCGTTGAGGCGCAGCGACGGGTCCTCGACCCCGCGGGACGGCGCCTGAGTCGCGCGCGGGGTGGCCGGCACCGCGGTGGAGGCCGCCGGAGCACCGCCCACGGTGGCGCCGGACGAACGGCCCGGCGCGTCCGCGCAGGCGGACAGCGCAACCAGGGCGAGGGCCAGCACCGGCCCCAGGATGAGTTTCGGACGGAACATCTCGGCTTTGACTCCCATTGTTCTTGCGTGACCCCGGACGTTGGCGGATGGTCCCCCGCATGGACCATGCCGCGGGCTCGGCGCCCACTATGCCGGGAACGCAAGCGATAAGGGAATGCCTCAAATGAGTCCTACCAATCCCGGCCCGTCTCCGCGCCGGCGGACTTCCACCACCATCTTCGTGGCGTTGCTGATCGCCGGCCTGCTGCTGCTCGTCGTGCGCATGCTCGCCATGCCGACCGTCAGCGCCGGGGAGGTCGTCCTGCCCTTGCTGGCCGGCATCGGCATGGCGCTGGCCATCGGCGTGATGGTCATGCGCGACCGCCGCGAGCGCAACGCCCTGCCCCCGTCGGAGCGCAACCGCCAGGACCACGGCATGCCGGATTGATCCTGGAAGGATGCGGGTGACGCGCGGGGCCGGTCCCCGCGCCGCTCACACGAATTTGAAGCTGAGCAATCCGCCGATGATGATGACCAGCAGGATGGTCGTCACCAGCATCAGCCGCTTCTCGATGATGTCGCGCACCTGCGGTCCGTAGAAATGCAGCAGGATCGCGATCATGTAGAACCGCGAGAAGCGCGCGACGATCGAGCACAGGATGAACACCGTCAGGTCGAGGTGCGCGAATCCCGCGGTGATCGTCAATAATTTGTAGGGTATGGGCGTGATGCCCTTCAGGATCAGAAACCAGGGGCCGAATTCGGCGAACATCTCCTGGAACCGGTGGAACGACTCCTGCGCGTTGTAGAAGTCGATGATCAGGCGCCCGACGCTCTCGAACAGATAGAACCCGACCGCGTAGCCGAACAGCCCGCCGATCAGCGAGGCCAACGCGCAAATGTTCGTGTAACGCCAGAGTTTCTTGGGCTCCGCCAGACACATCGGCACCAGCATGATGTCGGGCGGCAGAGGGAAGAAGGAGCTTTCCGCGAAGGAGACGGCGGACATCCACCAGACGGCGTCCTTGCGGGCGGAGAGCTGCAAAATCCGGTTGTAGAGAGGTCTCAGCATACCGCGCGCGCGGCGCCCTCCCGATGTGGCGGAACCCAGAAACCGGAAACCCTCCCTCCGGGGATGAACCCGAAGGGAGGGCCGGTCGGTCACCTATATCGTCGTCCGAAGCCCGTTGGGCAACGGCGGCGACAAGATTTCACAAAAGCTCAACCGGGGGCTCAGCCCTCGGCCTCGACCTCGTCCTTGATCTCCACCGGGCCGGAATCCTGGCCCTTGGCGGCGACGTCGCGGTCGACCAGCTCGATCACGCCCATGGCGGCGGCGTCGCCGTAGCGGAAGCCGGCCTTCAGGACGCGGCTGTAGCCGCCCTGGCGGTCCTTGTAGCGGTCGGCCAGCACGGTGAACAGCTTGGTCACCATCGCGTCGTCGCGCAGCTGCGCGAAGGCGAGACGGCGGTTGGCGAGGCCGCCCTTCTTGCCGAGCGTGATCAGGCGCTCGACGATCGGGCGCAGATCCTTGGCCTTCGGCAGGGTGGTCTTGATCTGCTCGTGCTTGATCAGCGCGTTCGCCATGTTCGAGAACATGGCCTTGCGGTGGCTGGTGGTCTTGCTGAACTTACGTCCGGAAACGCCGTGACGCATGACGGTCCTCCTTCATGGCGTGGCCCCCCTCGGGGAGCCGGTGGTGAACCCGACCGCCCAGTTCTGAGGCTGGTACGGCGCGGGGCGGGCCAGGTGTGGCCCTGGGAAACACGCTCCCCCACCCTAACCCTCCCCCGCCCAAGCGGGGGAAGGTCGGGATGGGGGCGACTGAACCTGCGAGACTTAGTACGGCTCTTCCAGACGCTTGGCCAGCTCTTCGATGTTCTCGGGCGGCCAGTTCGGGATTTCCATACCCAGGTGCAGACCCATCTGGGCCAGCACTTCCTTGATCTCGTTCAGCGACTTGCGGCCGAAGTTCGGGGTGCGGAGCATCTCCGCCTCCGTCTTCTGCACCAGATCGCCGATGTAGACGATGTTGTCGTTCTTCAGGCAGTTGGCCGAACGGACCGACAGTTCCAGCTCGTCCACCTTGCGGAGCAGGTTCTTGTTGAACGGAACCTCCTCGTGCTTCTCCTCGGCGACCGCGTGCGTCGGCTCCTCGAAGTTGATGAACAGCTGCAGCTGGTCCTGGAGGATGCGGGCGGCCAGAGCCACCGCGTCGTCCGGCTTCACGGCGCCGTTGGTCTCGACGACCATCGACAGGCGGTCATAGTCGGTGACCTGCCCGACGCGGGCGTTGTCGACCTTGTAGGAGATCTTGCGGACCGGCGAGAACAGGGCGTCCACCGGGATCAGGCCGATCGGGGCGTCTTCCGGACGGTTCTGGCTGGCCGGAACGTAGCCCTTGCCGGTCTCGACCGTCAGTTCCATGTTCAGGCGGGCGCCGGAGTCCAGCGTGCAGATGACCAGATCCGGGTCCATCACCTGGATGTCCGCGCCGGTCTCGATCATGCCGGCCTTCACCTCGCCGGGGCCTTCGGCGCGCAGGCGCATGCGCTTCGGGCCGTCGCCGCCCATGCGCAGGCCCATCGACTTGATGTTGAGGACGATGTCGGTCACGTCCTCGCGCACGCCGGGGATGGAGGAGAACTCGTGCAGCACGCCGTCGATGTGGATCGCCGTGACGGCGGCACCCTGGAGCGAGGAAAGCAGAACGCGGCGCAGCGCGTTGCCGAGCGTCAGGCCGAAGCCGCGCTCCAGCGGCTCGGCCACGACGGTCGCCGAGCGGTCGGCATCGTCGCCGGGCTGGATGTCCAGCTTGTTCGGCTTGATCAGTTCCTGCCAGTTCTTCTGAAGGGCCACGGTATTACCTCATGCCATCGGGATGGACACACGCCCGCGGGGACCGGCCGTTCCCATCCGATGGCGCCGCGATGGCTGCGGCGCCTGTCCCGGAACGGCGGGTCCCCGCGGGTGCGGAGTAGCGATGCTTCTTAGACGCGACGCTTCTTCGGCGGACGGACGCCGTTGTGCGGGATCGGCGTGACGTCGCGGATCGAGGTGATCTGGAAGCCGATGGACTGGAGGGCGCGCAGCGCCGACTCACGGCCCGAACCCGGCCCCTTCACCTCGACCTCGAGGGTCTTCATGCCGTGCTCCTGGGCCTTGCGGCCCGCGTCCTCGGCGGCGACCTGGGCAGCGTAGGGGGTCGACTTGCGCGAGCCCTTGAAGCCCATCGTGCCCGACGACGACCAGGCGATGGTGTTGCCCTGCGCGTCGGTGATGGTGATCATCGTGTTGTTGAAGGAGGCGTTCACGTGGGCGACGCCGGCGGTGATGTTCTTGCGCTCGCGACGGCGAAGGCGCTGCGAAGCGGCGGAGGGCTTGGCCATGGTCCGTGCGTCCTCTTACTTCTTCTTGCCGGCGATCGGCTTGGCCGGACCCTTGCGGGTGCGGGCGTTCGTGTGGGTGCGCTGGCCGCGGACCGGCAGGCCCTTGCGGTGACGCAGGCCGCGGTAGCAGGCCATGTCCATCAGACGCTTGATGTTCATCGCGACCGAACGGCGCAGGTCGCCTTCGACCTGGTAGTCGGCGTCGATGGTCTCGCGGATCTTGAGGATCTCGTCGTCCGTGAGCTGGTTCACACGACGCTCCGCCGGGATCTCCAGCTTCGCGCAGATTTCCTTCGCCTTGAAGGAACCGATGCCATGAATGTAGGTCAACGCGATCTCCACGCGCTTCTGCGCGGGGATGTTGACGCCAGCGATACGCGCCACGCCTGCTCTCCTCGATATCTCAACGGCAGCCCTCATGGGCCGCCTACACACCGATTGATCCCCGATCCGGCCGGAACGCCAAAGGCGAAGCCCGGATGCGGGACGCACAATGTCTCCCGAAAGGCCCGGTGGGCCGCGGGAGGGTGCGACTATAGAAAAAGCCGGAAATCTGTCAAGGCCGTTCTGCGGCGTTACCGTGCTTTTCCCGGCGCCTGCCCATTGTGGGGAGCTTTGCCGCGGTTGACAAGCCGGACGCCAGCTTTTGAGATGGGCGGGCCCGCCCCGAAAGGCCACCTCAAAAGGCAGTTCCATGAACCGCAAAGGCATCCCCTTCCGACGCTTCCGCCTGACCAAGATCGTCGCCACGCTGGGACCGGCCACCTCCACGCCGGAGCAGATCCGCGCGCTGTTCGAGGCGGGCGTGGACGTCTTCCGCCTGAACTTCAGCCACGGCACCCACGAGGACCACGGGCGGCGCCTCGCCACCCTGCGCGCGCTGGAGGCGGAGCTTGACCATCCCATCGCCGTGATGGCCGACCTTCAGGGGCCGAAGCTGCGGCTGGGCACCTTCGCCGGCGGCCCCGTCACGGTCGAGGCCGGGCACCGCATCCGGCTGGACCTCTCCACCGAACCGGGCGACTCGGCCCGCGTCGGCCTGCCCCACCCGGAGATCTTCGCGGCGCTGGAGCCGGGGGCGGAACTGCTGGTGGACGACGGCAAGGTCCGCCTGCGGGTGGAGGCGTGCAGCCCGGACCACGCCGATTGCGTCGTGCTGTCGGGCAGCCGCCTGTCCGACCGCAAGGGCGTGAACGTTCCGGGCGTCGTGCTGCCGCTGTCCCCGCTGACCCACAAGGATCTGGAGGATCTGGCCTTCGCCCTGGACCAGGGGGTGGACTGGGTGGCGCTGTCCTTCGTCCAGCGGCCCGAGGACGTGGCCGACGCGCGCAAGCTGATCGCGGGCCGGGCGGCGCTGCTGTCCAAGATGGAGAAGCCGCAGGCCATCCAGCATCTGGAGCGCATCGTCGAACTGTCGGACGGCGTGATGGTCGCCCGCGGCGACCTGGGCGTGGAAATGCCGGCGGAGGACGTGCCGAGCATCCAGAAGCGGATCATCCGCGAATCGCGCAAGGCCGGAAAGCCGGTGATCGTCGCCACCCAGATGCTGGAGTCGATGATCGGCGCGCCCGCCCCCACCCGCGCCGAGGCGTCGGACGTGGCGACCGCCGTCTATGACGGGGCCGACGCGGTGATGCTGTCGGCGGAAACCGCGTCGGGCAGCTATCCCATCGAGGCGGTGTCGATGATGGACCGCATCGCCCGCCGGGTGGAGCACGACCCGCTCTACCGCACCATCATCGACGCCCAGCATCCGGACCCGCAGCAGACCTCCGCCGACGCGATCACCGCGGCGGCGCGGCAGGTCGCCCACACCATCCAGGCCGCGGCCATCGTGACCTACACCACCAGCGGCTCCACCACCCTGCGCGCCGCCCGCGAGCGGCCCGAGGTGCCGATCATGTGCCTGACCTCCAGCCTGGAGACGGCGCGGCGGCTCCAGCTCGCCTACGGGGTGCACAGCGTGCATTCCGCCGACATCAACGACTTCAACGAGATGGTCCAGAAGGCCGCCCGCTGCGCCCACGAGGACGGGCTGGCCGTGGAAGGCCAGCGGCTGGTCATCACCGCCGGCGTGCCCTTCGGCACCCCCGGCAACACCAACATCCTGCGCATCGCCTGGGTGGATGCCCAATAGACCCTTCGGAATGCCTCCGCCGTCAGGCCGGCATCAGGTCCGCCGGCACGACGCGGGGGAAACGCAGGGTGAAGGCCGTGCCGCGGCCCGGCGCGCTGTCGAGCGCGATGCGGCCCTTCAGCTTGCGGGTGGCGATGTTGTAGACGATGTTCAGCCCCAGCCCGCTGCCGCCCGCCCCGCGGCTGGTGGTGAAGAAGGGCTCGAACACCTTGCCGTGCAGTTCCGGCGGGATGCCACGCCCGTCGTCGGCGTAGACCAGCTCCACCTCGTCCGCCCCCACCGCGCGCACGGTGACGCGCAGCGTCCCGTGCTGGCCCGGCGCGTAGCCGTGGGTGATGGAGTTCATCACGAGGTTGGTCAGCACCTGGCTCAGCGCCCCCGGATAGCCGTCGATGATCAGGTTCTCGGGACAATCCACCGTCACGCCGTGGGTCGCCCGCTTGATGCGGACGCCCAGGCTGCGCAGAACCTCGTCGATGTAGTCGCGCAGGTCGAAGACGCGGCGCTCCTCGCTCGCCTGATCGACGGCGATCTGTTTGAAGCTCTGGATGAGCTGGGCGGCGCGGTCGATGTTCAGCAGCATCAGCTGCGCCGCCTCCCCCGCCGTGTCGAGGAAATCGGCGAAATCGGGCCGCCGGAGCGTCCCCGCTTCGAAGTCGCGCCGGATGCCGCGGGTCCGCTCCGCCATCAGCGAGGCGCCGGTCAGGGCGATGCCGATGGGCGTGTTGATCTCGTGCGCCACCCCCGCCACCAGCGAGCCCAGCGCCGCCATCTTCTCCGACTGGATCAGGTGGGCCTGCGCCTCCTTCAGGTCGCGGAGCGTCCGTTCGGCCTCCTCGCGCGCGGCGTGGACGCGCTCCTCCGCATGGACCCGCTCCGACACGTCGGTGTGCGAGCCGACGAGGCGGAACAGCTCCCCGTCCGGCCCGACCACGCGGATCGCGCGGGTCAGCATGTGCACCACATGCCCGCGCTTGTGGCGGAAGCGCTGGACGAGCTGGCATTCGTTCATCGTCCCGGCGACCAGATCGGCGGCCATCCGCATGGACGGCTCGCGGTCCTCGGGCAGGATCAGCTCGGTCCAGCGCTCCACCGTGTTGACCATCTCGTCCTCGCCGTAACCGAGAAGACCCCACCAGTGCGGCGAGAACCACAGCTCGCCCGTGCGCAGGTCCCATTGCGAGATGCCTTCGCGCGCCGCGCGGATCGCCAGCTCGAACAGCTCGCGGCTGGCGGTCAGTTCCCGTTCGGCGCTCCGCCGCTCGGTCACGTCGGTGTAGGTGACGACGAAGCCGCCGTCCGGCAGGGGCCGGCTCAGGCACTCCACCACCTGCCCGTCCGGGCGGGTGCATTCCCGCACCCCGTCCGCCGGAGCGGGCCGGGCCGGAAGCGGTTCCCCCGGCCCGAAGGCCGCCCCTCCGGCGACGCGCCCGGCGATCGCGGCGTAGGGCGTGTGGTAGCGCAGGAACTCCGGCTCCAGCCCTAGCAGGCCGCGGAAAAAGGCTATGCCCGGCTTGCCGGTCGTGATTCTCTCCGTTTGAAGAGAATGCGGCCGGTGAGGGGACGATGCGGGGATTGGACGAACACAGCGAGGGGCTGTTCAGCTATGTGAGCTGTGAGGCCCGTGTTCCGGCGAGCCATCCTCTACGACCGATCCGGGCCATCGTTGATGAAGCGCTGGAGGTGATGTCGCCGGCGTTCGAGGGACTGTACTCGACGATCGGCCGACCATCGATCCCGCCGGAGAAGCTGCTGCGGGCGCTGCTGCTCCAG
>NZ_JAUJFI010000229.1 GCF_030849505.1 Azospirillum isscasi | reverse complement strand
CGGGACGAGGCCCCGCCGCCCATCGCCTGGGAGCTCGACGGGCGCGGCCCGCCGCCCCCGCGGGGCGCAGCGCGGGGCGCCAGCCGCCGCCGCGCCCCGCCAGCGCCGCGACCGTTCCCGGCGCCGGGCGCAGGTCGAACAGCGACCAGTCCGCGGCGTTCCCGGCCTCCAGCGCGCCGTCCAGGCTCAGCAGGCGGGCGGGGCGGCCCGGCGCCAGCTCCACCGCGAAGCGGTCCAGAGGCGTGGACAGGCCCTGGCCGGTCGCCTTGATGAACGCCTCCTTGCGGGTCCAGCCGTTCAGGAACGCCTCGTCGCGCAGCGCGCCGGGCAGGGCGGCGAAGGCGGCGCGCTCCTCCGGCGCGAAGAACCGTTCGGCGATGCCGGCGGCGTCCGGCACGCGGCGCAACCGTTCGATGTCCACGCCAAGCTCGACCTCCCCGCCGGGGGCGATGGCGATCAGCACGTCGTCCTTGCAGTCGGCGAGGTTGAAGGCCGGCCCGCCGGGCAGGAAGGGCTTGCCCATCGGCCCGTAGGCGAAGGCCAGAGTCGCCGGGGCGCAGCCCAGGATCCGCCCCAGGAGATGGCGCAACAGCCCCCGCCGCAGCACGCAACGGCTGCGCAACTCTGCCGTCGCGAAGCGGGCGGCCCGCGCCGTCTCGTCGGGGGAGAGCAGGGCGCGGAACGCCTCCAGCCGGTGCGCCAGCCCGCGCAGGTCGGCATACCAGACCTGAATCTCTCCTATTTCCCGCATCGGACGTCCCTATTCAGCGGTTTCCGCACTATAACCGCGCTGGCCCCGCGCGGCGATTGCGCTATCATGCGCCTCCCTTTTGCCGGATCTGGAACCATGGTCGATACCGCTCTGCTTGCTCCGCATCTGTCCAACGTCGTCAAGGACGCCGCCATTCCCGAACTGCCCAACCACTACCGGGGCAAGGTGCGCGAGAATTACGACCTTCCCGACGGGCGGCGCGTCATCATCGCCACCGACCGGCTGTCGGCCTTCGACATCATCCTGACCGCCATTCCCTTCAAAGGGCAGGTGCTGACCCAGATCGCCCGCTATTGGTTCGAGGCGACGAAGGATCTCTGCCCGAACCACGTCCTGGAATATCCGGACCCCAACGTGGTGGTGGCCAAGCGGCTGACCATCATGCCGGTGGAGATCGTGGTCCGCGACTATCTGGCCGGCACCACCGGCACTTCGCTGTGGACCATGTACAAGAAGGGCCGGCGCGAGATGTACGGCCACGTCTTCCCCGACGGGCTGCGCGAGAACCAGAAGCTGCCGGCCACCATCATCACCCCGACCACCAAGGCGTTCGACGCCGGCCATGACGAGGAGCTGACCGCCGCCCAGATCGTGGAGCGCGGGCTGCTGACCCAGGCCCAGTGGGACGAGGTGACGGAGAAGGCGCTGGCCCTGTTCGCCCGCGGGCGGGAGATCGCGGCGGAGCGCGGCCTGATCCTGGTGGACACCAAGTACGAGTTCGGCTTCGACGAGGCCGGCAACATCATCCTGGCCGACGAGATCCACACGCCGGACAGCAGCCGCTACTGGTTCGCCGCCAGCTATCCGGAGCGGTACGAGGCCGGGCAGCGTCCGGAGAGCTTCGACAAGGACTTCGTGCGGAGCTGGGTGACCCAGCGCTGCGACCCCTACAAGGACGCGATCCCGGAGATCCCGGCGGAGGTCGTTCTGGAGGCCGCCCGCGTCTACATCGAGGCGTTCGAGACCATCACCGGCCGGACCTTCCAGGTCCCGGCGGAGGTCACGCCGGTGGTGGAGCGCATCCGGGCCAACCTGACGCCCTATTTCGCGAAGCCGTGATGAAGATCGCCATCCTCGACGACTACCAGAACGTCGCGCGCGATCTGGCGGAATGGCATCGCCTGCCCAACGGCAGCGCGCTGACGGTCTTCGAACGCCCGATCCCGGCGGAAGAGGTGGCGGGGATGCTCGCCCCCTACAGCGTCCTGGTGATCATGCGGGAACGCACGCCGTTCCCCGCCGCGCTGATCGAATCGCTGCCGAACCTGCGGCTTCTGATCACCACCGGGGCGCGCAACAACGCCATCGACCTGGACGCCTGCAAGGCCCGCGGCATCACCGTCTGCGGGACCGGCATGGTCGGCACCCCGGCGGCGGAGCTGACCTGGGGCCTGATCCTGGCGCTGGCGAAGCGCATTCCGCAGGAGGAGCGCCTTCTGCGCGGCGGGCGCTGGCAGACCGGCCTGACGCAGGGGCTGGCGGGCAAGCGCCTGGGCCTCGTCGGGCTGGGCAAGCTGGGGACCCAGGTGGCGCGGGTCGGCCAGGCTTTCGGAATGGAGGTCGCGGCCTGGAGCCCCAACCTGACCGACGAGCGGGCGGCGGCGGCGGGCGCGGTCCGGCTGGACAAGCGCGACCTGTTCGCCACCTCCGACGTGGTCAGCGTTCATCTGGTGCTGAGCGAGCGGACGCGCGGCGTGATCGGGGCGGACGACATCGACGCGATGAAGCCCTCCGCCTTCTTCGTGAACACCGCCCGCGCCGGTCTGGTGGACGGGGACGCGCTGCTGGCGGCGCTGCACGAACACCGCATCGCGGGCGCCGGGCTGGATGTCTTCCCCGTGGAGCCGCTGCCGGCGGGAAGCCCCTGGCTGGAGGCGCCGAACACGGTGCTGACCCCGCATCTGGGCTACGTCACCCGCGAGAATTACGAGGTCTTCTACCGCGACGCGCTGGACGACATTCTCGCCTGGCACGCGGGCGAGCCGGTGCGCATGCTCGCCTAGGACGGGGCGGTTCCTCCCTGGGCGATTGCATTTGAAATTCCCTCTCGCCGCCGGTGAGAGGGGCAGGGTGAGGGGATGCATTCCCCTTGGCGGTGCGCCGCCGGTGCACCGGCCCCCTCTCCCCCCGGCGGGCCCGGGCCCGTTGAAATCACATGTTTTTCAGGGCCTTGCCCAAGCCGACGGGCTGGGGGGCCTGGACCGGATCCGCTCGCGATCCGTCCCCGGCGCGTCCCCGGCCCGGCCCCGGTCCTTGACCCGCAACATGCGAATTGTGGGATTACACCTGCGGCCAAGACGTAGATGGAACTGAGCCCCGCCACTTGCGGGGCGCGATTCCATTCCCAAAATGGGTGCTGGACCTGCTGCAAGGGCGGATATGGGCGAGGTTTGTTGCAATGCGCGGGCCGTTCCGGGGCCGTGCGTCCGTGGGGCGGACCGATCATCGGTCCCAGCGACGATTGGCGCTGTGGACAGGATGTGCCGAAATTGATTGGAAGTCTGTTGGTTCACGGCCATCCCGGCACGGAGCCCGGCCTTCCGGGACGGGAGACGGAAGGCTTGCCACCCATGGAGACAGGAATGAGCATCTCGGACCTCTTGTCCACACACAACGTCATCCTCGATGCAGGGCCGGCCAACAAGGAAACCCTGCTTGAGCTTCTGGCCGCGGAGGCGGCCGACCGCATCGGAAACCCGAAGGAAGAAATTCTTAAGGCCCTGCAGGCGCGGGAGCACATCGGGTCCACGGCGCTGGGCAAGGGCGTGGCGCTTCCCCACACGGAACTGCGCGGGACCGAAAGCCCGCTGGTGCTGTTCGCACGGCTCCGCCGCCCCATCGATTTCGACGCCCGCGACGACGAGCCCGTCGATCTCTTCTTCCTCGTGCTCTGGCCCACGGCGACCCGCAAGGGCCTGCTGCCCGTCATGGGGGAGATTTGCCAGGCCCTGCGCGACCCGCAATCCCTGCGCCGGCTCCGCCAGGCGGAGACGCCCGACGCCGTGGTCCAGCTCGTCCGGCAGGCGCTTCCCCCCAGCGCCGGTCCGGAGCCCGACGAAGACGAGGTCTGAACGGCGCGGCGGGGGACCTCCGCCGTTCCTATATTCGTAATGCCGACAAATCCCAGCATTTCGGCCCCTCCGATTGCCAGAGACCCCATTGTCAGAGCCCATGTCCGACGCCTTTTTGCTTCTGGCCGCCACCGGCCTTCCGTTCGTCGGCGCGATCGTCGCCGGGCTGCTGCCCACGCACGCGCGCAACAGCGCGGCGTGGCTGGCCGGCGTGATCGCCCTCGCCGGGCTGGGGCTGGTGTGGGCGGCCTATCCGACGGTGGCGGCGGGCGGGGTGATCCGCCACACGATGGCCTGGATGCCGTCGCTCGGCCTCGATCTCGTGCTGAGGATGGACGGCTTCGCCTGGCTGTTCGCCGGGCTGGTGTTCGGGGTCGGCGCGCTGGTCGTGCTGTACGCGCGCTATTACATGTCGGCGGACGATCCGGTCCCGCGGTTCTTCGCATTCCTGCTGGCCTTCATGGGGTCCATGACGGGGGTGGTCCTCTCCGGCAACCTGATCCAGATCGCCTTCTTCTGGGAGCTGACCAGCCTCTTTTCCTTCCTGCTGATCGGCTATTGGCACCACACCGCGGCGGCGCGCGACGGCGCGCGCATGGCGCTGACCATCACCGCCACCGGCGGGCTGTGCCTGTTCGCGGGGGTGCTGCTGCTCGGCCATATCGTCGGCAGCTACAACCTCGACGTCGTTCTGGCCTCGGGCGACCGGATACGCGACCACGCGCTCTACCTGCCGGCGCTGATCCTGATCCTGATGGGCGCGCTGACCAAGAGCGCGCAGTTCCCGTTCCATTTCTGGCTGCCGCACGCCATGGCGGCGCCCACCCCCGTCTCGGCCTACCTGCATTCGGCGACCCTGGTGAAGGCCGGCGTCTTCCTGATGGCGCGGCTGTGGCCGGTGCTGGCGGGGACGGACGCGTGGTTCTGGATCGTCGGCAGCGCCGGCCTCGCCACCCTGCTGGTGGGCGCCTACGTCGCGATCTTCCAGAACGACATGAAAGGACTTCTGGCCTATTCGACCATCAGCCATCTCGGGCTGATCACGCTGCTGCTCGGCCTCAACAGCGAACTCGCCATGGTCGCGGCGATCTTCCACATCATCAACCACGCCGCCTTCAAGGCGTCGCTGTTCATGGCCGCGGGCATCATCGACCATGAAACCGGGACGCGCGACATCCGGCGGCTGTCCGGCCTGAACCGCTTCATGCCCTTCACCACGCGGCTGGCCATGGTGGCCGCCGCCGCCATGGCCGGGGTGCCGCTGCTCAACGGCTTCATCTCCAAGGAGATGTTCTTCGCCGAGACGCTGTCGGCCCAGGGGTCCCGGGGCTCGCTGCCGCTCCTCCTCGACATCCTGCCCTTCGCCGCGATGGTGGCGAGCGCCTTCGCCGTGGCCTATTCGCTGCGCTTCATCCACGGCGCCTTCTTCGGCCCCGACCCCGTGGACCTGCCGCAGACCCCGCACGAGCCGCCGGCCTGGATGCGGTTGCCGGTCGAGATCCTGGCGCTGGCCTGCATCATCATCGGCCTGCTGCCCGCGGCCACGGTGGGGCCGTATCTGGACATGGCGGCCCACGCCGCGCTGGGCGCCGCCACGCCCCATTACAGCCTGGCGGTCTGGCACGGCTTCAACATGCCGCTGGTGATGAGCCTGCTCGCCTTGGCGGCCGGCGTGACGCTCTATTTCCTGTTGCAGCCGCTGTTCCGGCGGAACATCGAAGGCCCGCCCTTCATCAGCCGCCTGGAGGGCCGCCGCATGTTCGAGCGGAGCATGGTCTTCCTGTCCTGGCGCCTCGCCCGGTCGCTGGAAAGTCTGCTGGGCACCCGCCGCCTGCAGCCGCAGCTCCGGCTGGTGGTCTGCGTCGCGATCCTGGCGGCGGGCTGGACGGTCTACCGGCGCGGGCTCGGCCCCGGCAATCTGGTGCCGCAGGGCATCGACCCGGTGCTGGCGCTGGTCTGGGTGATCGGCGCCGGCTGCGCGCTGGGCGCGGCGTGGCAGGCCAAGTTCCACCGCCTCGCCGCGCTGATCCTGCTCGGCGGCACCGGGCTGGTGACCTGCGTCACCTTCGTCTGGTTCTCCGCCCCCGACCTCGCGCTGACCCAGCTCCTGGTCGAGATCGTGACCACCATCCTGCTGCTGCTCGGCCTGCGCTGGCTGCCCAAGCGTCTTCCCGGGACCGGGCCGTCCGAGGTGATGCGGACGACGCGCCGCCTGCGCGACCTCGCCATCGCCGTTACCGCCGGGCTGGGCATGGCGGGGCTGGCCTTCGGCGTGATGACCCGCTTTCCGCCGGAAATCCTGGCGCAGCATTTCCTGGAGCGCGCCTACACCGAGGGCGGCGGCACCAACGTCGTCAACGTGATCCTGGTGGACTTCCGCGGTTTCGACACGCTGGGCGAGATCACCGTGCTGGGGGCCGTGGCGCTGACCGCCTACGCGCTGCTGCGCCGCTTCCGCCCGGCCCCCGACAGCGTGGACGTGCCGGAGCAGCAGCGCGACCAGAGCGCCTACGACATCGCGCGGCCCGAGCGGCGGGAGGGCGACACGGTGGCCGACTGGCTGCTGGTGCCGTCGGTGATCGCGCGGCTGATGTTCCCGGTGGTCGGGATGGTCGCGCTGTTCCTGCTGCTGCGCGGCCACGACCTGCCCGGCGGCGGCTTCGCCGCGGGGCTGATGGCGTCGATCGCGATGATCCTGCAATACATGCTGGGCGGGACGCAGTGGGTGGAGGCCCGGCTGCGCGTGCTTCCGCTGCGCTGGATGGGGCTCGGGCTTCTGCTGGCGGTCGGCACCGGCCTGGCCGCCCTGCTGTTCGGGCGTCCGTTCCTGACCACCTATTTCGCCTACGCGACGCTGCCCCTGATCGGGGAGATCCCCACGGCGAGCGCGCTGCTGTTCGACATCGGCGTGTTCGCCCTGGTCATCGGCGCCACGATGCTGACCCTGATCGCGCTGGCCCGCCAGTCGGTCCGCGGCCATCGCGCCGCCGCGCCGCGCGCACCGGCGGCGGGCGCC
>NZ_JAUJFI010000228.1 GCF_030849505.1 Azospirillum isscasi | reverse complement strand
CGCCCCGGCCAACGGCGCCGCTCCCGCCGGCATCGACCAGCAGGCCCTGGACAGCGCCGTCGGCCAGCTTGCCGCCCGCATCCAGCAGCTCGAGCAGCGCCCGCAGGCCGCCGCCGGCTCGTCCGAGCCCGACCCGCGCGTCGCCCAGTTGACCGAACAGCTCGGCCAGGTCCAGCAGCGCGTCGATGCGGTGAGCAGCGAGGCCCAGGCCGCCGGGCAGGTCCGCCAGGACGTGGACGCACTGAAGCAGGAGCTGGCCGCCGTCAACCAGGCGGTCGAAACCCGCCGCGACGCCGCCACCGCCGCACAGGCGCTGGTGCTCGCCGCCGGGCAGCTCCGCTCCGCCCTGACCGCCGGCCAGCCCTTCCAGCAGGAACTCCAGGCCGTCCGCGCCGTGGGTTCCGGCGACCCGCAGATCGCCCAGCCGCTGGACGCCGTGGCAGGCTACGCCGCCAAGGGCGTGCCGACCCAGCCGCAGCTCACCGACCGCTTCACCGCCATGGCCTCCGACATCGTGCGCGCCGACAACCAGGGCGAGGGCAACGACTGGGTGGAGCAGGTCACCGGCAAGATCGCCACGCTGGTCACCGTCCGCCGCCAGGGCGGCGGCGTGGTCGGCGACGGCGCCGCGGCGGTGGTCGCCCGCGCCGAAGCGGCCCTTCAGGCGAACAACCTCGGCGCCGCCGTCACCGAGCTGTCGGCCCTGAAGGGTCCGGCGGCGCAGGTCGCCGCCCCCTGGATCGCCGACGCCAAGGCCCGTCTGGCCGCCAACGAGGCCGGTCAGCAGCTCACCGCCCGCGCCATCGGCCTGCTGTCGCAGTCCGCCGGGGTGAAGGGGGCGGCCCAATGACCCGCGCCATCTGGTTCATCATCAAGGTCGCCATCGTCGTCGCGATCGCGGTCTGGCTGGCCAACCATCCCGGCACGGTCTCCGTCAACTGGCAGGGCTACGTCGTCGAGACCGGCTTCGGCATCGCCGTTCTGATCGGCGTCGCCGTGCTGGCCGCGGCCATCGTGCTCTACCGGCTGGCCCGCGCCATCATCGGCGCGCCGCGCAGCCTGGGCCGCTACCGCCGGTCCCGCCGGCGCGAGCGCGGCTACAAGGCGCTGACCCGCGGCATGGTCGCCGTCGCCGCGGGCGACGCCACGACCGCCCGCAAGATGGCCCGCAAGGCCGACGGCCTGCTGAACGAGCCGCCGCTGACCATGCTGCTGTCGGCCCAGGCCGCCCAGCTCCAGGGCGACGACCGCGCGGCGAAGGAATACTTCACCGCCATGCTCGACCGGCCGGAGACGGCCTTCCTCGGCCTGCGCGGCCTGCTGACGCAGTCGCTGAAGGCCGGCGACCGGGTGGAGGCGCTCCAGCTCGCCCGCCGCGCCCAGTCGCTCCAGCCGAACACGCCGTGGCTGCTCGGCACGCTGTACGACCTGGAAGCCCGCGCCGGCGAATGGGCGGCGGCGGAAGGCACGCTGCAGCAGGCCGTCCAGGCCGGCGCGATCAACCCCGACCTGGGCCGCCGCCACCGCGCCACCCTGCTTCTGGAGCGCAGCTTCGAGGCGGAGCGCCGTGGCCGTTCCGATTCCGCCCTGTCGCACGCCCAGGCGGCGCACGACCTGCTGTCCGGCTTCGTCCCGGCGGCGGCCCGCGCGGCCCGGCTGCAAATGGCCATCGGCAAGCACAAGAACGCGGCCAAGACCATCGAGCGCTGCTGGCGCGTCAACCCGCACCCGGACCTGACCTCGGCCTACCGGGAGGTGGTGTCCAGCTACGACCCGATGAACCGGGTGAAGCTGTTCGAGAAGCTGCGCAACCACGCCCCGCACGACGTCGAGTCGCTGCTCGCCGTGGCCCGCGCCGCCCTCGACGCCCAGCTCTGGGGCGAGGCCCGCGCCCACCTGACCAAGGCGCTGGAGGCACGGCCCTCCCGCCGCGTCTACCAGCTCCTGGCCGAGCTGGAGCGGGCGGAGCGGCAGGACGAGGAGGCGGCGCGCGCCTGGCTGGCCCAGGCGGCCAACGCCCCGGCGGACGCGGCCTGGACCTGCACGGCCTGCAACGCGGTCAGCCCGAGCTGGGGCGGCCTGTGCGGCCATTGCGGCGCCTTCGACAGCCTGGAATGGAAGGCCCCGACCGTGAGTCTGTCGCTGATGACGCCGGAGCACGCCCCGGCCATCACCCATCAGGCGGCGGAGCCGGCGTCCGGCCAGCCGGGAATCGCCCCCGGCGGCCAGATCGCCCCCCAAGCGGCGACATAGCGTCCGCGCCGCGTTTGAAGGAAAAGCCCCTTCCCGGTCCGCCGGGGAGGGGCTTTTTCGTTGTGGGAACGGTGAACCACAGAGACACGGAGACACAGAGATCCGACCGGCGGCGCTACGCTCTCTGTGCCTCCGTGTCTCTGTGGTGGAAATGGACCGGCAGGCGCCCGTCCGCCCCTGCCCCCGCCCTATGCCCCGCTCAGGCGGGTGCCGTCCAGGATGGCTTCGTCGAGGATCGCGCTGCTGCGGTCGCAGCCGGTCAGGTCGGCCAGCGTCAGGTCGCAGCCCTTCATGTTCGTGGCGCTGAGCGAGGCGCCGGCCATGCGGGCGCGCACCAGCGAGGCGCGCATCACCTTCGCTCCGGCGCTGATCAGCAGCATCCCCAGGTTGGCCCCGTCCAGGCAGCCGTCGATCAGGATCGCGCGGTCCAGCTTCGCGCCGCGCATGTCCGCGCCGCGCAGGTCGGCGGAGCGCAGGTCCGCCCCGTCGAACTGGGCCGCCTGCAACTGGGCACCGTTCAGCCGGGCGTTGCGCAGCCGCACCCCCGACCCCTTGGCGAGCGTCAGAACCTTGCCCGACAGGTCCGCCCCGTCCAGGTTCAGGCCGGTCAGGTCGAGCTGCCGCCCCTGCTGGCCGCTGGAGCCGAGCCACAGCAGGTGCTGGCGCAACAGCGCCTCGATGTCGGCGGCCGGGATGGCCGGGCGGACGGGCTCCGCCGCCGGTTCGTCCTCGGGGTCCGGGATGGTCCGGGGCGCCTGGGCCGCGACCTCCGCCTCCTCGTCGGTGCGGATGGAGGTGATGAGGTCAAGCTCCGACACCTTGGCGCCGTCCAGCTTGGCCCCGCGCAGGTCGGCGCCGTTCAGGTCCGCCCCCTGGAGGTCGGCGCCGGAGAAGTTGCAGTCGCGCAGGTCGGTGCGCTGAAGCCGCGCGCCGGACAGGCGGGAATTGGTGAAGTCCGCCGCCCGCGCGAAGCTGCCCGACAGCTTGGCCCGCGCCATATCGGCGTTGGTCAGCTTGGCCGAGGCCATGTCCGCCGGCCCCGGCTCGAAGCCGATCACCTTCAGCTCGCCGGACGCGCTGCGGTTGGCCACGCTGCCGTCGCGCAGGTCCACCTCGACCATCACCGCGCCGTCCAGGACGGCGCCGCGCACGTTGGCGCCGCGCATGTCGGTGCGGAACAGGCGGGCGTCCGACAGGTCGGCGCCGCGCAGGTCCGCGCCGTAGAGGTCGGCGTGGTCCAGGACGGTGCCGCGCAGCTTGGCGTCGCGCAGGATGGCTCCGGACAGATGCGCGCCGGTCAGGTTGCGGCCCGAAAGGTCGAGGCCGGTCAGGTCGAAGAAGGGCAAGTTGGCACGGGCGCCGTTGGGCCGCCCCTCGGTGAAGCGGACGTGGCGCTCGCACACCCGGTCCAGCTGCTCCTGGCTCAGGCGTATCCGGGATTTGAGGGAGCCGTCGTTCGCCATGGGCTCCTCAGGCGAACAGCGCGTCGATGTCGGCCTGCGAAATCTCGCTGCCGCCGCCCGACGGTTCGGGCGCCGGGGCGGCGGGACGCGGGGCCGGCTTCGGTGCGGCGGGCGGAGGCGGAGGTGGCGGCGGCGGGGCGGGCGCATCCGCGGGCTCCGCCCGTTCCATCACCTGGGGGAGCTGGCTGGCCAGATTGTCGAACAGGGCGTCGATGTCGTCCTGGCTGACCTCCGGCCCGCCGAGCTGCGGGCCGTTCAGCAGATGCGCGTCGGGCCGGGTGTCGCCCAGCTTCCGGTGGGAGGAGACCTCCCCCACGCCCGCCCCTACGCCCGCCCCCATGGACGCCGTTTCCGACGCGGTGGCGATGCGGTCCACGCCCCAGATCTCGATCATCGTGTTCACGCGCTGCTCGATGTAGCGCAGCGTGTTGACCACCTTGGTGGTGCGCTGACCGGTGATGTCCTGGAAGGCGCAGGCGGTCATGATCTCGATGCTCCAGGCGTCGATGGCGTCCACCATCTCCGCGATGTCCGGATCGTCGCGCGGGATGCCCTGGGTGATTTCCTGGATCTTCTCGGTGGCGTTCAGGATGTCGGTGGTGGCGCGCTCGGTCGCCGCCACGATCTCGTCCAGCTCGCCGGTCGCCGCCTCGATGCGGTTGGACCCGGTGTCGGCGGGGCGCAGCGCGGCGATGTCGCTGCGCGTCTCGCGCACCACCTGGGTGATCGACATCAGTTCCTGCTGAAGCTGCAGGCCGTCGGCCATGCTGCCCCCCGGCGCGGCGCGGGCCAGGGCGCCCGGCTCCACCCCGCGCAGCCGGTTGACCTGCTGCTCCAGGGCGCTGGTCAGCCGGTGGAACTCGTCCGCCGCCACCACGCGCGACCGCCGGTCGCGCATGCGCAGGAACGCGCGGCCGCGTGCGGTCTGCGACAGCGCCTCCTCCATCTGGAGGTAATCATGCTCGGTCAGTTCCAGCAGAGGAACATCGCTCATCGTCGTCACCGTCGGCGGGCCGCTGTTGAGAGTCCGCCATGGAAGAAAGCACGTCTTCGGAAAACTGAGGTTACACCAGTCATGGTCTGGATTTCAGGCGAATCCTTTGCACTTCTGGGTCGCAGATCCCTCTGAACAAAGTCTTAACGAAGACATGGGCGGCGCGCGATGTCGCACCCCAGCGCGGCGGGGCGGCAGGGCGTGCAAAGGGGCCGGGCACCGGCTTAGACGTTTCTCCCCCGGGCGCCGCTGCCCTATACTCCCCTGCCCCGGTGCGGCGTGCCGAGGGACGGCGATGCGCAGGCTTGACCCGCGGGCGCCTTTCGCCCACATCAGCCGCGCCGCGCCCGGAGGGGCGCTGCCGCAGGAATGCGGTCCGGGACAACGGGAACGGGGACGGAATACCGATGAAGACGATGCTTCGGTTCGCGGCGGCGGCGTGCGTGGCCGGGCTTTTGGGGGTCGGCGCACCCGGCGCGGGTCCGGCGCCCGCCGCCGCCGCGCTGCCCGCCGGGGCCACCGGGGTGACGACCATCGCGCCGATGCTGGAGCAGGTGACCCCCGCGGTCGTCAACATCGCCGTCCTGTCGCGGGCGCCGCAGGCGGAGAACCCGCTGCTGCGCGATCCCTTCTTCCGCCGCTTCTTCAACGTTCCCGAACAGCAGGCCCGCCCGCAGGTCAGCGCCGGGTCCGGCGTCATCGTGGACGCGCGGCGCGGCTACGTCATCACCAACGCCCATGTGGTGGAGAACGCGCAGGAGATCGCCGTCACCCTGAAGGACCGCCGCCGCCTGCGCGCCAAGCTGGTCGGGCGGGACGCGGCGACCGACATCGCCCTCCTGAAGATCGAGGCGGAGAAGCTGACCGCCCTGACCTGGGGCGATTCGGACCAGTTGAAGGTCGGCGACTTCCTGGTCGCCATCGGCAACCCCTTCGGGCTGGGCCAGACGGTGACCTCCGGCATCGTGTCGGCCCTGGGGCGCAGCGGGCTGAAGATCGAAGGCTACGAGGACTTCATCCAGACCGACGCCTCCATCAACCCCGGCAATTCCGGCGGCGCCCTGGTGAACTTCAACGGGGAGCTGGTCGGCATCAACACCGCCATCATCGGCCCGGCGGGCGGGTCGGTCGGCATCGGCTTCGCCGTCCCGGTCAGCATCGTCCGCTCCGTGATGGAGCAGCTGGTGGAGTATGGCGAGGTGCGGCGCGGGCGGCTGGGCGTCGCCATCCAGGATCTGACCCCCGATCTGGCGGAGAGCATGAACCTGTCCGGCGACGCCGGGGCGGTCATCGCCCAGGTGGAACGCGGGTCCGCCGCCGACCGTGCCGGCATCCGCAGCGGCGACGTGGTGGTCGCCGTGAACGGGCGACCGGTGCGCAGCGCCACCGACTTCCGCAACCGCATGGGGCTGGTGCGCGTCGGCACGCCCTTGCAGGTGACGGTTATGCGCGGCGGCAGCGAGCGGGTTCTGAACGTCCGCACCGCGAACTAGGGCCGGGGATGAGCAAATCAGGATGAGCAAATCAGGATGACCAGACCAGGATGATGGGACGCCCCCCGCCCCCCCGCCGGCAGGCCCCGCCCGCCCCCATGGTCAGCGCGGCCCAGCGCCAGCGCGAGGTCGCCCGCATGCTGATGCGGCTGGACGACATGCTGAAGAGGTGCGCGGATCTGGCGGCGGCGGCGCGCGAGCGCGTGTCGGTCGGCGGGATGGGCCGCTACCGCAAATTCTCCCGCAAGGTGCGCGACTTCTTCTCCCTGGCCGCGGTGACCCAGGAGCGGCTGGACGCCGCCCCGTCGGAGATGGAGGAGCTGATCGGCCCGATGACCACCGCGCTGGAGCGTCTGCACGCCCGCATGGTGATCCTGTTCGTGGAGGAGAGCGTCGGCTTCTTCAACACCTTCGCGCGGGTCAAGGCGCTGCCCCTGGGCACGCACGAGACGGTGGGGGTGGAACTCCGCGCGCTGATGGAGATCCGCAAATTCCTCGACGACCCGCTCTACGACGGGGAGCGCGGGCAGGGCCTGCGCAAGCAGACGGACCGCGTCGCCGCGCTGATGCGCGCGGTGATGGACCGCTGCCCGCCCCTGCCCGACTTCGGCGACGAGCCGAGCATCGGGCCGAAGGGCACGGTGAACAAGCCGGTGATGATGTCCTTGACCAGCGTCTGCGACCCGAAACCGACGGCCAGACCGACCACACCGGCACCGGCCAGCA
>NZ_JAUJFI010000227.1 GCF_030849505.1 Azospirillum isscasi | reverse complement strand
GCCCCTGCCGCCCCCGCTCCCGCCGCCCAGGCCGCCCCGGCGCAGGCCGAAGCCGATCCGGTGGTGGCGCGCGTCAACGGCGAGGCGGTCCGCCGCTCCGACGTCCAGCGCATGGTCGCCCAGCTTCCGCCGCAGGTGCAGCAGATGCCGCTGGAGATGATCTACCCGGCGGTGATCGAGCAGCTCGTCAACTCCAAGCTCGTCGCGGAGGCCGGCTACAAGGCCAACCTCGCCGGCACGCCGGAGGTCAAGGACGAGATCAAGCGCGCCGAGGAGCGCGCCGTCCAGCGCGCCTACATCCAGAAGGAAGTGCAGTCGCGCATCTCCCCGGCCAAGCTGGACGAGGCGTACAAGGACTTCCTGAAGCAGAACCCGCCGCAGGAGGAGGTGAAGGCCAGCCACATCCTCGTGGAGAAGGAGGACGAGGCCAAGGCCATCATCGCCCAGCTCAAGAAGGGCGGCGATTTCGCCAAGCTCGCCAAGGAGAAATCGAAGGACCCGGTGGCGGCGGAGCAGGGCGGCGACCTCGGCTACTTCACCAAGGAAACGATGGTCGAGCCCTTCGCCGACGCCGCCTTCGCCATGCAGAAGGGCGAGATCAGCAAGGAGCCGGTGAAGACCCAGTTCGGCTGGCACATCATCAAGGTCGAGGACAAGCGCACCCAGCCGCAGCCGTCCCTGGACGAGGTGAAGCCGCAGCTCGAGCAGCAGCTCAGCAAGGACATCGTGACGACCGTCATCGACGATCTGCGCAAGGTCGCCAAGGTCGAGACCTTCCAGCTCGACGGTTCGCCGATGCCGAAGGAAGAGCCGGCCAAGGCGGAAGAGCCGAAGAAGAACTGAGGTCCGGCGCCGCTCGCCCCCACCCCGACCTTGCCCCGCCCCTGCCCCGCTGACGCAGGGGAGGGTTAGGGAGGGGGCAAGCGCCCGGCACCCCCAGCACCCCCCACATCCCCGCACATTAGAACCGCGAGCCCGCCCCATGGCCACGACCGTCTCCCCCCTGGCACCCGCCGGCTTCCCGACGCTCCCGCCCGTGGCGGGTGTCCGCATCGCCACCGCCAACAGCGGCATCCGATACAAGGGCCGCGACGACCTGATGCTGGCCGTGCTCGACGCGGGCACCACGGTGGCCGGCGTGCTGACCCGGTCGCTGACCTGCTCCGCCCCGGTGATCTGGTGCCGCGACAGCCTGCCCAAGGGTTCGGCCCGCGCCGTGGTGGTCAACGCCGGCAACGCCAACGCCTTCACGGGCAAGGCCGGCGACGCGACCGTCCAGGCGACCGTGCAGGCCGCGGCGGAAATTGCCGGCTGCGCCACCGACGAGGTCTATGTCGCCTCCACCGGCGTGATCGGCATCCCGCTGGCCCCCGACGCCATCGCCAAGGTTCTGCCGGGCATGGTCGCCGGGCTGAAGGATGACTCCGCGTCGCTGGAGGCCGGCGCGCGGGCCATCATGACCACCGACACCTTCGCCAAGGGCTCGACCCGGACCGTCTCCATCGGCGGCACCACGGTGACGATCAGCGGCTTCGCCAAGGGTTCCGGCATGATCGCGCCGGACATGGCGACCATGCTGGGCTTCATTTTCACCGACGCGGCCATCGCCGCCCCGGCCCTGCAGTCCATGCTGTCGGAGTTCACGGAGCGCAGCTTCAACGCCATCACCGTGGACGGCGACACCTCGACCAGCGACACGCTGCTGCTGTTCGCCACCGGCAAGGCCGGCAACGCCCCGGTGACCGACGCCCAGGCGCCGGAGCTGGCGGCGTTCCGCAAGGCGCTGGAGGAGGTGATGCTGGACCTCGCGCTCCAGATCGTGCGCGACGGCGAGGGGGCGACCAAGTTCGTCTCCATCACGCTGGTCGGCGCCGAGAGCGACGCCGCCGCCAAGCGCATCGCCCTGACCGTCGCCAACTCCCCGCTGGTGAAGACCGCCCTGGCCGGCGAGGACGCCAACTGGGGCCGCATCGTCGCCGCCATCGGGCGGGCCGGCGAGCGGGCCGACCGCGACCTCATCAAGATCACCATCGGCGGCACGCTGATCTGCGCCGAGGGTATGGAGGTTCCGGGTTACGACGAGGCGCCGGTCGCCGCCCACATGAAGGGCAAGGAGATCGACGTGCACATCGACCTGGGCATCGGCAGCGGCAAGTCCCGCGTCTGGACCTGCGACCTGACCCACGGCTACATCGACATCAACGGCTCCTACCGGAGCTGAAGCCGGCGTTGAGGCCATGACCGGCGCGCCCCTCCCCGACCGCCTCGACACGGCGCGGCTGACGCTCCGCCCCTTCCGCGCGGGGGATGCGGAGCGCTTCGTCCCGCTGATCGGGGAGTGGGAGGTGGCGCGCTGGCTTGCCCGGGTGCCCCACCCCTATGGCCTGGAGGACGGGCGCGCCTGGGTCGCCCTGGCCGCCCGCAACCGGGCGGAGCGCGCCTCGCTGGACCTGCTGGCGGTGCGCCGGGAGGATGGGCAGCCGGGCGATGGGCAGCCCGTGGGCGGCGTCGGCGTGATCCTGGCGGACGGCGAGGTCGGCTATTGGCTCGGCCTGCCGCACCAGGGGATCGGCTATGGCACGGAGATGCTGCGGGCCATCGTTCCCGCCGCCTTCGCGCTGGGCCTGCCCCGCCTGTGGGCGCGGATCGCCCCGGACAACCACCGCTCCCGCCGCGTGCTGGAGAAGGTGGGCTTCACGCCGCAGGGCGATGCCGACCATTACGAACTGACCGCCGGACGCTGGCGGTTTCTTACCCGGGAGCCCGTTTGATGCCGGCCTGCTTCGATCCCTCCTCCACCCCGGCCCCCGGTTCCCTGCCGACCCTGCTGGTCGTTGCGGTGGCGCTGGTGGACGCCGACGGCCGCGTCCTGCTGGCCCAGCGCCCGCCCGGCAAGTCTCTGGCCGGCCTGTGGGAGTTTCCCGGCGGCAAGGTCGATGATGGCGAGACGCCGGAAGCCGCGCTGGTCCGCGAGTTGAAGGAGGAGCTGGGCATCGACACGGCGGCGAGTTGCCTCGCCCCCTTCACCTTCGCCTCGCACAGCTACGAGAGCTTCCACCTGCTGATGCCGCTGTTCGTCTGCCGCGTCTGGGAGGGGGACGTGGTGGCTCAGGAGGGGCAGAAGCTCGCCTGGGTCTACCCGAACCGCATGGGCGACTATCCGATGCCTCCCGCCGACGTGCCGCTGGTGGCGATGCTGCGCGACCTGTTGTAGCCGGTTGGGGATTTGCAACGCGGGGGATTTGCGCTGCCTTATCGGGAGTGGCCGGCAGGTGCTGCTAACACCCACCGGCACGCTCCTGGTGCCCAGCGCACGGTGATGCGGATTTCGATCCGCCGTCGCCACCACTGGAGCACCAGGAAAAAGGGCATTTTCGGCATGCCTCTTTCTCCTTTTGAAACGGCGGGGGGCCTGTTCCACTGGCCGTTTTGACTTTACACATGATCGGATGCATTGGCGCCACAGTCTTTCCCGCATCGTGCGATGCGCCACCCTTGTCCCCCTACCCATTCCGGATTGCGTCTTCACGAATCGGGCGATCTGTGCCACATCATAGCCGTTGAGTTCGGGATCGCATCCTGGCCACCAGATTTTGACCCGACCACCGGATTTTGAATCGTCCAGAGACGGACCAGCATCTGAATCGCATCGGCGTGGACTCGCTCTTCACTTTCAAGGCCCGCCCGGCGGAGCCGTCTTCCGATCCCGCCCTGGAGGTGCTGCGGTCGGTCTTCGGCTATTCCGCCTTCCGCGGGCAGCAGGCCGACATCATCGCCCATGTGATCCATGGCGGCGACGCGCTCGTCCTCATGCCCACCGGCGGCGGCAAGTCGCTGTGCTATCAGGTGCCGGCGTTGGTGCGGGACGGCGTGACGGTGGTCGTCTCGCCGCTGATCGCGTTGATGCGGGATCAGGTGACGGCGCTCCGCGAACTGGGCGTGCGGGCGGCCTTCCTCAACTCCTCCCTTGACGCCGCCGAGGCGCGGGAGGTCGAGCGCGCCATGGTCCGCGGCGAGATCGACCTCGTCTATGTGGCGCCGGAGCGTCTGGTCACCCCGCGCTTCCTCGACCTGCTGGACCGCACGACGCTCGCCCTCTTCGCTCTGGACGAGGCGCATTGCGTCAGCCAGTGGGGCCATGATTTCCGGCCCGAATATCTCCAGCTTTCCATTCTGCACGAACGGCACCCGACCGTGCCGCGCGTCGCGCTGACCGCCACGGCGGACGCGCAGACCCGCGCGGAGATCAAGGACAAGCTGGGGCTGACCGAGGCCCGCGTCTTCCTGTCCAGCTTCGACCGGCCCAACATCACCTACCGCGTCGTCCCGAAAAAGAGCGAGCGTCAGCAGATGCTGGCCTTCCTGCGGGAGCACCACCCCGAGGATGCCGGCATCATCTATTGCATGTCACGGGCGAAGGTGGAGGACACCGCCAACTGGCTGAACCAGCAGGGGCGGGAGGCGCTTCCCTACCACGCCGGCCTGCCGCCGGAGGTGCGCGAGGCGAACCAGGACCTGTTCATCAAGGGCGAGGGCATCGTCATGGTGGCGACGGTGGCCTTCGGCATGGGCATCGACAAGCCGAACGTGCGTTTCGTCTGCCACCTCGACCCACCCAAAAGCCTGGAAGCCTATTACCAGGAAACCGGCCGCGCCGGGCGTGACGGCCTGCCCGCCGACGCCTGGATGAGCTACGGCATGGCCGACGTCGTGTCCTTGCGCCAGATGCTGGAGCAGTCGGAGGCCGGCGATTCCCACCGCCGCGTCGAGCGGTCGAAGCTGGAAGCGCTGCTCGGCTTCTGCGAGACCTCCGCCTGCCGTCGCAAGGTGCTGCTGAATTATTTCGGCGAGACGCTGGCGGCCCCCTGCGGCAACTGCGACACCTGCCTGGAGCCGGTGGAAACCTGGGACGGCACCGTCGCTGCGCAGAAGGCCCTGTCGGCGGTCTACCGCACCGGCCAGCGCTACGGCGCCGGGCACCTGATCGACGTGCTTCTGGGCAATTCCACGGAGAAGGTGGCGCAGCAGGCGCACGACGCCCTGAAGACCTTCGGCTGCGGCAAGGAGCTGTCGAAGGCGGAATGGCAGTCGGTCTACCGCCAGCTCGTCGCCGGCGGCTATCTGACGGTCGATCTGGAGGGTTACGGCGGCTTCCGCCTGACCGACGCGGGCATCCCGGTCATCAAGGGCCAGCAGACGGTGAAGCTGCGCAAGGACCCCGTCGCCGAAAAGCGCCGCGGCGTCCATGACGCGCTGCGCCGTCACACCGCCCGCGGCGGCGGCTCCGCCACCTCCGGCGGCCTGTCCGGCGAGGGCGTGTCGCGCGCCGGCGCCCGCGGCGCCCTGTCCCCCGCCGACGACGCGCTGTGGCACGCGCTGAAGGACTGCCGCACCGAGCTGGCCCGCGCGCAGGGGGTGCCGCCCTACGTGATCTTCCACGACAGCACGCTGCTGGAGATGGTCGCCACACGCCCGAGGGACCACGCCGCCTTCGCCCGCCTGCCCGGCGTCGGCGCCCGCAAGCTGGAACGTTATGCCGACCCCTTTTTGGACGTCATCCGCCAGAAAGGCTAATTTCTCTGACCGTACAAAAAAGCGCTTGCGTCGGTCCGCCCCCGCGGTTAATTTCCGCGCCCACGACGCAGCGACGTCGAGGCCGCAATAGCTCAGGGGTAGAGCAACTGATTCGTAATCAGTAGGTCCGGGGTTCAAATCCCTGTTGCGGCACCACTCTAAGGCCCTGGAAGGGAAACCTTCCGGGGCCTTTCCATTTGTGGTAGAATTTATCGCGCCGCTCTTTTTCAGCAAGGCCGATGCCCGACTCTCTCTCCGACCTCGCCGCGGCGTTGCGCCGGCCCGTGACCGACGGGAAGGACCTGAAGGCCATCGAAACCCTCTGCGAGGCGTTCCTCGACCGCCCCAAGGCCGAGCGGGCGCGGGCGGCGCGGGAGTTGCCCCGGCTGGCGCGGGGAGCGGACACCGTCCTGCTGCTGTCGGCCATGGCCGCCGTCTCGGGCGATCTGCGCTATTACGACGAGTTGCTGGACACGCTGGAGGGGAACCTCGCGCAATCGAGGCTGGAAGGGCTGCTGCACATCCACTGTTGCATCGGGCGCCAGCTCTTCCTGATGCGCATGAATCCGGCCAGCCGCCCCGGCTTCTTCGAAGAGCGGCAGTTCCCCTTCTACCGCCGCATCGTGGCGGAGATCCGCCGCCGTCAGGCCGTCGTCCCGCCCGCCCGCCGGGCCGGGGGAGCGGACACGGGGCGGGTCGTGCTGGTGACCAACCAGTTCCTGTCGCTGCGCCACCAGCCGTCGCGGGACCTGCTGTCCTACGCCGCCCTGCTGGAGGACCGCTGCGGGCGGGAGGTGGTGATCCTCAACACCAACATCATGCCGTCCGATATCCACAGCCTGTTCGTGCCCTCCTTCGCGGCGTCGGTGGAGACCGCCTTTACCGGAAAGCAGATGGTCGAGGTGGACGGGCGGGCCTATCGGATGCTGTCCTCGGTCGAGCCCTGCGTCAGCCCCGGCAAGATCGGCTGGTTCATGGAGGCCATGGCGGCGCTCGATCCCGACGCGGTGCTGTCGCTCGGCGGATCGAGCGTCGTGGCGGACCTGATGGCCGGGACGCGCCCCACCCTGTGCATCCCGACCACCACCGGGGCCACCCTGTCGCTGGCCGACATCGTTCTGGACTTCGGTGGCGGTGCCGCCCCTGCCGATGGCCCGCTGGCCCGGTCCTGGCGGCCCTTCCGCTTCCTGCACTCGCTGGCCGGCGCCGCACCGCGGGTGGCCGGGTCGCGCGCCGCCTTCGGGCTGGAGGAGGACGCCTTCGTCTGTGCGGTGGTCGGCAACCGGCTGGACGACGAGGCGGACGGCGCCTTCCTCGCCATGCTGGAGGCGCTGTTCGACCGCGCCCCCCGGGCCGTCGCCGTCTTCGCCGGTCACACCGGCGCCCTGCCCCGGCGGCTCGCCGCGTCGCGCCAC
>NZ_JAUJFI010000226.1 GCF_030849505.1 Azospirillum isscasi | reverse complement strand
GCCGCGCCCGGCCAGGGGGCCGACGGCGGGCCGTGTCCGGGAACCACGCGCGCCGCCGGCTCCGCGCCCAGCCCGTCGAGCAGGCGGAGCCAGCCGAGGATGGAACCGTCGATGGCCGGCGCACGCTCCATGAACAGAAGGTCGCCGGTCCACAGCGTCGCCGTTTCCCTGTCGAGCACCGTCAGGTCGTTGTCCGTGTGCGCCACCGGCCGTGCCACGAGGTCCAGCACGCGCCCTCCGAGATCCAGTTCCAGGCGGTCGGACACGGCGATGGTCGGCGGGACGATCCGCAAGTCCGCGGCGGCCTCGGGGCCGGCCGCCGCTTCGAACGCCTGCCGGTAATGGTCGCCGCGCGCCGCCAGGGCCGCCTGGACATTGCGGTGCGCCACGAAGCCCGGCTGGTCGGGCAGAAACGCCGCGTTTCCCAGCACATGGTCCGGGTGCATGTGGGTGTTGACGACGTAGCGGATGGGCCGGTCGGTGCGGGACCGGACCGCCTCGCGCAGCCGCCGTCCGACCGCCGTGGAACCGCCGGTGTCGATCACGGCGACCGCGTCGTTCCCCACGATGAATCCGCAATTGGCGATGTCGCCGAGGTTGGCGGAATCGGTTTCCTCGTGGCGGCCCACATGCACGAAGACGCCGTGGGCGACCTCGAACACGGGCAGCGGATCGGCCTGCGCAGGAGCCGCCCAGAACAGCCAGACGCCCGCCAGCACCTTGCGGGCGTCCGGCCAGAGGAACGCGGCCATGCCAGCCATCGTCCGGTCCTGCAGTTTGTCCATTTGGGCGAGTATGGGGTGGCGCCGAAGGGTGCGGCAACCGGGCAAAGGTGTTTGTGCGGCGCACTGTGCGCTCTCAGCCGGGAGGGCCGCGGTGCAAGGCCAGCCAGCCGACGCTGACGGCGGGGGCGAACCAACCCGCGCGCTCCCGCAGATCCGGCGCGACCGGCAGATGGGCTTCGAAGTCCCGGTAGGCCGCTCCCCGCCGTTCGGCCAGACGGCGGACCAGGATGCGCCCGACCCCGGCGCCGACGAGCGGAGGGGAGTCCGCCAGGCCCCGCGACAGCACCTGGTCGAGAGCGTCCTCGATCCGCCGGAGCTGGCGTTCCGCGAGGTGGCGGGCGAGGCGGCGGGCCGCCGGAAGACCCTCCGGCTCCAGATCGTCCCCCACCATCCGCAGCAGCCGCCGCGCGCTGGCCGCCTCGTCATGGCCGCGCCCGTCCGCCGCCGGGTGCTGGTCGGCGCCGTCCGGGAGCGTGCCGGTCAGGCGGTGCACGTCGGCCATGGTCGCGAACAGCTCCGCCATCAGCGTGCGCCAGCGCCCGCCATGGGGAACGGCGCGGGCCACCGCCATGACCGGGGTGCGCACGACGCCGGTGTAGACCAGTTCCCCGCTCTCCAGCCGCTCCGCGTCGGAATAGCCGGCGTGGCGCGGGCCGCCGCCGACGAGCGGAACGATGTCGGTGGTGGTGCTGCCGATGTCCAGCAGGACTCCGTCCCCGGTCTGCGCGGCGACCAGCGCCGTGGCGTACCAGTTGGCGGAGGCCACCGCGCCCGTGCAGTCCGCCACGGCGTCCGCCGTCACCAGCCCGCGGGGGCCGGCGAAGAAGGCGAGGGCCGCGGCGGGCAGGGCGGATTGCATTACCGCGGCGATGCGGCGCACGCCGTCCGCCCGGTCGTCGAACAGGTCGGCCAGTTCGCCGGTCATCGTCGCGGCGGCCCGCCGCGGCGGACCCCAGCGGGCAAGCGCCATCGCGACGGCGGCCTCCAGCCGGTCGAGCCCCTGCCAGAGCGGGCAGGGCCATTGATCGAGGTCGCGGAGCGTCCCCGCCTCGTCGAACAATGCCGCCTTCAGGTGGGCGCCGCCGATGTCCAGCCCGATCAACCCGCTGCCGTCCATGGCTCACTCCTTCAGCGTCAAAGGAACCGGTTCGGTGCGCCCGACCGGCTTTGGCGGGACCGGCGGATCGCGCGCCAAGTCCAGCACCGCGGCGGCGACGTTCAGCCCGGTCGCCCGCCGCAACCCGGCATAGGAGGTGGTGAGGCGCGGGTTGACCTCGATGACCGCCGGGCCATCGGGACCGGCGACGACATCCACGCCGACATGGCCGAACAGGCCGGGCAGCGCCGCCGCGACGCCGTGCGCGAGGTCCGATAGGGCCGGCGTCGGCGCCAACCCGCCGACGATCCCCCCACCATAGGCGAAGGAACCGCCGGACAGAGTCACGTCCTGGCGGTTGACGGTCAGCAGCCACGCCCGCCCGTCGCGGCAGAGCATCGACAGGCTGGCCGGCGTGCCGGGCTGGAAGGGCTGCACCACGAAGCCGGTGCGGTCGGCCTCTCCCAACCACCCGTCCCATTCGGAGCGGTCGCGGATCAGCCGGGTATCGACGCATCCCGCCCCGTCGTCGGGCTTGACGACCCAGGGGCCGACCCCTGGCGGTTCGTCGGCGATGGCGTCGGCACGCCAGACCGGGACGACGGGGAGACCGGCGGCGGACAGGGCGGCGGCGGTCGCCGCCTTGCTGGACGTGACCGCCACCGCATCGGCACTGCTGTTGAACAGGCGGCGCCCGGCGGCCTCGGTCATGCGGCTGAAGCGTTCCAGCGCGCCGTCCGTCTCCGGAGCGATCGGCCACACGCCATCCGCCTCGCGGGCGAGGTTCTCCCAAAGGGTCCAGGACTCGCGCGGGTCGGTGATGGTTATGCTGCGCACGGGCACCGCGAGCGGCGGCAGGCGGGCGTCGCGCGTGAGCGCAATCTCCACCCCCGGCACCTCCAGCAGGTCGGCGACCAGGGCGCGGAGCATCAGGTCGCCTTCGCGGGCGAGGCTGGCGGGAATGGGGGCGCCGGGCGGCATCCCGCCGCCGGTCACGAACTCGCAGACCAGGATGCGCATGCCGTCCGCCGCAAAAAGAAGCCGAAGGGGAGGGCGAGATGTTCCACGTCGTTCCGGTGATCGATCTGAGGGATGGCGGCGTGGTGCACGCCCGCCGCGGCGACCGGGGCCGCTACCCGCCGCTGCGCTCGGCGCTGTGCACCGGCAACGACCCGGTGGCGGTGGTCGGCGGCCTTCTCCGCCTGCACCCGTTCCCGGTCGTCTACGCGGCGGATCTCGACGCCATCGAAGGGGTGGGGGACAACCGGCCCGCGCTGGCGCGGCTGACGGCGGCCTTTCCGGACACCGCGTTCTGGGTCGATGCCGGGTTCCGCGGCGCGGAGGCGGTGCGGAGCTTCGTCGCGTCGGGGCTTGGCGACGCGGTGCTCGGCAGCGAGAGCCTGGAGGGGCTGGAGCCGCTGGCCGAACTGAAGGCCGGCCCGGCGTGGGCCCGGGTGATCCTCTCGCTCGACTTCCGCGACCGGTTCGTCGGGCCGCCCGCGTTGGCGGAGCGCACCGACCTGTGGCCGGAGCGGATCATCGCCATGACCCTCGCCCGCGTCGGGTCCGGCGAGGGACCGGACTGGAACCGCCTTGCCGGGATCGGCCGGGCCGCGCCGCAGGCACGCCTGTTCGCCGCCGGTGGCGTGCGCGGCGGCAACGACCTGCGGGAGCTTGCGGCGCGCGGCAGCGCCGGTGCCCTGGTGGCGACGGCGCTGCACGACGGCCGCATCGGCGGCGCGGAACTGGCGGCCCTGGCCCGCCTGGACCGGTAAGCCGGTCACGCGGCGAAGGGGTGCTTCACCTTGTCCTTCTGGTTCATGAGATCCTGCGCGCTCGGGAAGCTGGCGACGGCGCGTTCGATGGCCTCCTTCGTGGCGCGGTAGTTGTAGTCCTGGATCTTGGCGTTGTCCTTGGCTTCCCAATGGATGAAGACGCCGACGCAGATGAAGATGTTGTCGATCTCCTCCTGCGGAATGGTGCCTTCCGCCACGCAGTCGGCGACCGCCTTGGCGACGGCGTGCTGGGCGGGGCCGAACATCTGCACCGCCTGTTCGGCACCCTTGATGGTGACCTTGTTGAACAGGATGGTGGCCGGCTTGCACATCAGGTTGGGCGCGACGACGGCGAGAAGGGCGGTGAAGCCGTCCTTGTTGTTGGTCAGCGCGTTGCAGAAGGCCGTCTCCACGGCGCTGCCGCGCGGCCCCATGATCAGGTCGATGTGGGCGACCTCGTTCCCATCGCCGACCAGCGACTCGCCAACGAGCACACGGTTGATTTTCGCGGATTGTCCTCCCCACATCGGCATGGCCTTTCTCCCTAGCTTTATCGGCGTTTTTCGTGGAAGGCGTCTTATCGGTTGCTTCGGGCCGCTACGGCCATTGCATGAGCCAGAACGCAAGCAGGCAGCCCACGACAAGATCCGCGGTCGTTCCCGGATTGACGCCATTGTATTTGAATTCCCTGTCCAGTTCCGCCAAGCGCGATCGCGTTAGCGTGAATGCACGATCCGGGACCGCGTCCTCCCTCAATTCCGAAGCCCGGGAGCGTAACCATTCAGCACGCTCCAGCCCGTATTTTCGGATGACATGGCTGTCGGGCACGGTGGCGAGGAATTCGACATACAGCAATTCGGCGGCCTGCGCGAAGCCGGCCCCCGCGTCCAGCCAGCGGCGGAGGCACGGCACGCCCGTTTCGAAGACGTCCGCGAAGTCCGTCGCGTACTGCCGGGCGATCCGGTCGCGGTCCTGCGCCTCCCGCATGGCGGCGAGCAGCGTCACCCGCGCCGGGGCGTGCACGTCCGCTCCCTCCACGCGGCCCAGGCCGGCGGGTTCGGCCAGCGCGATGGCGCGGAACGCAAGCTCCGCGTCCGCCACGGTCAGGTTTGCGAGCACATGGCCCAGCCGGTCGCGCAAAGACCCGCCGCCGGCCAGCGCGGCCTGGGCCAGCGGGGCAGCCAGCAGCAGGATGCCGAGGTTGGTGTTGCAGCCGGCGACCGCCCGCGTGGCGGCGACGGCGGCGTGTATCCGCTCGCCGACGCTCAGGCCCGGCTGCGCGAGGATGGGGGCGGTCGCGTCGGCGCTGGCGAGGAACTGGGCGACGGTCATGCCGTGGCCGTCCGCATGGATGTGGACGTTGCCGGGCTTCAGCGCGCGCAGCTCCACATGGCAGGCGGCGCGGTAGGCGCCGGCCACGCCGGATGCCGGATCGGGAGGAATCGGCGCCCAGCCGGTCATGCGCCCACCCGTTCCACGAAGTCGGCAGCCAGGGCGTCGGCGATGTCCACCGCGCTGACCCGCTGCAACCCCTGCCACGCCGGCATGCTGTTGATCTCCAGCACCAGCCAGCGCCCCGCCCGGTCCTGGATCAGATCGACGCCGGCATAGCCGGCACCGACCACCGCCGCGGCGCGGACGGCGAGGGCGGCGGCCTCGTCGTCGGCGGGAGCGGCCTCGCAGGCTGCGCCCTGATGGACGTTGGTGATCCAGCTTTGCCCATGCCGGTTCATCGCGGCGACCGCCCGCCCGCCGGACACGAACACCCGCCGGTCCCGCCACGCGCCCTTGGTCCGCGGCGGGATGAAGGGCTGGAGGTAGTAGACCCCGGCGACCGCTGCGGCGTCGGGCAGCGCTTCCGGCCCGTCCAGCCGCAGCAGGCCGCGTCCCTGCGCGCCGAACAGGGGCTTCAGCACTTGGTCGGGCGCACCTTCCAGGACGCGCCGGGCCGGTTCGACGTCCTGCGTGGCCAGGGCGGGCGGGGTCGGCAGGCCGGCGCGGGCCAGCAGGACGCTCGTCATGCTCTTGTCCACGCAGCGCTCGATGGCCCGCGCGTCGTTGCAGACCGGCACCCCAAGCTCCCGCAGCGCGTGGAGCACGCCCAGGCGCAGCGTCACCTGCTCGAAGCTGCCCTGGCCCACCGCCCGGACGAACACGCCCGCGGGAAGCGTCTCCTCGAAACCGGGGATCAGCAGCCCCGTCGCCGTGTAGCCGGCGGCGATCCCGCAGCGCCGGGGCGAAACGCAGCGGCAGGGCAGGCCACGCGCCTCGATGGCCCGGACCAGACGGGGCGTGTGCCAGTCGGGCCGTTCGGTGAGGATCAGGGCGGTGCGCTCACCGGACATCGCGGAACGAACGCTCAACGAGGTCGGGCGCCAACTCCCCGGCGTGGAAGCTGCGCCCGCTGTCGATGGCGGTGACGGTCACCCGCGCCGGGCTGAACAGCATGGAATCGATGGCGTAGAAGTCTCCCTTCACCGCGGCGAAGACCTCCGCGAAGGGGCGGCCATGGTCGCGCGAGGCGGAAGAGGGCAGGCGGCGCGCCAGATCCTCCGCCTCGCCGTCCGGGCCGGCGACGTGCAGATGGACCGTTCCGCCGTAAAGGATCGCGTCGTTGGTGCGGCCCATGGCGGTGAGGAAGCCGCCACCCGGCGGTGGAAGCGGCGCCATGCCGATGCCGTCCACCACGCGGTCGAGCGGGAAGCCGAGGCTGTGCAGCTTGTGCAGGGCGACCTCCAGCACGCGGGCGACCACCTGGGTCGTCCCGGCAAGGCTCTGGGTCGGGGTGAGAATCAGGGTCAGCCGGTCCGCGGCGATGCCGCAGGCGGCGGCGATGCGGGCGACCAGTTCGGCGGGCGGCACCGCCGCCACCTCCATGACGAAGGCCGCCGTTTCGGCTGTGTCGCGGTAGGCCAGCTCGTCGAACAGCGTCTCCTGCCGGGCCAGCGCGCGGCCGGGGCCGGAGCCGAGCGCGAAGAAGGCGTCCTTGCCGCTGCCGTGGCTGAGGCTCCAGCCGGCGTACTGGCTGCCGAGGCAGGCCAGCACCGGCTGGGCGCTGTGGACCGTGACGCCGAACGGCCAGGACGGCGTGCCGGGCACCGGGCCCAGCGTGACCCGGCCAAGGCCGCCCATGCACAGTTCGGCGATGCGCCGCCCGGCCTCCAGGCCGCCGGGATGGCGTATCCCGGCATCGACGACGCAGGCCCCCCCGACCCGCTCAAGGCCGAGGCGCAGCACCGCGGCGTCGGCCACCAGCCGCCCGGCCAGCGGTGCCGACAGCGCCGCGAGGCTCGGGCGCGGGTCGGACGGGGTTTCCGTGGTCATGGTTGCATCT
>NZ_JAUJFI010000225.1 GCF_030849505.1 Azospirillum isscasi | reverse complement strand
GCACGCCACCTTGGAGGGGAACTTCCCCTTCAACCCGCTCGCGCCGCTAAAATTCCCTCATCTTGCCGGATGCACCATTTAGACTCATATCGCTTCATTCGCCAGCCGGCTTCGGTCGCATGGGCGACCGGGACCACCGTCGCGGTCCAAAGCGGATCGCAATCCGCTTTAACCCTTCCCTGCGCAGCTCTCGCGCAAACCAAAGGTTTGCCCTGACGCGGCGGGCGGACCTTCGGTCCGCCGGGGGCGGGGGAGGGCCGCCGGGGGAGGGGGCGAGGGCCGGGCCTTACCAGAACACCGCCTTGTCGCGGAACGCCTTCCACAGTCCCGGCAGCGCCTTGCGGCGCTTGTCGGCCTGCTTGGCGAGCCAGCGGGCGGCCGCATCCGCGGCGGGCCGGTGTTCCGGCTGAACCTCCGACAGGCCGCTCAACAGGCCGCGGGCCAGCGCGGCGTCGTGCTCGGCGTCCAGCGCGCCCAGCAGGGCGTCCAGCGCGGCAATGAAGGGCACCGTTGCCGTTTCAGCGTACAGGCCGCGGAAGAACTCCGCGGCCATCGGGCGGTCGAACTGGGCGCGGATCTCCGGCGCCGCGCCCGACTGCCACGCCCCGTCCTCCAGCCAGGAACCGAGCGCCAGGATCAGCCCGGCGCAGCGCGGCGACTGGATCGCCTCCACGGCGGCCTGGGCGGGCGCCCGCCGGGCCTCCCGCACCGCAGCGGCGAGGGCGGTGAGCGTGTCGGCGGGGGCTTTCCCCGTCGCCGCGAAGGGCTCGACCCCTTGCGACAGCAGCACGTCCCAGTCCCGCGCCGGGCCGAGCTGGCGGGAGAACCAGCGGATGCCGTCCCCGGCGCGGCAGGCGTCCGGCTCCCCGGTCAGGGGCCGGAACAGGCGGATGGCCGTGCGCAGCCGGCGCAGCGCGACCCGCATCTGGTGCAGCCCCTCCACGTCGCCCCCGGCCAGCGCGCAGGCCTCGTTGGCGAGCAGCAGGCGCAAGCCATGGCGGACGATGTGGCGGTGGGCTTCGGCCACCGTGGTGACCGGGGTGAGGCCCAGCGGCTCCGGCAGGGCCGGGACGGGCGGGCGCCCGGTGACGAGGCGGTGGCCGATCTCCGCCTTGCTCTCCGTGCCGATGCGCACCGGCACGCTGCGTTGGAGCGTCAGCGCGAGGTCGAACAGGCGCCCGACGCGGCCCGACTTCAGCTCAAGCTCGACCTCGCTGATGCGGGTGCGGGCGTTGCCGGCGGTGATCTCCCCCTCGTCCACCGCGACCTCGATGGAGGTCAGGGCGTCGGGGCGGACGAGCAGGGTGGTGCGCCGGAATTCCGTCGTGAAGAGCGGCGCCAGGGCCTTGCGCGCCTCCTCCGGCACCAGGGCGGCCACGCCCTCGGCGTCGAGCGGGGCCATGTCCGGGGAGGCCGTGGCGATGGCCCAGTCCCATTTCTTGCGGATGGCGACCGCCGCCGAGTCGCCGGGGGCGGCGGCGTTGATGGTCTTCAAGGTCTGCACGAAGCGGTCGCCGTCCTGCCGCACCCGCAGGGCCACGCCCCCGGCGAACAGCCGCCGGTCCGGCGTGTCGTAGTAGACGGTGCGCAGGTTGCGGACCGCCGGGGCGCCCTCCGCCGCCGCCTTCAGGGCGGGCAGATCCGGAACGCGGGGAAGATCGCGTGGATCGAGGTGGAGCTTCATCTCCACCTCGCGCACGGCGGACACGCCGGAAGTTGCGGCATTCTGGGGCGCGGAAGACACGGGGCTGCGACTCCTGCTCTGTTCCGGGCCTGCTCGGTTCGGGGTTGAAATACCCCATACGGAAAAGGGCGTTAAGAGAGTTTGCGCGGCAGGATGAAATCGGCCAGCCGCCCGGCCCCGATGTCTAGGTCGGCCCAGCGGCTGCATTCGAACAGAAGAACGGCGCAGGCGCCGGTCGGGAATTTCTCCGCCAGCGCCGCCCGGTCCCGCTCCTCCCCGCCGCCGGCCAGTTCCCGCGCGAGGTCGTGCAGGTCCGGGTTGTGGGCGACCAGTATCAGCGAGTCGGCGGAATCCGGCGCGTCGCGCAGCCGCTCCAGAAGCACGCGCGCCCCGCAGAGGTAGAGGCCGCGCTCGCGCTCCACGGGGATGTCCGGCGCGTCCATCACCTCCAGCAGGCGGTCGGCGGTGTCCGCCGCGCGCCGGGCGGTGGAGCACAGCACCAGCCCGATGCGCGCCCCGCGGTCCTTCAGATGGTGGCCGACCAGCCGGGCCGCCTTCTTCCCCCGCGGCGCCAGCGGGCGGTCGTGGTCGTCCAGGGACGGATCGTCCCAGGCGGACTTGCCGTGGCGCATGAGGTAGAGGGTCTTCATCGCGGGGGTGTTCCTCCTGGAAAGAGCGGGGTGCGGCGCAGTTCGCTGGGGGGTGCGACTGTTTTCGCAGCGGTATTATCGTGGCGGCGGTATTATGGTGACTGACCCAAAACCGTAACGCAGTTGGGGTAGGTTGCCGTTCCCGCCGGCTGGCGGCGGGCGGTCCGGCCCAGCCGGACTGTAGCGGCACCACCCTTCACGCAAAAGCCCGAGGCTGCTGTGACCCAACTTCAGGATCTGGAAACGACCTGCATCGAAGCGGACGCGCCGGAGCGCTTCATCAACCGCGAACTGTCGTGGCTGGCCTTCAACCAGCGCGTCCTGGACGAGGCGTCCAACCCGAACCACCCGCTTCTGGAGCGGCTGCGGTTCCTGTCGATTTCGGCCAGCAACCTCGACGAATTCTACATGGTCCGCGTCGCCGGCCTGAAGGGGCAGGTGGCCGCCGGGGTGAAGACCCCCAGCGCCGAGAACCTGACCCCGGCCCAGCAGCTGACCGCCGTCAACCAGCGCATCGTCGATCTGATGAACGCGCAGCAGGCCATGTGGCGCAGCCTGAAGCAGGATCTGCGCGAGGCCGGCATCACCGTGATCAACGCGGAGGACGTGACCGAGGGGGAGAAGGACTGGCTGGAGGCCAAGTTCCTGGACGACATCTTCCCGATCCTCACGCCCATCGCCGTGGACCCGGCGCACCCCTTCCCCTTCCTGCCCAACCTGGGCTTCTCGCTGGCGCTGCAACTGCACGAGCCGGTGAAGGGGCGGCATCTCGACGCGCTGGTGCCGCTGCCGGCGCAGCTCGACCGCTTCATCCGCCTGCCGGGGTCGGAGATCCGCTTCATCCAGTTGGAAAAGCTGGTGATGATGTTCATCGACCGGCTGTTCCCCCCGTTCCAGGTGAAGGCCCACGGCGTCTTCCGGGTGCTGCGCGACAGCGAGATCGAGATCGAGGAGGAGGCGGAGGATCTGGTCCGCACCTTCGAAAGCGCGCTGAAGCGCCGCCGCCGCGGCATCGTCATCCGGCTGGCCACCGACGCCGGCATGGCCGCCGACCTGCGCGAGTTCCTGCGCCATGAGCTGCGGGTGTCGAACGACGACGTGTTCATCCTGGACGGGCTGATCGGCCTGTCGGACACCCGGCAGCTCATCGTGGACGAGCGGCCCGATCTGGTCTTCCGCCCGTTCAACGCCCGCTTCCCGGAGCGCATCCGCGACTTCGGCGGCGACTGCTTCGCGGCCATCCGCGACAAGGACATCGTCGTCCACCACCCGTACGAGAGCTTCGACGTGGTGGTGCAGTTCATCCGGCAGGCGGCGCGCGACCCGCAGGTGGTCGCCATCAAGCAGACGCTGTACCGCACCAGCAAGGACAGCCCGATCGTGGCCGCCCTGATCGAAGCGGCGGAGGCCGGCAAGTCGGTCACCGCGCTGGTCGAGCTGAAGGCCCGCTTCGACGAGGAGGCCAACATCCGCTGGGCGCGCGACCTGGAGCGCGCCGGCGCCCAGGTGGTCTACGGCTTCGTCGATCTGAAGACGCACGCCAAGGTGTCGCTGGTGGTGCGGCGCGAGAACAAGGCGCTGCGCAGCTACGTCCATTTCGGGACCGGCAACTACCACCCGATCACGGCCAAGGTCTACACCGACCTGTCCTTCTTCACCTGCGACCCGGCGCTGTGCCACGACGCGGCGGTGATGTTCAACTACATGACCGGCTACGCCACGCCGAAGCTGCTGGAGAAGATCGCCATCGCCCCGATCACGCTGCGCCAGCGTCTGGGCGAGCTGATCGACGCGGAGGTCGCCAACGCCGCCGCGGGCAAGCCCGCCCACATCTGGGTCAAGCTGAACTCGCTGGTCGATTCGGAGATCATCGACCGGCTCTACAAGGCGTCGCAGAAGGGCGTGCAGATCGACATGGTGATCCGCGGCATCTGCTGCCTGCGCCCCGGCGTGAAGGGCCTGTCGGAGAACATCCGGGTGCGCAGCATCGTCGGGCGCTTCTTGGAGCACGGGCGCGTCATCTGCTTCGCCAACGGCCACGCCCTGCCCAGCCCGCAGGCCAAGCTGTTCATCTCCTCCGCCGACTGGATGACCCGCAACCTGGACCGCCGCATCGAGACGCTGGTGCCCATCGAGAACCCGACGGTGCACGAGCAGGTGCTGGACCAGATCATGGTCGCCAACCTGAAGGACGAGGCGAACACCTGGAAACTCGGCCCGGACGGCGTTTATCATCGGATCGAGGCTGGCCCGGACGCGTTCAGCGCCCATAACTACTTCATGACGAACCCCAGCCTGTCGGGACGCGGCAGCGCGTTGAGCAGCAAAAAGACGCCGCCGCGGTTGAAGCTCCGTACGGTCACTTGATTGAGGATATCGGTTGCCTATGACGTCGGCGCAGGAACACAGGGCCGCCACGGTCGAGAAGGGCGAGCGGATCGCCGTCATCGACATCGGGTCCAACTCGATCCGGCTGGTGGTCTATGACGCGCTGAAGCGGTCGCCCCTGCCGGTCTTCAACGAAAAGGTCCTGTGCGGCCTGGGCCGCGGGGTGGAGAAGACCGGCTGCCTGAACCCGGACGGCGTGGCCCAGGGGCTGGACGCGCTGGAGCGTTTCGCCCTGCTGGCTTCGGGCATGCGGGTCGGGCGGCTGGACGTGATCGCCACGGCGGCGGTGCGCGACGCCGCCGACGGCGCGGCCTTCGTCCAGCGGGTGAAGGACCGCACCGGCCTGGAGGTCGGCGTCATCAGCGGCGAGGAGGAGGCGCGGCTGTCCGCAATGGGCGTGCTGTCCGGCACCCCCGCCGCGGACGGGCTGGTCGGCGACCTGGGCGGCGGCAGCCTGGAGCTGGTGCGGATGGAGCGCGGCCTGATCGGCGAGCATCTGACGATGCCGCTGGGGCCGTTGCGCCTGATGGAGCTGAATCCCGCCAAGCCGAACGGGCTGGTCCGCGCCATCGACCAGCATCTTGAGAAGCTGGACTGGCTGGCGCAGCTTCGCGGCAAGCCCTTCTATCCGGTCGGCGGCGGCTGGCGGGCCCTGGCCAAGCTGCACATGGAGCATGTGAAGCACCCGCTGCACATCATCCACCACTACACCGTGCCCTTCGCGGAGGCGCGGGACTTCGCCGCGCTGATCGCCAAGCAGAGCCGCTCCTCCCTGGAGAAGATGTCGGGGTCGCGGCGGCGGGTGGACACGCTCCCCTACGCGGCGCTGGTGTTCGAACGGCTGCTGCGGATGGCCCAGCCGTCCAGCGTGGTCTTCTCGGCGTTCGGGTTGCGGGAAGGGCATCTCTACGCACTGCTCGACCCCGAGACGCAGCGGCAGGACCCGCTGATCGCCGCGGCGGAGGATTGGGCGCAGCGCTTCGTCCGAATCGGCGACCCGGCCCTGCTGGTTTCCTGGACCGGGAACCTCTTCGCGGGGGAGGACGACGCGGCGCTGCGGCTGCGGCGGGCTTCCTGCCTGCTGAGCGACGTGGGCTGGGCCGAGCATCCCGATTACCGGGCGGAGCACGCCTGCCAGCGCATCCTGCGCTACCCCTTCCCCGGCATCGACCATGACGAGCGGGCCTTCCTGGCGCTGGCTGTCTACGCCCGTTACGCCGGTTCCATCGACGGCCCGGCCACCGCCAGCGCGGTGACCGCCGGCCCGCGGGCGCTGCTGAGCGACGCCCAGGCGCGCAAGGCGCTGGTGCTGGGCCTGGCCCTGCGGCTGGCCCACACGCTGACCGGCGGGGCGACCGCCCTGTTGCAGCGCACGGCGCTGAAGGTGTCGGGGGAGCGGCTGGTGCTGACCCTGCCGGACGATTTCAGCGTGCCCGCCGGCGAGACGGTGCAGCGCCGTCTGGACGCGCTGGCGAAGGCGCTGAACCGCAAGGGCGAGATCGTGCCGCCGGCCCGCCCGCAGGCGGCGGAGTGATGCTTCGGCATTGATTGAGAGGGGGGCTGCTGCGGTCCCCGCGGCATTCCCGCCCGGACTGTCAGTTCGGGAACGTCAGTCCGGGAAGCGCTGGCGCAAGGTCAGCAGGTCGCGCCACGCCTCGCGCTTCGCGATGGGGTTGCGCAGCAGATAGGCCGGATGCAGCATCGGGATGACCGGCACCGGGCCGGGCAGGCCGGGGGAGGCGTAGTCGAACCACCGTCCGCGCAGGCGGGTGATGCCCTCCGCCCGGTTCAGCAGCGTCTTGGCGGAGGTCCCGCCCAGCGGCACCAGGACCTTCGGCCCGACCAGCTCGACATGCCGTTCCAGGAAGGGCAGGCAGGCGGCGATCTCCGCCTGGGTCGGCGACCGGTTGCCGGGCGGGCGCCAGGGCAGGATGTTGCTGATGTAGACCTTGCCGCGGTCCAGCCCCACCTGCGCCAGCATGCGGTCCAGCAGCTTGCCGCTGACCCCGACGAAGGGCTTGCCCTGCCGGTCCTCGTCCTCGCCCGGCGCCTCGCCGACCAGCATGATCGCGGCGGCGGGGTTGCCGTCCGCGAAAACCGTGCTCATGGCGGTGGCCTTCAGCGGGCAACCGTCGAAGGCGCGCAGCGCCGACTCCAGCTCCTCCAGGCTGCGGGCCTCCCCGGCGCGGGCGCGGGCGCTCGCCCCGGCCTCGCTGGCGCCCAGCGGCAGATCCGCCGCCGGACCGCCTGCCGCCCCACCGAACATCGACCCGCCAAACATCGACCCGCCGGACGGC
>NZ_JAUJFI010000224.1 GCF_030849505.1 Azospirillum isscasi | reverse complement strand
ACCGCGGCGGGCGCGGCCTGGGCGGCGCCGTTGACCTCGACCGAGCCGCGCGGGGCGGCCTTCGGCGCCGGACCCTCCAGTTCGGCCAGGATAGGGGCCGGCGTGCCCTGGCGGGCCGCGGCGGCGACGGCGCGGCTTTCCTCCGCCAGAATCTGCACGCGCACCTTGGCCGTGCCCGTGCCTTCGAACCCCAGCAATTGCGCGCCGCGCCGCGACATGTCGATGATTCGCCCGTTGGCGTAGGGGCCGCGGTCGTTGATGCGAACGACCAGCGACCGGCCATTGTCGAGATTGGTGACGCGCACGAGGCTTGGCATGGGCAAGGTCTTGTGCGCGGCGGTCAGCTCATTCTGGTCGTAAACCTCGCCGTTGGCGGTGACCTTTTGGTGGAATCCGGGACCGTACCAGGAGGCGATCCCGGTTTCGCTGTAGGAGTAATCCTCGGCGGGATAGTACCAGACGCCGTTGACCTGATAGGGCTTGCCCACCTTGTAGACGCCGCTGCGCGGCAGGCCGGAGGTGGACGGCGCGGGCGGTGCGGACGCACAGGCGGCGAGCGCCAGCGCCCCTGCGAGCACCACCGCTCCCCTCAGCATATGCGCGCGTCGCATGAACCTACCCCGCTAGATCTGGTGGCGCCACTCTAGCCGAGTTACCTCCCCGCGCCAACCGCGCAGCGCCCGTCAGGAGCCTGCCTGTGCTGCGCTGCGGTCATGGGCGGGACCCGGAAACAGCGAATCGGTCCGCCCCATCAGGCGATAGGCGACGAGGCCGATCCATTCGCGGACGGGGTCTTGCAAAGCGTCGATCTGCTTGTCGAATTCGAACCGGACGAAGGGCCGGCCACCGTAGCGCGTGCGGTAATCCACCGGATAGGGAATCACCTCCCAGCCGACCCGCCGGAAGATGCCGACCGACCGCGGCATGTGCATGGCCGAGGTCACCAGAATCCAGGTCTCCCCCGGCTTCGGCTGGATGAGGCGCTGGCTGAACAGGGCGTTTTCCCAGGTGTTGCGGGACTCGTTCTCGTACGTCACGCTTTCCGGGTCGATTCCGGCCTGCCGCAGCGCGCCGCGGACGGCGATGTCCTCCCGCAGCTCCAGCGCCTCCTGCCCGGCCAGCCGGCCCGAGCCGCCGGTGAAGACCGCCTTCGCCTGCGGGTAGCGGCGGACCAGCTCCGCGAAACCCAGAATCCGCTCCGCCGCGTCGTTCACCGACGGTTCGCCCCGGTCGCGGGAGATCGGCGGGTTCACGGCTCCGCCCAGCATGATGATGCCGTCCACATGTTCCGGCAGGTCAGGGCGGGGAAAGCGCTCCTCCAGCGGCAGGGCGACCAGGGAGGCGACCGGCGTGACCATGACGACGACGAAGCCCACCGCCACCACCGCGACCAGCCGCCTCCCCCAATGGGCCAGACGGCGGGTGAACAGCATCACCGTTCCGGCGGCGAGGGTCAGCACGAGAAAATTGCCCGGCGACACCAGAAACCACAGCAGCTTCGACAGCACGAAGGACAACAGCCGACCTCCCCCTTCCATTTCCGGTGGTCCCTGGATACCGGACCTTCACCCCCGCTGCCCAGAGGACGATTGCAGGGTAACGAATCCGCCATGAAACCGTAACAGCGGCGTCTCCGGTGGCGGGTAAGGTCCTCGGCGCAACCGAGGATTTTCCGCATATGCTGTCGAACATTTCCATCGGCACGCGAATCGCGCTGCTGGTCGCCGCGTCCGTGGTCACCTTGGGCCTGCTGGGCGGGACGGTCACCGTCGGCGCCCAGCGCATGTTCGAAGCCACGTCGGAACTGGACCAGTTCCGTGACGCCTACGAGCACACCGCCGCCATTGAACGCCGGGCCAGCCGCCTGCGCTTCCAGGCCCTGCGCTTCGTGGCCGACCGGGACGAGGCCGCCGCCGCCGCCTTTGCGAAGAACGCCGAGGAGGCTTCGCGCCTGCTGCACGATCTCCGGCTGCGAGGCGCCGAACGGCTGCCGAAGGACGAGCTGGACAGCCTGGCGCTGGGCATCGGCACGCTGAAGGAGCGTTTCTCCACCGTGGTCGCGCGGGCGAAGGAGTTGGGGCTTTCCGACGACACCGGCCTGCGCGGCGTCCTGCGCGCGTCCGCCCGCGCCATCGAAGACGATCTGAAGCAGTGGCCGAACGCCGACAAGCTGACCGGCCGCATGGAATCGATGCGGAAGATGGAGAAGGATTTCATCATCTACAGCGACGAGTCGCTGCTGTCGGGCCATCGGAAGGCCTTCAACGAGTTCACCTTCTTCCTCGCCGATTCGGGCCTGGACGGGGCGACCCAGACGAAGCTGGAGAAGCTCGCCCGCACCTACCGCACCGACCTCGGGCGTTTCGTGGACGCCACCAAGGCGTTCCGCGCGGAGGTGCAGACCTTCAACGACGCCTTCCAGGCCATGGTCCCGCGCTTCGAAGCCCTGCTGGAGACGGCGAACGCCGGCATGGCCAGCGCGGTGGAAACCCAGAACCGGGTGCGCGGCGAGGTGATCGCCAACGTGTTGCAGGTCGGCTCGATCCTGCTGATCGGTGCCGCGGTGATCAGCCTGCTCGTCGCCCGCAGCATCACCCGTCCGCTCCGCCTGATCGAAGGCGTGATGGAGCGGCTGGCCGGCGGCGACCGGACGGCCACAGTACCGGAGACGGGGCGGCGCGATGAGATCGGGGCGATGGCCCGCGCCGTCAGCGTGTTCAAGGACAACCTTCAGCGCACGCACGAGCTGGAGCAGGAGGCCCGGCGGGCCGAACGCCGGGCGGAGGAGGAGCGGGAAACCGCGCTCCGCGCCATCGCAAACGACTTCGATTCGGCCTTCGGGCGCGTGCTGCACACCGTCGGCCTCGCCGCCGACCAGATCCGCAACGGCGCGCACATCCTCCGCGACACCGCGGAGAAGATGAAGGAGCAGGCGCTCGACACGTCTGAGAAGGCGGAGCAGACCTCCGAAGTGGTCGGCATCGTCAACGACGTGTCGCGCACCCTGTCCGCCTCCATCGGAGAGATCGGGGGGCGCGTGACCACCTCCAGCACGGCCATCCGCCGCGCGGTGGATCACGCCCGGCAGAGCGACTCGGCGGTTGCCGCCCTGGCCGACAGCTCGCAGCGGATCGGGGAGATCGTCCGGCTGATCAACGACATCGCCGGCCAGACGAACCTGCTGGCCCTGAACGCGACCATCGAGGCCGCCCGCGCCGGGGAGGCCGGCAAGGGCTTCGCCGTCGTCGCGTCGGAAGTCAAAATTCTGGCCAACCAGACCGCCAAGGCGACGGAGGACATTGCCGGTCAGGTCGGCGCCATCCAGGAGGCCACCGGCTCCGTCGTCGAGGCGATCCGCGCCATCCGGACGACGGTGGAGGAGGTCGCCCACCTGTCGGAGGATGTGTCCGCGGCGGTGCGCGACCAGCTTGAGCAGACGGAGGAGATCGTCGGCGCCGTGGGCCGGGCCAACGACAACACCCACGAGGTGACCGAGAGCGTCAGCACCATGGCGATCACCGCCGCCGAGACCGGCAAGTCGGCCATCGAGATGATCTACTCCGCCGCCCAACTGGCGGACGAGCTGCGGCAGCTCGAAGCCGACGCCGACCGCTTCGTGTCCTCCATCAAGCTGTAAGGCGTTCTTCAAGCAAAAAGAAAGGGCAGGAGGCGAAGCCCCTGCCCTTTCTCGTTTTTCCGTCCGCGGGTTTATTCAGGCGGCCAGCATCTCCAGCGCCTTCTGGAGCTTGTCGCGGGCCTGCTCCGCCGTGTCGCGGCGGTCGCGCTGCTCCTCGATCACCTCTTCAGGGGCCTTGGCGACGAACTGCTCGTTCGACAGCTTGGCGTCGATCTTCTTGATCTCGCCGGACAGCTTCTCGATTTCCTTGGTCAGGCGCGCGCGCTCCTTCTCAAGGTCCACGATGCCTTCCAGCGGCAGGATCAGCGTGGCCTCGTCCAGCACGGCCTGGACGGCGCTCTTCGGCACCGGGCCGGACAGCGGCTCGGCGCTGGCCAGACGGCCCATGCGCAGGATCAGGTCGCGGTGCGTGTCCAGCCGCTTCAGGCTCTCCGGACCGGCGTCCTTCAGCTTCAGCTCGATCTGGGCCGACGGCGGCACGTTCATCTCAGACCGCATGGAGCGGACCGAGGAGATCGTCCGCACCACCCAATCCATCTCGTCGCGGGCGGCGGGGTCGATCAGCTCCGCGCCATGCTCCGGCCAATGGGCGGAGATCAGGCGGTTCGCCCGGTCGGCGGAGAGCTGCTCCCACAGCTCCTCGGTGATGAAGGGCATCAGCGGGTGGAGCATGTGCAGGATCTCGTCCAGCACCCAGGCGGTGGTCGCCCGCGTCTCCGCGATGGCGGCCTCGTCCGTGCCGTTCAGGATCGGCTTGGTGAACTCCAGGTACCAGTCGCAGAAGGTGCCCCAGGTGAAGGCGTAGGCGGTGTTGGCGGCCTCGTTGAACTTGTAGGAGTCGATGGACTCGCCGACCTTCTTCGCCGCTTCCGCCAGGGCGCCGACGATCCATCGGTTCACCGTCTGGGTCAGCCCGACCGGCTTGAAGCCGGGGACCGGGGCCACCCCGTTCATCTGGGTGTAGCGCGCGGCGTTCCACAGCTTCGTCGCGAAGTTGCGGTAGCCCTCGACGCGGCTGACCGCCAGCTTGATGTCGCGGCCCTGGGCGGCCATGGCGGTCAGGGTGAAGCGCAGGGCGTCGGTGCCGTACTGGTCGATCAGGTCCAGCGGGTCGATGACGTTGCCCTTGGACTTCGACATCTTCTGGCCCTTCTCGTCGCGGACCAGGGCGTGGATGTAGACCGTCCGGAAAGGCACGTCCTTCATGAAATGCAGGCCCATCATCATCATCCGGGCGACCCAGAAGAAGATGATGTCGAAGCCCGTCACCAGGACGTCGGTCGGGTAGTAGCGCGCCAGCTCCGGCGTCTCGTCCGGCCAGCCCAGCGTGGAGAAGGGCCACAGGGCGGAGGAGAACCAGGTGTCCAGCACGTCCTGGTCGCGGGTCAGCTCAACGTCCTTGCCGTAATGGGCCTTGGCCGCGGCGATGGCCGCCTCCTCGGTCTCCTCGACGAAGAACTGGCCGTCCGGGCCGTACCAGGCGGGAATCTGATGGCCCCACCAGATCTGGCGGCTGATGCACCAGGGCTGGATGTTGCGCATCCACTCGAAATAGGTGTTCTCCCACTGCTTGGGCACGAACACGGTCTTGCCGGTCTCCACCGCCTCGATGGCCGGCTTGGCGAGCGTGGCGGCGTCCACGTACCACTGGTCGGTCAGCCAGGGCTCGATGGCGACGCCGGAACGGTCGCCGTGCGGGACCATATGGGTGTGCGGCTCGATCTTCTCCAGAAGTCCGAGCGCCTCCAGCTCCGCCACGACCTTCTTGCGCGCCTCGTAGCGGTCGAGGCCGCGGTAGGCTTCAGGAACCTCGTCGCCGGTGATGCGGGCGTCGCGGTCCATGATGTTGATGGCCGCGAGGTTGTTGCGCCGCCCGACCTCGAAGTCGTTGAAGTCGTGGGCCGGGGTGATCTTCACGGCCCCCGAGCCGGTCTCCGGGTCGGCGTATTCGTCGCCGACGATGGGGATCAGGCGACCGACCAGCGGCAGGACGACGTTCCTGCCGATCAGGTCCTTGTAGCGCTCGTCCTCCGGATGGACGGCGACGCCGGTGTCGCCCAGCATGGTTTCCGGGCGCGTGGTGGCGACCACGATGAAGCGGTCAGCCTCGCCTTCGATCGGGTAGCGGAAGTGCCAGAGGTTGCCCTTGATCTCCTTCTGCTCGACCTCGAGGTCGGAGATGGCGGTGTGCAGCTTCGGGTCCCAGTTGACCAGCCGCTTGTCCTTGTAGATCAGGCCCTGCCGGTGCAGCTCCACGAACACCTTGCGGACGGCGCGGCTCAGCCCCTCGTCCATGGTGAAACGCTCGCGCGGCCAGTCGGGCGAGGCGCCCAGGCGGCGGAGCTGGCGGGTGATGGTGCCGCCGGATTCGGCCTTCCATTCCCACACCTTGTCGATGAAGGCGTCGCGGCCGAAATCGTGGCGCGTCTTGCCTTCCTTGGCGAGGTTCCGTTCCACGACCATCTGGGTCGCGATGCCGGCGTGGTCGGTGCCCGGCTGCCACAGGGCGTCGCGCCCGCGCATCCGGTTGTAGCGGGTCAGCACGTCCTGGAGGGTGAAGGTCAGCGCGTGGCCCATGTGCAGGCTGCCGGTCACGTTCGGCGGCGGCATCATGATGGTGTAGGGCGTTCCGTTCGATTCGGTCTTGGCCGCGAAGGCGCCCGACTCTTCCCACAGCCGGTAGTGCTTTTCCTCGACCTCGGCGGGCCGATACGTCTTTTCCAACATCACCAGGAACTTTCGCTTACGAATTCAAACGGAATGCGTGGCCGGAATGCGTGGCGGCCGTGACGCCGCTCAGAATTTCTGGGACCGCCGGATCATCCGGTCGATCTCCTGCTGCACCAGCCGTTCGACGATGGTCGGCAGATTCTCGTCCAGCCATTCCTTCAGCAACGGCCTCAACAGCTCGCGGACCACTTCCTCCACCGTGCGGATGCCGACGGGCATCGGGCCGATGGACAGGTCGTCGCCGAGCTGGCGCGCCAGATGCGTGAAATGGTGCGACGACTCCTCGGCCACCCGGCGCGAGATCAGCCCATCGTCCAGGTCCGACGCCCGGATGCGCGGCCGCGGCGGCGGCGGCTCGTCGTCGTCGAAATCGTCGAAGGCCGGCGCCGGACGCCGCGCGGCGGGCCGCGGCGGAGGGGGCGGCGGTTCGGGCTCCGGCTCGTGGTATGCGGGCTCGGGGTCCATCATCGAGCCGAAGGACGGCTCGTCGCGCCAGGGATCGGGCTCCGGCTCGTCGGGTTCGTCCGGCCCCTCGTCCTGGAGCATCTGGGTGAGTTCCAGAACGTCGTCGTCATCGTCCTCCATGGGAGGGGGCGGTGGCGGCGGGGGGGGGGGCGGAGGAGGTGGCAGCGGCGGTGGAGGTGGGGGTGGCGGCGGGGGGGGCGC